>JAPOUU010000038.1 GCA_026708505.1 Hyphomicrobiales bacterium | reverse complement strand
AAATCCTTGTCCGAAGACAGAATCGTCACATCCATGCCCTGCGCCCGTGCACGATGCGCATAAGTCGCAATAATGTCGTCCGCTTCGAAGTCTTCCATCTCCATTCCGACAATTCCAAACGCCTCGACTGCACGACGTGTCAGGGCAAACTGCGGAGCAAGGTCTTCAGGCGTGGGCGGTCGATGCGCTTTATATTCGGGATAGATTTTGTTGCGAAAACTTTTGCTTCCCGCATCAAACACAATGGCAAGATGCGCCCCTTCCTGCACACGCGCCTCCTGCACCAACTTGAACAACATCGAACAAAATCCGGAAACCGCCCCGACAGGCATCCTGTCGCTCTTGCGCGTCAAAGGCGGCAATGCGTGATAGGCGCGGAAGATATAGCCGGAGCCGTCCACCAAGTAGAGATGCGAATTATCCTTGCTCTTTGATTTCATAATCTACAACTCCGATTGCGATTGCCTAGAATCTCCCATAATGCTACACACAACAGCATGAATATACCAACCCAAGATGTCGTTTTCGCCATAGAAACCCGCCAACTCTGCAAAACATACGCCCCCTCGGGCAGAAGCCCCTCCAAAGAAGCCCTGCGCAATATCAACCTCAAAGTCCCGCGCGGCTCCATTTTCGGACTGCTGGGGCCGAACGGTGCAGGCAAGTCCACCTTCATCAATATCCTCGCCGGGCTCACCACCAAAACCTCGGGACAAGCCCGAATCTGGGGATTCGATATCGATGTAAATCCGCGGCATGCAGCCGTATCTATTGGGGTCGTTCCGCAGGAACTCAGCATTGACGCATATTTCTCTCCCCTCGAAATCCTGGAACTCCAGGCCGGACTCTACGACGTGCCACGCTCGAAACGACGCTCCATGGAAATTCTGCGCGCGATGGGCTTGGAGGACAAAGCGCATGTCAACACACGCTCGCTTTCGGGAGGCATGCGGCGAAGGCTTCTGGTGGCGAAGGCATTGGCGCATGATCCTCCGGTAATGATTTTGGACGAGCCAACCGCAGGCGTTGACGTTGAACTGCGACGGCATCTCTGGGAGTATATGAAAAAGTTGCGCGAGCGAGGCGCGACCATCGTCCTGACCACGCACTATCTCGCCGAAGCACAAGAACTCTGCGATGAAATCGCAATCATCGACAAAGGTGCGGTTATTGTATGCGAGCCAACGCAGGATCTGCTGCACCGTATCGACAGAAAGACTCTCAAAGTCGTTCCGGAAACGCCCCTTGACCGCATCCCCGAGACGCTTAATGGAGAGGATGCCCATCTCGATGAAGACGGACGTTTGTGCATCACCTATCGTCGGGATGAAGAGCCTGTCGGTGCGCTGCTCGACAAAATACGACAAGGAGGCGTTAACGTCCGCGATGTCTCCGTTGATGAAGCCGACTTGGAAGAAGTCTTCCTCCGCCTCACCCACGAAGAAGCGCACGATTATCACGGAGCATAATGGCGGTCCCGACAGGATTCGAACCTGTGACCTCTAGCTTCGGAGGCTAGCGCTCTATCCGACTGAGCTACGGGACCGTGCGCCGATATCAGCACCGCCATCCAAGCATATCAAGTTTGCTGCTTTTACCATTACCACAAAGCAGGCGCGCTGCGTAACCATAAAAGCGTTTTATTAGCTAATTATCATATTTTATATTTATGCCATTTGACACATAAAAAATAATTATGCTCTAATCACGATAAGGAAATTTCGAATCGAGGAGACGCAGAAGCACGATGGAACTTGTACGCACGCCCAAACAGGTCGGCAATCTGATTCGGCGCTCCCGCGAGAAATTGCGCTGGAGCCAGACAAAGCTCGGCGAAAAAGCGGGCTTCCGCCAGGAAACCATCTCCCAGATCGAGAACGGCAATCCGGCGACAAAAATAGAAACAATCCTGAGCATTCTCGCAGCCCTTGATCTGGATCTCCTTGGCAAGCCCAGAACCAAGAAGCAAGAATCCGATATCGAGAATCTGTTCTGATGCCACGCCATCGGCAATACGCGCCTTTACGGGTTTTTTTAAACAATCGGCTTGTCGGCAGATTACTGAAACAACCTAGTGGCGCAATTCAGTTCCGGTACGACGTGAGTTGGTTGGAATGGAAGAACAATTTTCCTATATCGCTTTCCCTGCCGCTTCGTGAAAAACCCGCGCACGGAGAGATTGTCATAGCGGTGTTTGAAAACCTGCTCCCGGACTCAACTGCGATGAAACGTCAAGTGGCCGAGAAAGTCGACGCGTTGGGAACGGACGCTTACAGCCTTCTTTCTGCCATCGGTCGTGACTGCGTCGGCGCTCTTCAGTTTGCTCCGGAAGATACCGAAGTGAATATGGGCGGCACGGCGATAAACGGTGAAATCATTTCCGACGACAAGATCGCAGACCTTCTCAAAAACCTGAAGCAAGCGCCCTTGGGCCTGAGTCGTGAAGAGGACTTTCGCATTTCAATAGCGGGAGTACAGGAAAAAACAGCCTTGTTGCGATACAAGGAAAAATGGTTGAGGCCATACGGCACCACGCCAACAACCCACATCTTCAAAACACAAATTGGAAAACTGCCAAACGGCCTGGATCTATCGAACAGCGTTGAGAATGAGTTTTACTGCTTGAAGTTGATGGAAGCATTCTCCCTGAAGGTCAACGACGCGCAAATTCAAAGCTTTGCAGGCACGAAGGCCTTGGTTATCAAACGATTCGACCGCCTCTGGACAAAGGACGGGCGACTCCTCCGTCTGCCGCAAGAAGACTTCTGCCAAGCCCTGTCGGTGCTACCGACAAAGAAATATCAGAGCGATAGGGGACCCGGAATAATGAATATTTTAGATATGCTCAAAGGAAGTGACGAACCGGAGGAAGACCGGAAAACCGTGCTAAAAGCGCAAATCCTGTTCTGGTTGATAAGCGCAATAGACGGCCACGCCAAAAATTTCAGCATCTTTTTGAAACCAGAGGGCGGATTTTCCCTGACACCGCTTTACGACGTCCTGACAGCCCAACCCTATTGTGACGCCGGGCAAATCCGGCATTCCCATATGAAATTGGCCATGGCCGTTGGTGACAACAACCACTATCGCATAGACAAAATTCATGCGCGTCATTTTATGCAAACAGGCAGCCGAGCCAAGCTTCCGGAAGCTATAACCCGCACCGCCATTGATGAGATTGCCGACCAGGCCGAGCGTGCCATGGCACGGCTGGAAGCCTCTCTTCCCGGTGATTTTCCCGAGAGGATTCATACGTCCGTAAAAGCAGCATTATTCAAAAGATTGCGCATGTTACGTTAAGCGTGAAAAGGCTCTCATTTAAAGCCTATCTTTACGAGAAAGACTATGAAATACTGACGAAGCTACAAAATCACGTTCCGTATTTTAGATAAAATATTCTTCGAAACGTCTCCATATCTTGCGCTACAATCCTCCGACCCATCCTGTTCGTTTTTCCCCGCCATGCCTGTTTTCGAAATTCCCTCACTGCCAGTCCTAATCTTGCTCTTTGTAACGGGCATCGTTGGTGGGGTCATTAACGCCATTGCAGGCGGCAGCACCTTCATAACCTTCCCTATATTCATCGCCACGGGCCTGCCTCCCTTCATCGCAAACGCTTCCAACTTCGTTGCTCTCCTGCCCGGAAACGCAATGGCGCTCATACCCCTGCGCAAAGAGCTCGTCTCCGCATGCAAACAATATCCTCTCATCATCACACTCTCCCTAATCGCGGGCGTATGCGGGTCCCTCGCACTGCTTGCAGGGCCCTCTATCTTCGCCGATCTCGTCCCGTGGATGCTGCTCCTGGCGACGACCCTCTATGCCCTCACGGAGCCCGCCATTCGACTCGCACGAAAACACTTTCCTAATCCGTCGCCAACGCTACGCAGGTGCGCCCCCATACTGCTCGCGGTCGCAACATGCGTTGTCGCCTTTTATTGCGGATATTTTGGCGCAGGCGTTGGATTCTTATTTCTCTCGCTACTGACGATTGCCGGCATCGACAACATGGTCACACGACAAGCGGTCAAGAATCTTTCTCTTGCTTTCATCGGAGTCGTCTCCGTCACGCTCTACGCCTACGCCGGAATCATCGCTTGGCCCCAAGCCATCGCTACCTTCGCCGGAGCGGTTATCGGAGGACTCTGCGGCGGAGCAATCATTCAAAAGGTGAACGCGAGAATCCTACACTATGTCATACTCACAATCGGAGTTGTCCTGACCACCGGCTTTTTCTTGTTCCCTCCATCGTAGGCATCTCTGACCAACGAGAAAAATCGGCGGTCGTAATCAAAACTCTTTACCGGGTATCGATGCAGGTTGTTTGAAGAGTCGAAAGCGATTGCGCGTCTACCCCGGAAAGGAAAACGACTAGATGTTCGCTGCAGGAAAAGCGGCGGGCTTCTGTTGCCAGGCGCCCGCCAAAACCCCGCCTAACTCCAGCGACGGAATCAGGACTTTAAGTCGAACTAACCGCGCCGCTTACGCAGCGAGGCGAAGTTCCGCATAGTTGTCATTGGCAACTATAGGTTTGGCCCGATGCGGTGGTACCATGCCGAGCGAAAGCATCGCCTTTAGGCCCTCGTCGATCCTATTTCGCCCCCATATTCGGTAGTCGGTGATGGTGGAGGCGCCGGGTACTGCCCCCGGGTCCGATGGGATTATTATGCGAAACGTTTATCGCCATAGCTGGAAAACCAGCACCATTAATATAGGACTTTTCCGTAGAAAAATCAAGCAAATGATTCGGGAGCATCGCCGCCGGCAGCCCATTCGAGCAATTCGACCGTGTGTACAACGGGAATGTCAGTCCTGGAGCGAATCTGTATCATGCACCCGATATTGCCGGTCGCGATAATCTTGGGCTTGAGAGCCTCAAGTTCGGCGATTTTACGCGCCCCCAACTGCTTCGAAAACCCGGGACGCAACAAATGATACGCCCCCGCCGAACCGCAGCACATCCCCGAAACCGGCGGAGGACATAGAGAAAATCCCGCGCATTCAAGAGTTTCGCGGCCTTTATCCTGGAATCGCCCGCCGTTCGCCAATGAACAGGCCCCGTGATAGGCAACCGGCAGGGAACCAATGTGCGAGGTATTCGAATCATCGATTCGCGGTTCCAGCCCCGCGACATATTCGGCGATGTCTTTAGTCATGGAAGCGATTCGCTCGGCGGCTTTTTTGGTCTCGGGATCATCGTGAAACCAGGCGGGATAATCTCGAATCACCGCGCCGCATCCCGAAGCCGTCATCACCAGCGAATCGAGGCCTTTGCCATCGACTTCGCGCAACCACGCACGAATGTTGTCACGCGCACGCGCACGCGCCTCTCGATGAAATCCCAAGTGCCATTGCAATGCGCCACAACAGGATACTTCCGGGCAAGCAATACTCTCGACTCCATGACGCGCCAACAAACTCGCAGTAGCAGCGTTAATATTCGGCGCAACAATTTGCTGAACGCAGCCGTCCAACAAAGCTATCCGGGCACGGGGATGTTGTGGCGCCATCGGCGTAGTAGCGGGCTTGCTCACACGCCCGGGAATTGCATCGAACAAAGGATGCAAAATCGATGGCATCAACACTTTCAAAGGTGCAATCCACCTTGCCGCCGTCAAAGAGAGAGCGAAGAGTTTTGGACGCGTCAACACAATTGCAAGGACATAGCGAAACAACCGCATGATTAGAGAGCGTGGAGGCGCTGTCTCGACAATCTCGCGGCCATAGTCCAGCAAGTGCGCATAATCGACACCCGAAGGGCATGCATCCACGCACGCCAAACACGTAAGACAATTGTCCAGGTGCTTGCGCACAATCGGCGAAGACTCCGTGTCCCCCTCAAGCAGATTCTTAATGAGATAAATCCGTCCGCGTGGCCCGTCCAGTTCGCTGCCGGTAAGCGAATAAGTCGGGCACGCCGCATTGCACATGCCGCAGTGAACACACGTGCGCAAAATCTCCTCGGACTGATTCATCCGAGGATCTTGGGAAACGGGAAAGTCGGTACGCATCTGCCAAACCTACACGGGAGAAAAGACTCCGTCCGGGTCAAACGCCGCCCGCACCCGCTCCATCAAGGCATTCTCGACCGCACCCAATGCGCTGAAACCCCCGAAGACGCCGCACAACTCATCCGGCGCACGAACAAGCACACCGTATCCTCCCTGCTCAAGGGCAAAAGCCGCGACTTTCTCGCATGCCACGCGTTTCTCTTTTATCTCGTTGGAGATACCCAGCCACGCCAAACCTCCGCCCCAATCGAGAAAATAATATGCTTCGCCTAATTGCCGCACAAATGCGTCGATATGATGAGAACGAGACGGCGGCAGAAACAATCGCCACAACAAATCCTCGCGCCGCTCCCCCGTGGCAAAGAAACGCGCATCCCCAATAAAAGACCACAACGCACGACTCTCATCGTCTTGGAGAAGTTCACTGTCGCCATGTTCCATAAGATGTTTGCGTAAAAGCTCCACCCGCGCCGGTAAGGATTTCTCCGCTCCTTCCAGACGCAAGACGGTTAGAGTGTTCGTTGCAGCGGGAACCGCTTGCGTTGCCACGGATGCGGGCAGATAGACGGCAGCAGAAACTTCATAAGCGGACGATAGCGCCTGAGTCATCACAACAACAGCACGGTCGGGTTCGAGATTGAAGAACAATACGCTCACACTTGTCTCACTCGCCGGTAGCACCTTCATGGTGATCTGCGTCATGGCAGCAAGCATGCCGTGTGAACCAGTTAACAATTTTGGCAAATCGTAACCGGTAACATTTTTCATCACGCGCCCGCCGGACCGGAAAAGTTCGCCGCGTCCTGATACCGCCTCAATACCAAGTACGCAGTCTCTTGCCGCGCCCGAACGCACCCGCCTTGAACCTGATAGATTGCACGCAATGACACCGCCTAGCGTTCCTGTCCCCGCTATTCCACCATAGAGAGGTGCGAAGTCGGGAGGATCAAAAGAAAGTTCCTGCTGGTTTCCTTGCAGATGTTTTTGAATCTCCGACATCGGCGTAGCGGCCCCCACGCGCAAGACTAACTCCTCCGGCTCATAAATATCGATGCCATCGAAACCTCTCATATCTAATGCATGAAGATCCTTACTCGAACGTTGTGCGGGAACACACCACGCGCTTGACCATCCACGCTTTGAGTCCATCCCGTGAAGCCGAAGGCGTGTATTTTGCTCGACGCTTGAGACAATCGCCGCACACAACTCTTCTATATCAACAGGACGAATCCTACCGGATATTTTCATATGCTCTTTATTCATGCACTTTCACTTAGGGTTTAAGAGGTTTGCCTTTGGACTGTTCCACGTCATTCAATTGCCGCAATTGCTCCTCCGCGCGCTCTTTTCCCTTTTGATTTCCCTGCTGATCATATAAGCGCCACGAAGTTTGTAAATTAGTACGCGCCTCATCAAGTTTTTTTAATACAAAATTTAGTAGATAGAGAAGAGAGTAAGCTTCAGCAGAGTCCGGCTTCTGTTTTATCACCTCATTACAATCTTGAATAGCTTCTTGGTAATATTTGGCATACGGCAACTCTGATTCAGTTTGCTTTTGCGGTAATTGCTTTTCTAACCCCAGAAAAAATTTCGTGGTGGCGCGAAACAACAGAGCTTCAAAATTTTCCTGATCCATCTCTACCATTTTATCGAAATTTTTAATAGCATCCGGAAATTTACCAATATGAAAATTTTTCATACCCTCTTCCATATAATCCTCAGCACTTTTCCGTTGGAAAGATGCCTGATAATTGTTAGCAACGGCAAATCCTTGAATATCAGAAATAATACTTTCCTGAGACAAACCATGATGTTGCTTCAACTCCATAAGCAACATCTCTTTGTCCTCTTTTTGAATCTGAATATTAAAAAGATAAAGCCCCTTAGGAAGAATTTCTTCCGCCCCGTCGTCAGGAATGTCCTCTAAACCAAAAAGAAATCGACTCTCTTGGCTAAGCATTCTTCCCATCAAGGTCTCCGGGTGCCAATACCAAAATTTTGGCGAATCTTTGTTTTGGTTCCTTGTCTTACGTGTCTCGAAACGCAATATTTTACTAATGCTGCAGTCTATATCGTTTGATCCAATTCGCCATAAATCCCATAATATGGGTATGGGCGGAATACCAATATCAACAATAAAAACCATTCCGTCTTTTTCCTGGCCTTGCGTTTTTTTGCAGGCAAACCAAAGAGCAACATCAAAACGAGTGGTAAAATCTAACAGACAAGTGGCCGCGCCGTAATGTTGCAACTTCGCTAATAATTCTAAGTCCTTTAACTTGCGCCCACCAATCTCGCGATGCCATCCCCTAAGTTTGACTTGTTCGAGTAATTTCTCTTCGTGATAACGTAAAATTTCTTCATGAAAATCGAAATCTTCTTTATGTTTTTCGATAAGTTCCTGCAATTTTGTCGTGTTCTCTCCTGGGAAAATGCGCCGAACAGCCCCGGAGCGAAGATACCAGTCAGCATTTTCTTGCCCTCGGTATAAAAATTCTCCACGCCGTCCTTCCAGTTTCTCTTGTAGTATGTCATGATACTTGGAAAGCAAACTTTTTCTTTCAATAACCATTACACACCCCTCTACATCATTATTCCTGCTTTGCCACAACATCACGCCCAAGGATTAGGGTGCTTCGCTTCATGTTCACGCATACGCTTCCATGCAGAACGGGACTCGCAACGCTCGGCGTAAGCGGCAAGCGCAATCTCTTTCGCAGGATCAATGCTCTTGAAACGGATAAGAAACCCCACCTGGTTGCCCACCAAAACATCCGCCGCGCAGAACTTGTCGCCCAGGAGATAGTCGCGCTCGCTGAGAACCTCGCGCAACGCCTGCAATACCCGGGGGAAGTCTCCCCAGCTCGCTTGTCCGGGATTGAGAGGCTCCTTGCGCGGTGAAAACAACTCCATCGCGGCCGGCTCGATGCAATTACCGCCGAAGAAAAGCCAGCGCAGATATTCGGCGCGCTCGCGGCTTGCTCCTGGTGCGGGTGCAAGCCCTGCTTCGGGATAGGCGTCGGCGAGATAGGACAAAATCGCGCCGGTCTCGCACACGGTGGCATCGCCGTGTTGGAGCACGGGAACTTTCTCCATGGAATTAATCTCGTGGAATTGCGACTGCTTCTGTTCCCCCTTAACCAAATCAATGAGACGCAGATCGTAATCAACGCCGACCTCCTCCAGCATGCACAAGGACATCTGCGAACGCGAGTGGGGCGCGTGGTGTAAAACAGGTTTAGATTGCTTCATTTGGTTTGCTCCTTTCGGTCGCGGGTTAATAACGGGGAAGTTCGGGGAAAGCGAGTTTGCCGCCGTGCACGTGCATCGCTCCCAATTCGGCACAACGGCGCAAGCGTGGAAACATCTTGCCCGGATTAAGAAGCGACGTGGGATCAAAGGCGCATTTCACGCGCTGTTGAACATCCAGGTCGGTCTGTGAAAACACCTCCTCCATCAGGTCGCGTTTTTCAACGCCAACGCCGTGTTCTCCGGTCAGCACGCCGCCCTTGTCGACGCACATGCGCAAAATGTCCGCGCCGAAATCCTCCGCGCGTTCAAGCTCGCCCTCAACATTCGCGTCATAGAGAATCAGGGGATGCAAATTGCCGTCGCCGGCATGAAACACGTTCGCCACGCGCAGGCCGTAACGTGCGGACATTTCGTTCATGGCTTCGAGAACTTCGGGAAGAGCGCGGCGCGGAATGGTTCCGTCCACGCAGTAATAATCCGGGGACATGCGGCCCGCCGCCGCAAACGCGGCCTTGCGGCCCGCCCAGAACCCCAAACGCTCCTCCTCGCTTTGGGACACCTGCTCGAAACATGCGCCGTGTTCTTTGGCGATCGAACTCGCTATGGCAATGCCGTGGTCGATTTCGGCTTCAACGCCGTCCAGTTCGACAATCAGCAACGCCTCAACGTCCAGCGGATAACCGGCGTGAACAAAATCCTCAACGGCGTGAACGGCGGCTTTGTCCATCATCTCCATGCCCGCGGGAATGATGCCGGCGCGGATGATTGCGCTTACGCTCTTGGCGGCGGCGGTGGCGGTTGTGAAACCCAAAAGCATTGCGCGCGCCAAGGGAGGTTTGGGAAGTATGCGAACGGTAACCTCGGTAATCACGGCAAGCAGCCCTTCGGAGCCCGTGAGCAGGCCGAGAAGGTCGTATCCGGGACGCTCCATCGCCGCACCGCCGATGCGCACCACGTCTCCGTTTATCAAAACCGCTTCAAGTCCCAAAAGATTGTTGCTGGTAAGTCCGTATTTAAGGCAATGAACTCCCCCCGAATTTTCGGCAACGTTCCCGCCGATGCTGCATGCGTACTGGCTGGACGGGTCCGGTGCATAGTAAAAGCCGTCCGCATCAACCGCCTTCGAGATGGCAAGGTTGGTCACGCCCGGCTGCACGGTCAGACAGCGATTGTCGTAATCAATATCGAGGATGCTGTTAAAACGACTGAGCCCCAGCAAGATTCCATCGGCAAGCGGAAGCGCGCCGCCCGAAAGCGAGGTTCCCGCGCCCCGGGGCACGACCTTCACGCCGTGTTGCGCGCAAAAACGCAATACTTCGGAGACTTGCCCGGTGTTCGAAGGCAGCACCGCAATCAGGGGAGGCTGCCGGTAGGCGCTGAGTCCGTCGCTTTCAAACGCCCGCAGGGCCGCAGGATCATCAATAACGTCTTCGGACGGGAGGATTTTGCGAAGGCCCGAAACGAGGGCATCCTTCGAGGCGATGGTCTCGCTATCGGGGACGGGCATCTTCATCAACGCGACTCCTTATTAATCATGAACGGATCAGGATAGCATAGGTTATGCTATCAGAATGAATCATTCTCGCAAGAAAGTTTCCGCCTCCTCGTCGCGCTGGCTGCAACGGGACCGCCGCGACGCCTATGTAAAGGCGGCGGCGCG
Organism: Hyphomicrobiales bacterium; assembly: GCA_026708505.1. Taxonomy (GTDB): domain Bacteria; phylum Pseudomonadota; class Alphaproteobacteria; order JAPOUT01; family JAPOUT01; genus JAPOUT01. The sequence continues at coordinate 60,949 of JAPOUU010000038.1, read as the reverse complement.
CGAGGGCTATCGCTCGCGCTCGGCCTACAAACTCGTTGAGATAAACGAGCGCTTCGGATTTCTTCGCAAAGGCTCGAAAGTGGTGGATTTGGGGGCGGCGCCCGGCGGATGGTCGCAAGTTGCGGCAAAACGCGTGGGAGCGCGCAAAGGTCTCGAGCGGGTCGTTGCGGTGGATGTTCTTGAGATGGAACCGATCTCCGGATGCCGCGTTCTTCGAGCCGAGTTCCCCGCTGCCGATTTATCCGCGAAGGTTTTGGAGGCACTGGACGGACGTGTGAACGTGGTGTTGTCGGACATGCTGGCGAATGTCAGCGGAAACCGTCTGGTGGATTATCAACGCTCCCTCGAATTATGCCGCAATGTTGAAGCGTTTGCCTCCGGCGGCGTTCTTGCGTCCGGCGGAACGCTGTGCTGCAAGCTGCTGCGCGGCGGAGACGGCGCGGACGAAAAGGAAATGCTCGCGGACTGGCGCAAGCGTTTCGACTCGATCACGCGCTTTAAACCGAAAGCGTCACGGGGCGAATCGGCGGAAATCTATCTCGTTGCTTCGGGGTTTTGCGGTCTTCCTTGACCTATGCCCGTGCTTGCGCCACATTAGTTACCATGAGCATTGATTTTGACGGGCGGCTTGCCACCACCATGGACGCGGACAGCGGATTGGAGCGCACGCGCGCCGTCAGACCCGCCCGCCGGAGCACCCCTGCCATCGCCAACAACATCGCAACCATGAACAATGCCGGAGGCTTCGCGTCCCGTCCCGAACATCCCGGGCGCACATGCGAACGCACGGAGGCGTCATGAGCAACAACGCGCCCAGATCCTTTGCCATTAACTACAACGCCTTCACCAAGCAGGCGTTGCGCGGTGTCATTCGAAACGCTCTCGCGCAAGTCGCCGAGCAGGGACTTCCCGGCGATCACCATTTCTACATACGCTTTGACACGACACGCGAGGGAGTCGTACTCCCTGAAAAACTTCGCAGCGAGTATCCCAAGCACATGACCATCGTCGTGCAGCATCAATATGAAGACCTTGTAGTCGGCGAGAAGGACTTCTCCATCACATTGTCGTTCAAAAAACATCTGCAACGACTCACAATTCCCTTCGATGCCATCCAGGATTTCACCGACCCGGCGGCATCCTTCCGGCTGCAGTTCACGCCCGTCGAAAAAAAGGCGCACGCCGCCGAAGCCGCCGACAAAAAGGCCGCCGTCCAGGTGGAGGAGTTGTCGGAAGAGTCCAGCATCCTGCATGTCGACTTTCCGCAACATCGGCGCCCGAACGGACCAACCGGCAATGCGTAAGCGTGAAGTTTCCGTTGCATCCCGTTTGCGTTTCCAGCCAATAACCGAAGAAAGACAACGCCATGGCCACAACACGAAACGAAAGTGATTCTTTCGGAACCTTGAAGGTCCCCGCCGACAAATACTGGGGCGCGCAAACACAACGCTCGCTCGGCAACTTCAAGATAGGCAACGAAACCCTGCCCGTCCCGCTCATCCGCGCGCTCGGAATCGTCAAGCAGGCCGCCGCAAGGGCAAATGTCGACAACGGAACCCTTGAAGCCAAACTCGGCAACGCAATCATCCAAGCCGCACAAGAAGTCGTCGAAGGCAAACGCAACGACCACTTCCCTCTCGTTGTTTGGCAAACCGGCTCCGGAACCCAGTCCAACATGAACGCGAACGAGGTTATCGCCAACAGGGCCATCGAAATCCTCGGGGGCACGATGGGCACAAAAGACCCGGTTCATCCCAACGATCACGTCAATCGGGGACAATCCTCCAACGACACCTTCCCGACCGCCATGCACATTGCCGCCGTTGAGCAAATCGTTCATGTGCTGCAACCCGGAATCACAACGCTCAAAGACGCCCTCCAAAAGCACGCAAGCGCATGGAACGACATCATCAAGATCGGGCGCACGCACCTGCAGGACGCAACACCCCTGACGCTCGGGCAGGAATTCTCGGGATATGTCACGCAGCTCGACTACGCCCTCGAGCGCATCCAGACCACGCTGCCCCGGCTTTATCTGCTTGCGCAGGGCGGAACGGCTGTGGGCACAGGACTCAACGCGCCCGTCGGATTCGACGAAGCCTTCGCCAAGGAAGTCGCCGACATTACCGGCCTGCCCTTCCAAACCGCCCCGAACAAATTCGAATCCCTCGCCGCACATGATGCCATCGTCGAATGCTCCGGCGCGCTCACGACCATCGCCGCGAGCCTGTTCAAAATCGCAAACGACATGCGCCTGCTCGGATCGGGTCCGCGTTCGGGACTCGGCGAACTCATGCTGCCTGCCAACGAGCCGGGATCGTCCATCATGCCCGGCAAGGTCAACCCGACGCAATGCGAAGCCATGACCATGGTGTGCGCGCAAGTCATCGGCAACAATGCGGCCATAAGTTTCGCGGGAACACAAGGACACTTCGAACTCAACGTCTTCAAGCCCGTGCTTGCATACAATCTGCTCCAGTCCATTCGGTTGATTGGCGATGCCTGCGTCAGTTTTGCTGAAAAATGCGTTGCCGGAACCGAGCCCAACCGCGCCCGCATCGCCGAACTAATGGAACGTTCCCTCATGCTGGTGACCGCGCTCGCGCCGCATATCGGTTACGACAAGGCAACCGAAATCGCCAAGAGTGCGCATGCCAACGGGACAACCCTGCGCGAGGAAGCCGTGCGGCTGGGTTATGTCAGCGCCGAGGATTTCGACAAAATCGTAAGACCGCAGGATATGGTCGCGCCGCGCTAGTCTGCCAGCTTGCCCGATACCGCGGCTTCCTCAAAGGTCGCCATGCCGGTGTGAAGCGCAACCGCGCATCGAATCAAACCGACCGCCACCGCCGCGCCGGACGCCTCGCCCAGGCGCATGTCCAAATCGAGCAGCGGCTTGAGACCGAGACGCTCGAGCAAGAGCCGGTGCGCCGGCTCCGCCGAGAGATGTCCCGCGACGCAATGCGCCAAACCGTCTTCATGCAGGCAAGACAGCACCGCCGCCGATGCCGTTGCCGCAAAACCGTCCAGCACCACGGGAATATGCCGAAGACGCGCCTGCAAAACCGCGCCGGTGATGGCCGCGAACTCGCGTCCGCCGAGTCGGCGCAAACCTTCCAGTGCCGATGCCCTCGCCGACGCTCCGTGCAACGCAACCGCCTCGGCGACAACTTCGCGCTTGCGCGCCAAGGCATCGCCTTCAACACCCGTGCCCGGCCCGACCCAGCGCGATACATCGGCATCATTGCCATCCGCGCCAAACAATCCCGCACACAAAGCCGAAGCGGCCGTTGTGTTGCCTATCCCCATCTCCCCCACGCACAACAGGTCAACGCGATCGGGCAGGGCGGACATTCCCGCGACGAAAGCATCAACACACTCCGACTCGCTCATCGCGGCCGTTGTCGACAAATCCTGCGTGGGAGTCTCCAAGTCCAGGGGAACAACCTGCAAGGCCATCCCGTGATGCGAGGCGATCTGGTTGATCGCGGCGCCGCCCGAGGCAAAGTTCGAAACCATCTGTTCGGTAACCTCGATGGGAAAGGCGGACACCCCCTTGCACGTCACTCCGTGATTGCCCGCAAACACCAGCGCAACGGGAGCCTCCAGCACCGGCGGAGACATCGCCTGCCACGCCGACAGCCATTGCGCGAGCACTTCCAGTCTCCCGAGCGAACCCGCAGGCTTCGTCAGGCAGGCGTCCCGCGCGCGGGTCGCCTCAAGGGCGTTCTCGTCGGCGGAAGGAAGCGCCTCCATCAACGCGAGGATGTCGGCGAAATTGCGCGGAAGATTCGACTCGGCTTTCATGGCGTATACTCCTACGGAAAAAATTGCTCTATGCTTGGATTACAACCAACCACACGACAACGCAACCAATGACAGCAAATACCCCGCCCGATGGCTCCCCGCAAGGATGGTCGCTTAACGAATTGCTACAAGGTTTCCGCGCCGACTGGCGTTTTCTTACCATCCTGCCCGGAGCGAAAACATCGGAGGCAAGCGCAAGCGAATTGGATATCCGCTCCTTTCCGGTAGTGGGGGGAATCCTCGGCGCAATCGGCGCCGCAATCTACCTCTTCGCCAACATGTTCGGGCTGCCCGCGATAGTCTGCGCCCTCCTCGCGATGGCAGGCTACATTGCGAGTTCCGGACTTCTCCATGAAGACGGACTCGGCGATATTGCCGACAGTCTCGGCGGGCAGACACAAGAGCGGCGTCTCGAGATTTTGCACGATAGCCGCATCGGCACTTTTGGAGTCGCCGCCCTGCTGCTCGGCTTTTTGCTGCGGCTGGCAACTCTCACGGCACTGGGAAGCGTCTCGCCCGTCCTCGCCGCCGTCGCCCTGCTCGGTGCGGGCGCATTTTCCCGCGCCGCGATGGGATTGCTTGCACGCGCGCTTCCCAACGCCCGTGAAGACGGCCTGAGCGCAACGCTCCTGGAAACGCCCCCGAATTCCGCGCTTGCCGTCGCCGCGCTTCTGGGAATCCTGCCCGGTGTGATACTATTGGGCATGAAAGCCGTCGTGCTGGCAATATTGCTGGGCGGCGCACTGCTTGCAGGATTGTCTTTTTGGGCAAAGCGGCAACTCGGCGGACGCACGGGCGATGTCCTTGGCGCGAGCCAGATATTCGCGGAGACCGGCTTCCTGCTTGCGGCATGTCTTGTCTTTGCAACCACGTGAGATTTAAAAATGCTTCGAGTCGTCACTTTTTCATTTTTGTCCTTGCTTGCGGCGATCGCCTCCGCGCAGGCACAGGAGCGTCTGGGCGAAGCGCTCCTGGAGCCGGATTTTTGGAAAGACGCCGGAGCCAAACATGTCGAGTTCCTGCTTGAGCGCGGCGGCGATGTGTCCGAACGCGATGAGGAATGGGCAACGCCGTTGCATTTGTGGGCGGCCTTCGGCGAGGATATCGGGGCGGGAAAAGCTCTGCTGCAGGCAGGCGCGGATGTGGACGCGCGCAACGCCTCAAAAGGAACGCCGCTGCACGTTGCCGCCGCGCAGGCGACATCGCCGCAAAAACTCGTACTCCTCCTGGAAAACGGCGCGGACTTGAACGCACGCGCCGATCTGGATCTCACGCCCCTGCACTGGGCGGTGACGGTAAACGAAGACCCTGCCATGACGGTTGCGCTTTTGGATCTGGGCGCCGACATCAACATCCGGGACGAAGACGGCTGGACGCCCCTGCATATCTCGGTCCACGAATCCCCCCATGTTGAGGTCATGGAGGCGCTCATAAACGGCGGGGCGGACATCAATTCCCGCGACAACAGCGGCTCTACCCCCCTGCATCTGGCGGCCCGGCGGGGAGATTCGAGGATTATCGGGCTTCTCCTCAAGCACGGCGCGGATAACGCCATTACCGACAAATACGGCAAAACCCCGTTGCAAATTATCTCGGAACATGAGATAGTCAAGGCCGCGAAATTGCTGGAGGCAGAGGCTTTACGCCGCCAGAATAATCCGTGATATACTACTGAATCCGAACCGTGAATTGTTTCAGAGGACACCAAATAATGAATAAACTCTTTTTGAGCCTAACCATCGTCACACTCGCACTTGTCGGCATGTTTGCCTCAGCGCCCTCGTATGCCGATCAGAGACTTGTCACTCCGGAATTTTGGAAACAAACCAATGCCGACGAGATCGAGAACATGATTCAAAACGGCGCGAGCATCCACATCGTTGAACCGGAGTTTCTCTGGACGCCCCTGCATCTTGCGTCCGGATTTACAACGGATTCGCGCATTATCATCACGCTGCTCAATCAAGGCGCCGACATCCACGCGAAAGACCGGGACGGCGCGCATCCCCTCCACATCGCCGCCGGCTTCAACGTCGGTGACGGAGTTGTGAAGCTGCTGCTCAACCGGGGCGCGGATATTGAGTTCCAGGACAGCAACGGCTTCACGCCGCTGCACTGGGCCGCGGCGAATGCCGCCTCTCCGGTTAGTGCGGCGTTGCTGCTCAAACGCGGTGCAAACATCGAAGCGCGCTCCAAGGAAGGACTCACACCGATTCTCGCCGCGGCGGAATTCTCGACCAGCGAGCCCCTCCTCCAGCTCCTCTTTGACAGCGGCGCGGACGTCACTGCCACCGCGGACGACGGCATCTCAATTATCGACCGACTCGACCGCAATGAAGCCTTGCGCGAAAGCGACACACGCGAACTCATTGAGCAGAAATACGGCGAAAGTGGCGGTTAAGCCCGACGACATTCTCGAAACGCAAATCGAGAGTCCCTGTATCGGCGTATGCGAAATCGATATGGCCAGCGGGTTTTGCCGGGGTTGCGGCAGGAAATCCAAGGAGATTTCCGCTTGGCGCAGCCTTGAACCGCAACAGCGTCAGGAGATTCTCGAGCAATTGCCCGCCCGGCTGCCTCTCACCCGAAAACGCCGGGGAGGGGCGAATCGCAACGCGCAGCGCCGCGCACAAAAGTCGGCGCAGGACTAAACGACTCGGGAAATCTTTTCTTCCTCTGCCGGTTCGCTCGGGCACAGTTGCTCGCGCAGACGCAAGATTTCTCCCACCACCAAAAGCGCAGGCGTCGGCATGTTCGCGGCTTTGGCATCGGCAACGGCGTTCCCCAGATTCGTCTCCAGAACGCGCTGTCCCGGAAGGGAAACCTCGCTCACTATCGCTAAAGGCTCCTCACGCGAACGTCCGTTCGAGAGCAACTGCTCAACGATTGTTTCCAAATTGCTCAACCCCATGTAAATCACCAGCACCGGAGAACCCGTTGCAAGCGCGTTCCAGTCCAAAGGCGGCGCGCTCAAATTTTTCGCCGGCGCCATATCGTGTCCGGTCAAAAATGTCACCGCGTGGGTATAGTCCCGATGGGTCAGCGCAATCCCCGCGCACGCCATCGCTCCCAGCCCCGCGCTAATACCCGGAATAATTCGAAACGGAACCTTCGCCGAAAGCAGCGCCAAAGCCTCCTCGGCACCGCGCCCGAACAACATCGGATCGCCCCCCTTGAGACGCAGCACCCTTTCGCCGCGCCGCGCCAGCTCAATCAACCGCAGGGATATGTCTCCCTGCGAATGCGACGGCTTGCCGCCGCGCTTGCCGGCATACTCCAGCCTCGCGCCCGAGCGCGCCAATGAAAGCACCTCGGCGCTTACCAGCGCATCATGCACGACAACGTCCGCCTGTCCCAGCGCGTGAAGCGCATGCAAACTCAACAGCCCCGCATCGCCCGGACCCGCCCCGGCCAGCCAGACCCATCCCGGCTCAAAGCGAGGCAACGACTTCGGTAATTTCATCGGCTGATTGTCCATATTTCACACAACAAAATAGCGGTTTTTTATCATTTCCCCCTTTCTTGTGGAAAATACCCCGTCCCCGCTCTCCTGACAAGCATCAATGCATCAATTTGTTGTAATCGATTTTGCTCGAAGTGCAAGCGGCTTGAAGAAAGATGGGATATATTAGATGGAATCATTTCAGTATAGGGCGATGTATGAAGAACAACTCGCAGCACTTTGACAGGGAGGACAAAATTTGGATGTGGATCGATATCGCGCTGGTTGCGTTTATCGTTCTGGTCTTAATTGTGGCAATCCATTTTCGAGAAGGAATTGGACAGCCGCAGGGTTATGCATGGGTATTGGTTCCCATAGGATTGCTGTCTTGGGTTTCGAGGCGCCGTTTCAACGCCGCATTCCTTATCAAGGGAATTCTCGCGTGGGGTGCGATTTTTCTTTTTCTCATAACCGCCTATACTTACCGTTTCGAATTGCAAGTTGCCGGTGAGCGGGTGCTCGCGGCCATACGATAGAAAGCGACATTATGCCCCCAAGTGCGTCCGACATGCCTTTAGCCGATATTCCCCTGGACGATTTTCTCGTGCGCGAGAGCTCTCCCGTCATTGAGCCGCGGGGCTTTCGCGATTACGACGCGCGATGGCGCTACCCCGAAGAAATCAATCTGCTCGGCGTCCAAAGGCTCGGTGCGGGGCTTGGCACATTCCTGCGCGAGCAAGCTCCCGAGGCCTCCGATGCGGCGCCGCAACGCATTGTCGTCGGACGCGACTTTCGCGGCTACTCCCTCGCCATCCAGCAAGCACTCGCACTCGGGCTCGTCAGCGCCGGCATGGAAGTCCTCGACATCGGGCTCGGGCTTTCCCCGACCGCATACTTCGCGCGAAAGGCTCTTGATGCCGATGCCGTCGCAATGGTCACCGCCAGCCACAATCCAAACGGATGGACCGGATTCAAAATGGGCGCAACGCATCCGCTCACTTTCGGGCCCGAAGAAATGGCGCGGCTGCGCGACATCACGCTCGAAGGCGCATGCCCGCCGCATCCCGGCGGAATCTACCGTTGCATCGAAGGCATCCAAGAAAAATACCTCGACGACCTCGCCGCACGCCCGGGGTTCACCCGCGGCCTCCGTCTTGTTGCCGCTTGCGGAAACGGAACCGCAGGCATCTTCGCGCCGCAATTGCTCCGACGACTCGGCGCACGCGTCCTCGCCATGGATTGCGAACCGGATCCGTCCTTCCCAAACCACGAGCCAAATCCCGAACATCTCGACATGCTCGAAGCTCTGCGCGAGATGGTGTTGCAGGAAGGTGCGGACTTCGGCCTGGCTTTCGATGGCGACGGAGACCGTTGCGGCGTTATCGACGAACGCGGGCGCATCCTGTTTGCCGATAAAATCGGACTTTTAATGGCGAGGTCCTTGGCATCGCACAATGAGGGCGCGCACTTTGTCGTCGATAGCAAAACCACCGGCATCTTCGAGCGTGATGCCGTCCTCCGGCAGCATGGCGCAAGCGTTGAGTATTACAAAACCGGACACTCGCATATCAAGCGCCGGATAGCGAAGACGGGAGCGTTGGCGGGCTTCGAAAAAAGTGGGCACTTTTTCTTCGCCGAACCTATCGGACGCGGGTACGACGATGCAATGCTGGGAGCGGTGCTATTGTGCGAGCTGCTCTGCCGCGAGGAGAAAACGCTCGGTGAACTCTACGACGACTTGGAAAAAAGTTTCGTCTCGCCAACGATGGGAGTCTATTGTCCCGATGAGCGCAAACACGCGGTGGTCGAAGCTGTGACGAAGGAGTATGCCGATTTGGCCCGCCGCAACGAGACTGTCGCGGGGCGCAAAATCGCCGAAACCATCGAGGTGGACGGCATCCGCTTTGTGCTGGACGACGGAAGCTGGGGATTGGTCCGCGCGTCGTCGAACAAACCAAGCTTGGTGGTGGTGGTGGAGAGTCTGGTTTCAGGCGAGGACATGAAGACGATATTCACCGACATCGATACGCGTCTGCGCCAATTCGATGAGGTCGGCGATTATGACCAAGGCCTGGACGCAACAAGCTCTTAGCTTTTTATTTCTCGTCCATCTGCCAAAAGTTTTTGTCTATCGTGTTCTTGATAAGGGTCTTCCCTTCGCAGCCAATACCATGCTTGATCATCAGTTTCGCCAACTGTTCGCCATTGATGGTGATGATGGATTTCTTCCCTTGGCCCGTCACCTCTTTCGCCGCGCTATCTGCATCGGATGTAAAAGAAGAAGTGGTAACAAAGACGCCTTTTTGCAAACCTTTTCTTTCCAATGCGCCTGAGAATTTGCTCATCTCCCCTCCACTGACTTTGTTATCTTCGGCATTGCATTTGGCTTGAATGCCAATTTGTATGAAGCCCAGTTCATCTTCGTAGATAATGCCGTCAATACCTCCGTCTTTCGGACCTCCGGTTCTTTTACCTCCCTTGCCGTATCCCATTTTCACCAATAAATCGACGGTTAACTGCTCGAACCTCTTGTGACCAATTTCGTACGTGCGCTCCAAAAGCTCCACCGCCAAAGCTTCGTCAATTTGCTCAAGCGCATTCTCTATTTCTTCATCCGGCGTTAAATCATTTATCTCATCACTCGCTTCCAAACCGGCTGTTTCTTCCACCTGTTGCGGCTTTATCGATACATTTCTTTCTTCGATCGATAATGTTCCTTGGCGGAGATGTTTGAGATCTTCGTGCCGTTGCTTAAGATATTTATGACTAAGTTTCGTTTCCTTCTGAAATTCATCCCTGCCCTCTTGTGTGACCTCGAAACAACCGCGCCGGGGCGACCGCAACAAACCGGCAGATCTCATATCATGGGCAACCCAGCGCACACGGTTAACAAACCGTCTCTCTCCGTTGTTAAGACGTTCTTGTTGATCTTCCTCCGTAACATCAAACATTCTCGCGATTTCTTCACGGATAGTGGCAAGTTCCACCACCCCATCTACTTCTATCAAATACTCCAGAAGCGGACGTGTCATTCTGTTATAATCAGGAATACCCATTTGCGACAACCCTTACTCTATCGTTCCTCAATGCTCTAGAATCACCTCATTCCCCCCATAAGGATAGTATATATCGCGTTACGCAATCTATGATTGCTTTTATTCTTAAAAACCGCCCTTTTCCGGGGTATTTTAGGCCCGATTAATTACATTCTACCGTGATTCGTGGTAGATATAATGTCCTCACCCTGCCCCCCAAGATCGGTTACGCCCTCGAGAGCACTTATGAAAACCATCAGCGTAGAAAAAGCCAAAAGACAACTCAGCGACCTCTTGAAAAGAGTGCAGAAGAGTCCGGTTGCCATCCAAGAAAATAACAAGCCCGCTGCCGTTCTCCTCTCTGCAAAGGAGTATGAGCACTTCGAGAATCTTGAGAATATGTGTTGGGCAGCACTTGCCGATGAGGCCTTCGACCGGAATAACTGGGTGGGTCCCGAGAAAAGTGAAATCTTCCTGCAAGAAATGCTGAATGCAAGAGATTAGATTTCAGGAAAAGCGTCGCGTTGACGGGTAAACGCAATTATGACGAAGTCTAACGGCAGATAAAGTAACGCCCGTGAGCGCACCGCAAATCTTCAATACACAACGCATCAAAGCACGTCGTCAGGCATTCGCACGGCAGAACCGCTTCGAGTCTTCCATCCACCAATACGTTGGTGGAGAAATCGCCGAGAGAATCCAAGCTCTGGATAGAACTTTCCCAAGGGCCCTCGAAATCGGAACCGGAAGCGCAAGCCTCAAAAACACCCCGGCCAAGGAACGCATCAACGATCTGTTCGCCTGCGACATCGCTCCGGCCGTCGCGGCGCAAGCATCCAAACACAAAGCCTTCGCCGCAAACCAGGAAGCCCTCCCGCTCAAACAAAAACAATTCGACCTTATTGCCAGCATCCTAAACCTCCATCACGTCAATGACTTGCCCGGAGCGCTTCTGCAATGCCGGCGTGCTTTGCGCCCGAAGGGAATCTTCCTTGCCGTGATGTTCGGTGAAGGCACGCTTGAGGAACTGCGCGCAAGTCTTCATGAGGCCGAACTCCTCGCCGGAAGGGAGCCGCAACCTCGAATCGCTCCCTTCGCCGAGCTGCCAACGCTTGGCAATCTCCTCGCGCGCGCTGGATTTCTCCATGCCATCGCGGACATTGAACGTCTCACGCTAAAATATGAAAGTCTCACCGATCTCGTCGGCAATTTACGGGCGATGGGGGAGACCGGCGTGCTTGCCGCTCCGGGCACGCCTCTCTCGCGCACGGTGATGCGCCACGCAGAAGACATATACCGCCAACGGTTTCCCCACGATGAAGGGGGCATTCGCGCATCCTTCCCCCTCGTCTATCTCATCGGGCATGCACCCGATGAAGGCCGTTAAAGCCAATCGCGCAGACGCGCCTGCAAGGACACATCCGCCGCAGGCATCTCGTATTTGTTCAGGTCGCGAACAGCAACCCAGCGCATCTCTTGTCCCTCCATAGCGCGCACGATCCCCTCCCAGCGCATGCACAAATACACCAGCAACAACACGCGAAAATCCTCCTCCTCGTAAAAGTGGCTCGCGAAAGTCAGCGGCGCCAGGCATGAGATGGTGACGTCAATCCCCAATTCCTCGTTCAACTCGCGGCACAAACACGCCTCCGGCGACTCCCCCGCTTCCATCTTGCCGCCGGGAAATTCCCACAACCCCGCTAACGACTTCCCTTCCGGACGCTTCGTCAGCAACACGCGTCCGTCACTATCGACCAACACGCACGCCGCAACCATCCGCAACTCCGACATTGCCGGCACCTAACTTCGGTAATCCGCATTGATCGAGACGTATTCGTGCGACAAATCACAAGTCCAGACCTCATCGGCGCCCTTCCCCGCTCCCAACGAAATACCGATGTGAATCTCGCGTGCACGCATGTGTCGAGCAAGTTTACGCTTGTCGCCGCTACCCAGCACAACCGCCGCGCCCCTCCTCGCAAGCGTTACACCGCCCATCGAGATTGCCAAACGCGTCGCATCAATGCGTTCGCCCGACTTGCCGACCGCCATCGCAATGCGTCCCCAATTGGCGTCTTCGCCCGAAAGCGCCGTCTTTACCAGCGGTGAATTCGCAACCGCGAAACCAACACGCCGCGCACTCGGCTTCGACACCGCTCCTTTCACTTCAATCGTGACAAATTTGCGCGCTCCTTCTCCGTCCACAACTATCAGCCGCGCCAATTCGCCGGCGGCCGCGCGCAACACTTCACCGAACCGGCGCAACCCTTTTGCCGAGAGCGACTTCTCCGATGCTGCACCCGTGGCAAACAACAAAACGCTGTCGTTCGTCGAGCTATCGCCATCAACGCTGATGCGATGAAAGCTCTCTTCAACCGCGTCCCGCAACGACCGTCCCAGCGATGCCTTCGAGATCCTTGCATCGGTAAAGAAGAACGCCAACATCGTTGCCATGTTCGGCGCTATCATGCCGGACCCTTTTGCAATGCCGTTGAGAACATAACTGACGCCGTTCGCCTCGAATCGATGCGAAACCACCTTGGGAAAAGTATCCGTCGTCATAATCGCGCGTGCCGCTTCGCGCCATCGCGACTTGCCGCCGCCCAAACATCCGCATGCACTCTCGATGCCTTTTATCAACGGCTTCGATTCGAGCGGCTCGCCGATCACGCCGGTTGACGCCAGCAACACCTCCGGCATCGAACAATCCAAATGCCCTGCAACCGCGCGAGCGCAGGCCTTCGCCGCCGTATCGCCCTGCTTTCCCGTACAGGCGTTGGCATTGCCCGCATTCACCAGAAGCCCCCGGGCGCGTCCGGTGCCTATATGGCGGCGGCACCAGCGCACCGGCGCCGCCTGCACATTTGAGCGTGTGAATACTCCCGCGACATTCGCCCCCTCGGGAAACTCCGCCAGCAGGAGGTCGTTGCGCCCCCGGTAACGCACACCCGTAGCAACGCTGCCCAAGCGCACGCCTCCGGGAACGGATATTTTCGCAATCTTCTCCATGCCCGAAGTATCCCCGCCGCACGAGCACTTGGCAAGCAATCATTGACGCTAGGCGAATGCTTTACTATTATCGCGATAACTTTCCGGAGCCGGTACTCTCCCCATCCTTCAAACAAAGGCACATTCCATGTTCGACTTGCAAAGTCTCCTCAAACGGCTCTTCGGCACACCGAGTGACCGGAAATTGCGAAAATACCGCGCCCGAATCGCCAATATCAACGCCCTTGAGCAGGAGATGGAAGCCCTTGATGCCGCCGACTTTCCCCGGCGAACCGCTGATTTCAAGGCGCGCCTCGAAAACGGCGCGTCTCTCGATTCCATCCTTGAGCCCGCCTTTGCGCTCGTGCGCGAAGCCGCCAAGCGGACGCTCTCGCAGCGCCACTACGACGTGCAGCTCATCGGGGGCATGGCGCTTCATGACAGTTACATAACCGAGATGAAAACCGGTGAGGGTAAAACCCTCGTTTCAACCCTGCCGGTTTACCTCAACGCCCTTGAAGGCAAAGGGGTCCATGTCGTCACCGTCAACGATTATCTCGCCCAGCGCGACGCCGAATGGATGGGGGCCATTTATCGAATGCTGGGACTCGAAGTCGGATGCATCCTTCACGGCATCGACGATCCCGCACGCCGGGCCGCCTATGCCGCCGACATCACTTACGGCACCAACAATGAACTCGGCTTTGACTATCTACGGGACAATATGAAATACAGCCTCGAGAACATGGTGCAACGCGGGCATCACTTTGCCATTATCGATGAGGTCGATTCCATACTCATTGACGAAGCGCGCACGCCGCTGATCATCTCCGGGGCCATCGAAGACAAATCCGACCTTTACAACAAAGTCGATGCGCTTATCCCTTCCCTTGAGGAAAAAGACTTCGAGCTTGACCTTAAAACACGAACCGTCACTCTCAGCGAAGACGGCAATGAACATGTCGAACAACTGCTTGAAGAAAACGAACTGCTTAGCGGAACCGGCCTTTATGACAGCGCCAATATCAACCTTGTTCATCATGTCAATCAAGCGCTGCGTGCGCATAAGCTCTTTCAGCGCGACAAAGACTATATCGTCCGGCAAAACCGCGTCGTCATCATTGATGAATTCACCGGGCGCATGATGGAGGGGCGCAGATATTCGGAAGGACTCCACCAAGCACTCGAAGCAAAAGAGGGCGTTGACATCCAGCCCGAAAACAGAACGCTTGCCTCCGTCACCTTCCAGAATTACTTCCGCCTCTACGACAAACTCGCCGGCATGACCGGAACCGCTTTGACCGAAGCGCAAGAATTCCTCGACATCTACGGACTCGAAAGCGTTGACGTCCCCACGCACAAGCCCGTCCAGCGCGAAGACTTCGATGACGAAGTTTATAGAACCGTGCGCGAGAAGACCGTTGCGACCATCGACATCATCAAAGACTGCCATAGCCGCAAGCAGCCCATTCTTGTCGGCACCACGAGCATCGAAAAGTCCGATGCTCTCTCTGCCTTGCTGAAGAAGGACAAGATTCCCCACAACGTCCTCAACGCCCGCTATCACGAACAAGAAGCCTACATTATTGCGCAAGCCGGCGCCCCTGCGGCCGTGACCATCGCGACCAACATGGCGGGACGCGGCACCGACATCCAGCTCGGCGGCAATCTTGAGATGCTTCTCACCGACGAACTCGGCGCTGATCAAAGCCAATGGCAACGCGAGCGCATCGAAGCAATCCAAAACCGTCACGCCAAGGACAAGGAAGAAGCCATCCGGCAGGGCGGCCTGTTCGTGCTCGGCACGGAACGCCATGAAAGCAGGCGCATCGATAATCAGTTGCGCGGCCGTTCCGGACGACAGGGTGATCCCGGCGCGTCCAAATTTTTGCTCAGCCTTGAGGACGATTTGATGAGCATCTTCGGTTCCGATCGCATTGACGGAATGCTGCAAAAACTCGGAATTCAGGAAGGTGAAGCCATCATCCACCCGTGGATCAACAAACTCCTCGAGCGGGCGCAAAAGCGGGTGGAAGCGCGCAACTTCGATATTCGCAAAAACCTGCTCAAATTTGACGATGTCATGAACGACCAGCGCAAGGCCATCTTCGAGCAACGCATCGGTTTTATGAAAGAAGAAGATGTCAGCGGCATCATCATCGACATGCGCCACGAGCTCGTCAACGATTTGATTGAGCGTCACGTTCCCGAGCGCAGTTACGTCGAGCAGTGGGACCTGGACGCATTGGCCAAGGACATCCACTACCACTTCTCCCTCACGCCTCCGCTGGAAGAGTGGAGCGCCGAGGAAGGTTTTGGCGTGGACGAATTGCGCGAGCGTTTGATTGAAGCGTCCGACTTGGCGATGGCAACGACCACGGCGATGATTCGCGGCGACATCATGCGCCAGGTGGAAAAATCGGTGCTTTTACAAGCTCTGGACCACCACTGGCGCGAGCACCTCACCATGCTGGATCATTTGCGCCAAGTGATTGGGTGGCGCGGTTACGGGCAGAGGGACCCGCTCAACGAATATAAAACCGAAGCGCTGGAATTGTTCTCCGCGTTGCTGATACGCCTGCGCGGAGAGGTGACACGCAAGCTGATGCACATCCGCGTCGAGAACACCGAGGCGCAAAAGGCGGAAGCCAGTGCCATGGAAATGGCAAAATTGGAAGAGTCCGACTTACCGGAGATGTCGGCGCACCATATCGACCCGCTCACCGGGCGCGATGACGCCGCCGAAGCATCTCAGGCTTTGGATCCGGAGCGCGCGGGCAGCAAGGAGAGGAATCCGCAGGAGACAAGCGCACAAGCCCCCGTGCAAAGAAAGAAGGTCGGGCGCAACGCGCCGTGCCCCTGCGGTTCAGGAAAAAAATACAAACACTGCCACGGGGCAATCCGCTAAGTAAAGCGGGAAGCAGCGCTTCCCGTATTTTTACTCGTCTTTCAGTATCCGAATGACTCTGTGGTTTTGTCCCAAAGTCATCGCCAGCTGCAGCGGTGTGGTTCCGTAACTGTCCTTTAAATCAACCTGCGCACCGCGGTCCAACAATACACCGACAACACGCGGAGCGTCTGAATCTCCCGCAAAACGCCATGCCGCCGCCCAATGCAACGGGGTGCGACCGAGCGCATCCAATGCAGAGACGTCCGAGCCCCCGTCCAGCAGCACAACAATGGCCTCCCAATCATCGGCGAATTCCGCGGCCCAATGCAACGCCGTTGCACCGAAATTCCCGCGGGCGGAGACATCCGCGCCGCGCGCCAACAACAGACGCAGCACGCCCAAATCGCTCCCGAATGCGGCCGCGCAATGCAGCGGCGTCCAACCGTTTACATCGTACACATTTATCTCGGCGCCATTATACAAAAGCGTTGCTATCGCATCGATCGAACCTGAATGTTGCGCCGCTATATGCAACGCCGTCCGGCCTGCCTCGTCCCGAGCGTCGACGTCCGCCCCGGCATCCAAAAGTTTCATAACATCACTGCCTTTGGCGTAATACCAGAAATTTTTATCCAGCAAGTGCTCTCGCTCCTCCCCTGCAAAAGACTCGTTCGCAAAAACCAAAACTCCCAGCAGGGCAACGAAAATCCAACGACAGGAAAACATTGTAAAAGAAATCATTAAGAATCTCCTTTCTTTATTCAGGTTGACAACTAACATGATTAAAACTCTACGATTTCCATTTCCGCACCACGGCCCATACGCAAAAACTTTTCACGACGATGGTCCCGTGCCGCATCCGCATTCATGCGGGATAAATCCAAAAGACTCTCCTCCAGCGTATTGCCGACCGTAGCAATCATTCCGGCGGCGTCCCGGTGCGCTCCGCCACGGGGCTCTTGGAGAATGTCATCAATTATCTTCATCTTGAGCAAACTCTCCGCTGTTATCTTGAGTGCTTCGGCCGCATCAGATGCCTTCTCCGCGCTGCGCCACAATATCGATGCGCATGCCTCCGGAGACGCAACCGTGTAAATCCCGTGCTCCAGCATCAACACGCGGTTTGCCGTCGCCAACGCGACCGCGCCGCCGGAGCCTCCCTCGCCGGTAATCACCGCAATGTTGGGAACGCTCAATGCCAAACAAGATTCGGTGCATCGCGCGATCGCTTCTGCCTGGCCGCGCTGCTCGGCGCCGATGCCAGGATAGGCGCCGGGCGTGTCGACCAGTGCCACGACGGGCATGGAAAAGCGGTCTGCTATTGCCATCAAGCGCGCCGCCTTGCGATAACCCTCGGGCATCGCCATTCCGAAATTGTGCGCAATCCTGTCGGAAGTATCGCGGCCTTTTTCGTGACCAATGAGCATAACCGGATGCGAGCGAAACCGGGCCATCCCTCCGATGATCGCACTGTCTTCGGCAAAGCGCCGGTCGCCGGCAAGCGGCGTGAAGTCTTCGAATAAATTTTCGACATAATCGGCAAAATGCGGACGGTCGGGATGGCGTGCCACCTGAGTCTTCTGCCATGGAGTCAGCGTTGCGTAGATTTGGTCGCAGAGTTCTTCGGCGCGGCGTTCGAGGCGTTCGATTTCCTCCTCGATGCGCACATCGGCGCGCTCGCGCGCGAGGGCGCGCAATTCCTCTATTTTGCTTTCGAGTTCGACCAGCGGTTTTTCAAATTCGAGATGCATCGTTAGCTCACCGTTCTTCCGGAGGTTCGTGCTAACGGATGCGCATCGAAGACCAACGCACGCGCGCGCTCCTCAAGCACATGGGTGTAAATCTGCGTGGTGGAAATATCCGCATGTCCGAGCAGATGCTGCAGCGCACGAAGATCCGCACCGTTCTCGAGCAAATGCGAGGCGAAAGCGTGGCGCAATACATGGGGAGAAACCCGCGATGGATCTATGTTTGCACGCACGGCGAGTTCTTTGAGCAACTGGGCGATGCGGCGGGGCGTGAGGTGCCGCGTGCCGTCGCCGGCGGGAAACAACCAGCGGGATTTGGCGCATGCCTTTGAATGAGCCCCGCGCACCTCCAACCAATGATCAATGGATTGAACGGCATCGGCGTGGAGCGCGACCAAACGCTCTTTATCACCCTTGCCGCGAACGGGAAGAAGGCGCCGGTCGCGTCCTTGTATCGCCGCCACCGGTAGCGAAGCCAGTTCGGATACACGCAGACCCGCGCCATAGAGGATCTCGACCATGCATGTCAGGCGCGCCTGGCGATAAGGGCCCTTTTTGCTTTTGCCAACGGGCTGCTTGCACGCTTCGAGCAAGCGGGAAGTTTCTTCGATGGAAAGGATTTTCGGAAGGCGCGCAGACGGGCGCATTCGCCCGAGTTGCTGGCAGGGATTGTCTTCGCGCATGCCCTCGGTAAGCAAAAAACGGTAATACCCCCGCAAACTTGCGCGGCGGCGCGCAAGGGTCGTCGAGGTTAACGACTCGCGCCACCCTTGTTCCAACCATGCAAGTAAATCATCACTCTTGGCAACGCTCGGGTCTCGACCTTTGAGGAAAGCCGCAAACGCCCGAATGTCACTTTCATAGGCGGCGAGGGTGTTTTTGCTTGCGGCGCGCTCGGCGCTCATCATCTCGAGGAACGCCTCAAGATAGGCGATTTCGATGCGTTTGGCGGCGGCAGGTTTATGGGATGTAGTTGCGTTCATCAGTAAGGAAAATCGGATTGCGGCAGGATGCGCTCGACCTCTTCGGACGGCGGACGCCATTGCGCCCCGTACCAGACGAATCCAACCAGCGAGACGACCAAAATGGCCGCCAAACCAATCAAGATATATCCACGCGCTCGACTCATCTGTCCCGTTGCCCCATGGCTCTGTTTCATCCCCCGATTTGAAGGCCTCCCGCGCCGAATTCGCCATTATAGAGATAATTGCCACAAGATTCAATGCCGCCCGGACAGCCTAGACAATGGAGATTTTGTGTGCTAGGGTCCCATCCATCCTTGGATTCAGAGGTCAAAGAGGTTATGCGCGACGCAATCAGCAAACGCCAACAACAAGTCGACGCCAATTACGAGTATTTCAAGAGTATCCTGCCGGGTATTCTACATGTTCACAAGAACAAATTCGCGCTTTTGCAAAATTGCGAGGTTCGGGGTTACTACGATGCGTTAGCAGACGCGTTGGAGGCGGCACACGCTTTCTGTCCGGAAGGCGACTATTCCGTACAAGAAGTTTCCAACAGAGTTATTGATCTCGGACACTTTTCCCATGTCGATCCTCTCATTTAAATATAATCCCGGTTCGGGACCAATTACATCTATTTGCGTGTTCCCCGCCGAGTTTGGCCACGAAAAAGAGAAAATTCTCGGAAAAAACAATTTTTTCCGAGGATTGCTTGATACTAGAGCAGACGGCACCGACATCTCACCCAATGTTGTCGAAAAACTCAAATTGAATCCCATTGGAAAAGGGGAACTAGGTGGAGTAACCGGCGCTAAGGATGTTAATGTCTATGCATTTCGCATCGGATTCGTAATGGGACGAACAGCGGTTTCCTCTGGTGTTGAAACGAGGATAGAGGGACCGCAAGAAATCCTTAGGGGACACGAATTCGAAAATCATAGGACAGATTTTGATGTTTTGATTGGCAGAGATATTTTATGCAAAGGACACTTTTCCATGTCCTATGATGGGAATTGTCTCTTCGCTTGGTAACTTTGACTTCGTTCCCCTGCGGCATTCGCCCGTGTTAATATGAGCGCACCTACCTCTACCTCCACCCAAGAATCCCTACCCCTTCGACAAAGACGAAGCATAATTCTCGTCGGCCTGATGGGAGTCGGGAAGAGTTCGGTCGGCAGGGCGTTGGCGAAACGCTTGCATCTGCCTTTTGTGGACAGCGATGCGGCGATAGAGGCGCATGCGGGCAGAACCATCTCCGAAATCTTCGACACCCATGGAGAAGAATGGTTCCGCCAGCGTG
This sequence comes from Hyphomicrobiales bacterium, assembly GCA_026708505.1. Taxonomy (GTDB): domain Bacteria; phylum Pseudomonadota; class Alphaproteobacteria; order JAPOUT01; family JAPOUT01; genus JAPOUT01. The sequence continues at coordinate 40,777 of JAPOUU010000038.1, read as the reverse complement.
AATATGAAACCATCCGCGACCTTCTTGCCAACGAGGCCGTTGTATTGGCGACCGGCGGCGGAGCATTTGAGGATGCCCGCATTCGGGCGTGCGCGCGACAGTACGGCGTTTCTATCTGGTTGCAAGCGCCGCTTAAGACTCTCGCCGAACGACTCACGCGCCGCGGCTTTGAGCGAAGGCCGTTACTGCGCGAAGGCGATCCGCTCACCATCCTGAAAAAGTTGATGAAGAAGCGTGAACGTTTTTATGAAGGCGCCGATATCATCACGCAGAGTCGCAGCATCCCCAAACCCGCCGTCGTGGAGAACATCCTTGAAGCACTTGAGGCGCTTGCACTTAGGCGGCGCGATAATCCGCTCCCCGAAAGCCTGTTGAACGGTTCCGGGCAAGTGCACATCCCGTTGGGCGAGCGTTCTTACGATATCATGATTGGCAACGGACTGCTCGCGCGTGCAGGGGAATTCCTCCGCCCTCTTCTCAAGCGACCGAGGGTCTTCGTGGTCGCAGACGAAACCGTCGCAGAGAAACACCAGGGCACGCTGCTCGAGAGCCTAAAACGCGAAGAAATTAATGCGCACGTGATACCGATCCCCCCCGGCGAGGCGAGCAAGAGTTTTGGACAATTGCAAAAACTCCTCGAGCAACTCCTCGACAAAAGAATCGAGCGCGGCGACATGCTAATCGCTTTTGGCGGAGGGGTCGTCGGCGACCTTGCCGGATGCGCCGCCGGGCTTGCACTGCGCGGAATCGATTTTATCCAAATCCCGACCACGCTGCTTGCGCAGGTCGACTCCTCCGTCGGCGGCAAGACCGGCATCAACGTTCCGCAAGGCAAAAACCTTGTCGGCGTGTTCCACCAACCACGCCTCGTCCTCGCGGATACATCTTTGCTGAAGACTCTGCCGGCGCGCCATCTCGCGGCAGGCTATGCCGAAGTGGTAAAATACGCCCTTATCGGCGACCTGCCCCTGTTCAACTGGTTCGAAACTCGCGGCAAGGACATCATTGCCGGAGATTCAACCGCCTTGCGCCAAGCCATCTGGTCGTCCTGCCGCGCGAAAGCCTCCATTGTTGCCGCCGACGAACGCGAGGCGGGTGTACGCGCATTATTAAACCTCGGCCATAGTTTCGGGCACGCCCTTGAGCACGCCGCCGGATACGGCGACCAATTGCTTCACGGCGAAGCGGTTGCCGTCGGCATGTCGCTGGCATTCGGGTTTTCCCGCCATCTTGATTTATGCGCGCAAGAAGACGTTGAACGCGTGCGTGCACACCTCGACAGCGTCGGTTTGCCGACTTCGTTGCGCGGGTTTGACTTTCCCACCGACGGCAGCACGCTCATGGACGCGATGTTGCTTGACAAGAAGAACAAAGACGGCAAACTTACGTTGATACTGGCGCACGGAATTGGCCGCTGCTTTCGCGCCGAAGGCATTGACCCGGAACAAGTGCGTGACTTTCTCGACATGGCAGGAAAAGAATCGCAATGATTTGGATGAGTCTGGTAGCGGTTGTTGTGCTACTGATGTTTTCGGCTTTTTTCTCCGGATCGGAAACGGCGCTGACGGCGCTTTCGCGCGCGCGGATGCATCGCCTTGCCGCGGACGGGGACAAGCGCGCTCGGCTCGTCGACATCCTCCTCGAAGGGCGCGAACGCCTGCTGGGAACCATCCTCGTCGGCAACAATCTCGTCAATATTCTCGCCTCGGTGCTGGCGACGGAAATCCTTCTCGGGCTGGTCGGACAAGCCGCGCTCATCTACGCAACCCTTATCATGACCCTGTTGGTGGTCGTGTTTGCCGAAATCCTTCCCAAGACCTGGGCCATCAGAAACGCCGAACGCCTCGCGCTTGTGGTCGCGACTCCGTTGCGCTTTTTCGTCTGGGCGATGACGCCGGTCACCAAAGCGCTGCAAATTGTCGTCTACGGACTCATGGTGCTGCTGCGCATTCAACCGGGACGCGGCGGCGAACTGCTAAGCGCTTATGAAGATTTGCGCAGCACCATTGATCTGCATCATCGCGAAGGCAAGGTCGTCAAGGCAGAGCGCGACATGCTCGGCGGGATTCTTAACCTTCACGAGATCGACGTCAGCGAGGTGATGGTGCACCGAAAGAACATGTTCATGGTTGATGCCGATCTTGGCAGCCGTAAGATCTTCGATCAAATCGTCACCTCTCCGCACACGCGCGTGCCGGTCTGGCGCAAGGATGCGGAAAATGTCATTGGCATTTTGCATGTGCGCGACATCCTCAAAGCAATTGCCGAAAGCCGGGGAGATATCGATTCCGTCGACGTCACCTCGCTCATTCGCGAGCCGTGGTTCATTCCCGAAACCACCGACCTCGACCAACAACTGCGCGCCTTTTTACAAAGCAAGAGCCACTTTGCCTGCGTTGTCGACGAATACGGAGCGCTAATGGGAATAATTACCCTTGAAGACATCCTTGAAGAGATTGTCGGCGACATTGCCGACGAGCATGACCTTCCTCCCAAGGGCATCCGTGCGATGCCGGACGGTTCCGTAATTGTCGATGGCGAGACTGCTATCCGCGATCTCAACCGCGCGCAGGACTGGAACCTTCCGGACGAGGAAGCCACCACGATTGCCGGACTTGTCATTCACGAGGCTCACATGATTCCGGAGGTTGGGCGTGCGTTTAACTTTCACGGCTTTCGTTTTGAAATACTTGAGCGCCGGCGCAACCAGCTGATTTCCATTCAGCTTACGCCTCCGAAGACTCCTCCCCCGGAGACAGAGCAATAAGCTCAAGGGCGTGAATCCCGCATCCGAGCGCACCGCCGGCTTCGTCCCGAAGCGCACGATAGACGAGGCGGTGCCGCTGCACCCGGGAGAGGCCTTCGAACGCCCCGGCGACAATGCGCACGCGGAAGTGGCTGCCGACGCCGGACGCGTTTGCGCCCGCGTGCCCGATATGGCGATGCGACTCGTCCACGATCTCCAATTCCTGCGGTGCGAGGCTATCGCATAGACGCTTTTGCAGGAAGGTTTCGGCGGCGGAGACGGGCATCCCCCCTGCTTACCACGAGAACGTCAAAGATTGCCAGTGCGGCAGTTGCCATCGTGCCGGAATGCGTCCATAATCGCGCTTATGAGACTGGATTCCGGATTGTTTGACTCGGTGCGTTCGTCGAGAAACCGCGAACCTGACGAGATGGAGGACGAGAGCCTTTCGCTGTGCGAATGGCCCGGCTGCGCCCTGCCCGCGCGATACAAGGCGCCGGCATCGCGCGAGCAGATTGAGGCGCACGGCGAGCCCCTTTATCATTTGTTTTGCCTGAACCATGTCCGCAGCTACAACAGTTCTTACAATTACCTGGACGGCATGAGCGACGAGGAGATTGACGCCTTTGTAAAGGCGAGCGTTACGGGAATGCGTCCGACTTGGGCGATGGGTGCGCAACAGGGAAGCAATCCGAACGAATGGTTGCGCCACCGCGTTCAGGAGTTGTTGCAGCGTTGGCGCTCCGACGGCAGTGCGCCTTCGAGGGTCTCTTCTGCAAAGACATCCGCGAGAATTCTACCCGCCGACCGCAAGGCTCTCGAAACCCTCGGCTTTGACGGAGACAACAAGATTCCCTCGAGCAAAGAGATCAAAGCGCGCTATAAACTTCTCATCAAAAAGTTCCATCCGGACGCGCTTGGCGACGACTCCGCCAACGACAAAGAAGCTCTCGCCGACAAACTCATCCAGATTCTTTCCGCCCACGACCACCTCAAAGCACGCGACTTCCTTAATTGACATGAACGCCACAGACCACCCTTCCGAAAACCGTCCCGACATAGAAGTTAATGCGCGGGAGGTCTTCGGCATTGATGCGGATATGAAAGTGCCCGCCTTCTCGAGTGAAAGCGAGCACACCCCCGAGATCGATCCGGATTACCGCTTCGATCGCGAAACCACTCTGGCCATCCTTGCGGGCTTTGCGCATAACCGCCGTGTGATGGTGCAGGGTTATCATGGAACGGGGAAATCGACGCACATCGAACAAATCGCCGCACGACTCAAATGGCCCTGCATTCGCATCAATCTCGACAGTCACATCTCCCGCATTGATCTCGTCGGCAAGGATGCGATCGTCCTGCGTGACGGCAAACAAGTAACGGAGTTTCGCGAGGGTATTTTGCCGTGGGCGCTGCAGCACCCGACCGCTCTTGTCTTTGACGAATATGACGCCGGCAGGCCCGATGTGATGTTCGTCATCCAGCGCATTCTCGAGGCTTCCGGCAAGCTTACCCTGCTCGACCAGAACAGGGTGCTTCAACCGCATCCGGCGTTTCGGCTGTTTTCGACGACCAACACCGTCGGACTTGGCGATACCAGCGGCCTCTACCACGGGACACAGCAAATCAACCAGGGACAAATGGACCGCTGGAACATTGTCACGACTCTCAACTACCTCCCCCATGATGAAGAGGTGGAGATTATTCTTGCGAAGGCGAAGTCGTACCGCACGCCCAAGGGACGCAAAGAGGTCTCGAAGATGGTTAATGTTGCCGAACTTTCGCGCGAGGCCTTCATTAACGGTGATATTTCCACGGTGATGTCGCCGCGCACGGTTTTGACCTGGGCGGAGAACGCCGAAATCTTTAAGGACATCTCGTTTGCGTTCCGGATTACCTTCCTGAACAAATGCGACGAGCTCGAGCGCCCTGCGGTTGCCGAGCTCTACCAGCGCTGCTTTGCCGAAGACCTGCCCGAGGCCTGGAGCAGCGAGGAAGCCAGAAACGAGGCGAGCACTTAATCGCGACTTCCATGCCCCGCAACACCACCCCTTCCTCGAGCGCGCAGACCCGTGCGAGCCTGCGCTCGCAGGCGCTTACGGTGGCGGTCCGGTCGATTGCCGGAGAATCGGACATTGAGCTTTCATTCGGACCGGGCGAGAGCGAATCCCTTGAGGGGCGCACCCTTCGACTGCCTCTTGCCGAGCGACGTTTTATGAAGGCGAGCGAAGTTGCCGTCTTGCGCGGCCGCGCCGATGCCGCCGCTCTCAAAATCGCACATCACGATGCCGCACTGCATTCGCGCCTTGAGCCTAGAGGCGAACTAGCGCGCCGACTGTTTGAATTATTGGAGCAAACGCGCGTCGAATCCATTGGCGCTTCGCGCATGGCGGGAGTGGCGAAGAATCTTGATGACGTTCTTGATGCACGATGGCGCGAACATGATTTAAGCGAAAAACCGGCAAATGATGAAAGCAATGTCGCCGAGGTTGTCGCGTTGCTGGCGCGGGAACGTTTGAGCGGCGCGAAGATTCCCGAGCGTGCGCAGGAGATGGTTGAGTTGTGGCGTTCGTTGATTGAGGACAAAGCCGGGGAACTTCTCGACCTGCTGGGCGAGGATATGGACAGCCAGGAAGCGTTTGCTGAAAAGATTCAGCGGATGATCACGCAGTTGGGCTTGGGCGAGGAAGGCAGCGAGAGTGAAACACGGGAAGACTCCGAGCAGCAAGAAAACAGCGACAGCGAATCGGAGTCTTCGGATGATTCCGACTCCGGCGAGAACGACGAGGCAAATCCGATGCCGTCGGCGGGCTCGTCCGCTTCGGGAGAATCGGATGATTCAAGCGATGCGCAGGCGGGCGACGCGGACAGCGAAGCCCGGGCGGAAGAAGGCGGACAAGGCGAAATGGATGCCGGGCGGGGCGCATATCCCTCCAACACACAAGACGGCCTTGAAGCCGACTATCGCGTTTTCGCCCGCGAATTCGACGAGGAGGTCGCGGCCGAAAGCCTGTGCGGCAGCGAAGAGATGGAAATGTTGCGCGGACAACTTGACCGCCAGTTGGACATGTTGCGCAATGCGACCTCGCGTCTCGCCCACCGACTGCAACGGCATCTTCTTGCGCTGCAAAAGCGCGACTGGGAGTTCGAGCTCGAAGAAGGCATTCTCGACAGCGCGCGGCTGGCGCGGGTCATTTGCGATCCGAGCGCGCCGCTTTCGTTCAAGGTGGAGCGCGAGACCCGCTTCCAGGACACCATTGTTTCCTTGTTGCTGGACAACTCCGGTTCCATGCGCGGCCGTCCCATTAACACCGCCGCGATCTGCGCCGACATTCTCGCGCGCACGCTTGAGCGCTGCGGCGTGGGAGTCGAGATTCTCGGCTTTACTACCCGTGCGTGGAAAGGCGGACGCGCCCGTGAAAAATGGATCGAGCAAGGCAAGCCTCCCTATCCCGGACGTTTGAACGAATTGCGCCATATCGTTTACAAGGCCGCCGACATGCCGTGGAGGCGTGCGCGCCGTTCGATGGGCTTGATGTTGCGCGAAGGTTTGTTGAAAGAAAACATCGATGGCGAAGCGGTTCAATGGGCGCACCGGCGTTTGCTTGCGCGTCCGGAGCAACGGCGCATCCTGATGGTGATTTCGGACGGCGCGCCCGTGGATGACTCGACGCTCTCGGTCAACAAGGGAAATTATCTCGAGCGGCATCTGCGGCGCGCCATCACATTGATAGAAGAACGTTCGTCAGTGCAACTCATAGCCATCGGCATCGGTCATGATGTCACGCGTTTTTACCGCCGCGCGGTCACCATCAACGATGCGGCACAACTCGGAGGCGCGATGGTGGACAAATTAGTTGAGCTTTTTGACGAAGAGGCCGCCGTTCGGAAACCCCGCCGCGCAAGCCGATTAGCCCGCCCTGCAAATGCGGTTTCCCTGCGGGGATAAAAGCCTTTTGCTCAAAGGGGTAGAAATGTGCTAAATTGCATACAGTTGAAACGAGCAGGGTTGTATCATGGGAAAACCCCCGTCCAGTTTTGAATATGAGGATTTGCTGTCGTGCGCGCGCGGAGAGATGTTCGGGGCCGGAAATCCGCAATTGCCGATGCCGCCGATGTTGATGTTTGACCGCATCACGCACATCTCGGAGGACGGCGGGAGCGAGCAGCGCGGGGGCATCGTCGCGGAGATGAACATTCGCCCGGACGACTGGTTCTTCCAATGCCACTTCATCAACGATCCGGTCATGCCCGGATGCCTCGGTCTGGATGCGATGTGGCAGTTGCTCGGATTTTTCCTCGGATGGCGGGGCGGCCTCGGGCGCGGACGGGCGCTGGGCGTCGACGAGGTGCGCTTTACCGGAATGATTTTACCGTCCATCCGCAAGATTGAATATCACATTGATCTTACCCGTGTGATCATGCGCAAGGCGGTGATGGGAATTGCGAACGGCTTTCTGCTGGCGGACGGGAAGCGTGTTTACGAGGCAAAGGGTTTGCGCGTCGGCTTATTTGCGGACGCGCCTGAAACATCGGGAGAATAAAAAATGAAGCGTCGAGTTGTTGTAACCGGGATGGGAATTGTTTCTTCGATTGGCGGAAACCTGGACGAGGTCTCCGACAGTCTTCGGCATGCGCGTTCGGGAGTCTCGAAGGCCGAGGAACACGAACAGTATAAATTTCGCTCCCTTGTCCATGCGTATCCGAAGGTGCGCGAAGGGGACGTCCCCGACGACAAGGTCACGCGTTTCATGGCGGACGGCGCAATGTGGAATTACATCGCGCTGAAGGAAGCCATTGAGGACGCGAAACTGGAGGAGAAGTTTGTTTCGAATCCCCGCACGGGGCTGGTGATGGGAAGCGGCGGACCTCCGACCGGCGTTCTTGAGACGGTGATTGACACGGCGCGCGCGCGCGGCGCGCGGCGGGTGCCGGTGACTTCGGTGGCCAAGTCCATGACCTCAACGACATCGGCGAATCTTTCCGTTGAATTTAAAATTTTAGGACCGAGTTATTCAATCTCCTCGGCGTGCGCGACTTCGGCGCATTGCATCGGCAACGGCTACGATTTCATTCGGTCGGGAGTTCAGGATGTGATGCTTGTGGGCGGCGGCGAACCGATGCATTGGAGCACTTCGATAATGTTCGATGCCATGGGCGCGCTCTCCTCGAAGCACAACGAAACGCCGGAGACCTCCTCGCGTCCGTTTGATAAAACCCGCGACGGCTTCGTCATCTCGGGCGGCGGCGGCGCACTGGTGCTGGAGGAGCTTGAATTTGCGAAGAATCGGGGAGCGCGCATTCACGCCGAACTGGTCGGCTACGGCGCAACCTCGGACGGCAAGGACATGGTGCAGCCTTCGGGCGAAGGCGCCGTCCGCTGCATCAAGCAAGCCCTCGAAGGCGTTGAGCACAAACTCGAATACATCAATGCGCATGCGACCTCCACGCCGGTTGGAGACATGCGCGAGACCCAGGCCTTGCGAGAGGTCTTCGGCGACGACATTCCCGCCGTCAACGCAACGAAAGCATTGAGCGGGCACTCGCTTGGCGCGGCGGGAGCGCATGAGGCCATCTACACGCTTTTGATGATGCGCGACGGTTTCTTGTGCGAATCGGCGCATATTCAGGAACTCGATGACGAGTTTGCCGATCTTCCCATTGTTCGTGAATGCAAGGAAGTTCAAATCAATTGCGCGCTATCAAACAGTTTTGGTTTCGGTGGTACAAACGCGTCCCTGACTTTCGCGCGCTTCCAAGATTAGTCCGCAAAAATGGGAAAAATGATGGAAGGTCGACGAGGCTTGGTGATGGGGGTTGCCAACGAGCGCTCGATTGCCTGGGGAATAGCCCACGCTCTTGCGGAGCAAGGCGCCGAACTTGCCTTCACCTACCAAGGCGACATCTTCGGCGATCGCATTCGTCCGTTGGCGAAGTCGGTGGGATCGGATCTGGTTCTCTCTTGCGATGTCAGTCGCGAAGACGAACTGGACGCCGCCTTTCAAACCCTTGAGCAAAAATGGGGAAGCATGGATTTTCTCGTTCATGCAATTGCCTATTCCGACAAGCAGGAGCTCTCCGGTCGCTATGTGGACACGACTCGAAATAATTTCTTGCAGACGATGGATATTTCCTGTTTCTCTTTTACCGATGTCGCGCGACGCGCCGCCGCGCTCATGCGCAAAGGCGAACGCGGCGGCTCGATAGTGACCCTGACTTACGAAGGTTCAACGCGCGTAATGCCGAACTATAATGTAATGGGCGTTGCCAAGGCCGCCCTTGAGGCAAGCGTGAAATACCTTGCCGCCGACCTGGGCTCGGAAGGCATCCGCGTTAATGCCATTTCCGCGGGACCGATGCGCACGCTTGCCGGGTCGGCAATCAGCGAGGCGAAGAGCGTGTTTCGCTGGAGCAAGAAGCATTCGGCGCTGCGCGGAAGCGTCGAGCTGGAACATGTCGGCGCCGCGGCGGTTTATCTGCTGAGTGATTCGGCCGGGATGGTTACGGGGGAAATCCACCACGTGGACGCCGGATACAACTTCATCGGAATGCCCCGCTTCGAGATGCTTTAGGGCTCAAAACCCGAATCACCCAAGCGAATCAGACGGCGAACCTGAAATGTATGACATCGCCGTCGCACACGACATATTCCCGTCCCTCCAAACGCAGCGCTCCGGCCTCGCGCGCGCCGTGTTCGCCGCCATGCTCAAGAAACAGGTCCCATGAGACAACCTCGGCACGGATGAAACCGCGCTCGAAATCGGTATGGATGCGTCCGGCCGCCTCGGGCGCGCAAGATCCGGTGCGAATCGTCCATGCCCGCGCTTCCTTTTCACCGACGGTGAAGAAAGTCAGCAGTTCCAGCAAATCATAGCCCGCACGTATCAACGCCGAAAGCCCGTCCTCCGACAGCCCCGCCTCCTGCAAATAAGCAACACGCTCCTCCTGCGAAAAACTTGCCAATTCTTCTTCCACTCGAGCCGAAATCACAATGCTCGAAATGCCGCGCGATGCTCCGTACTCCTTCAACGCACGCACGGAATCATTTTCTCCTCCCTCGTCCACATTGCACACATACAACATCGGCTTTGATGTTAACAATCCCGACTGGCGCCAAATGCTCTGATGCGCCTCTTCGACTTCCAACTCGCGCGCCGGGCGACCTTCGCTCACCAACGCCAGCGCGCGCTCCAATAGCTCCATCCGCAAGCCCGCCTCCAAATCGCCTTTTACCGGTTTCTTGCGGCCGGCGGCGACGCGTTTTTCCAAACTTTCCAAGTCCGATAACAGTAATTCCGTCTCGATAATCTCCGCGTCATGAACCGAATCCGTTGACCCTTCCACGTGGGCAACATCCTCGTCGACAAAACAACGAACCACATGGGCCAACGCATCAACTTCGCGGATGTGCGACAAAAACCGGTTCCCCAATCCCGCCCCCTGCGATGCGCCTTTAACCAATCCGGCAATATCAACAAAAGAAATACGTGTCGGGATGACCTGCTTCGATGATGCTTGTTTTGCAAGTCGCCACAGGCGCTCATCGGGAACTTCGACCTCGCCCATGTTGGGATCAATCGTGCAAAACGGATAATTCTCCGCGCGCGCGTTTGCGCTCCGTGTCAAAGCATTGAATAAAGTCGATTTTCCTGCATTCGGCAATCCGACAATGCCGCACTCGAATCCCATTCAGTTCACCTTGCGTGAGGACATCACTTTGCTCGCAAAAGCATCATCAAGTCCTTGTAAAAGCAGCGGCGCGTTCAGGGCAATCGCATCAAGCAAAGGCTCGAGCCAGTCATCGTCGCGCTTTGAAAAATCCCCCAATACATGGGAAAGAACGCGCCCTTCGTTTGATTCTTCAATGGGTCGGCCGATTCCTATGCGAACCCGCCGGAATCCCTCCCCCACCGTTCCCACCATCGAGCGCAAACCGTTATGCCCTGCCGTGCCGCCGCCCGTCTTCACACGCAGCTTCCCCGAGACCAGATCCAGTTCATCGTGAAACACGACTATCTGCCCGGGCTGTATCCGGAAGAATTCTTTCACTTGGAAAACAGGTTCCCCGCTGCGGTTCATGAATGACAAAGGCCGGAACAGTAGTAATTTCTCGCTGTCGACTCGGTGCTCTTGCAGCAAGCCTCCGAAGCGTTCGCGCGGTTCAGGGAATTCATAGCGCATAGCGATTCTCTCGATTGCCATGAAGCCGACATTATGACGATTGCGCAAATGCTCCCTGCCCGGATTGCCCAATCCCACAAACAAAATCATAAAACGAATTTAGGAGGACTCGTCCTTCTTCTCCGCGGACTCGCCTGCCTCGGCGCTCTCTTCGCCTTCGCCTTCTCCCTCGGCCGCGGCGGCTTCTTCTGCCACCTCCTCCTCCGGCATCACGGCCGGCGCGACAACACCGGCAATGGTAAAGTCACGGTCCCTGATCACCGGCGTCACCTTCTCCGGCAATTGCACAGCCGAGATGTGAATGCTGTCACCTATTTCGGTTCCGGCGAGATTAACCTCAATGAACTCGGGGATGGCGTCGGCGGGACAGTTCAGCTCGACCGTGTGGCGCACAACGTTCAAAACACCGCCGCGCTTCAAACCCGGCGACTCTTCTTCGTTCAAGAAATGCACCGGCACCTCAACGGCAATCACCGCGCCTTTATCCAAACGCAAGAAGTCCACGTGCAGCAGATCATCCCTTACCGGATGCAACTGCACCTGCTTCGGCAACGCACGCACCACCTCTCCGTCAATGGACAGATCTAACGGCGTGCTTAAAAAAGAGCCTGTGAGATAGCGCCGCTCAACGGTACGATAATCCAACGAGAAGGAACTGCTCTCGCCCGTGCTGCCGTAGATTACTCCCGGCAGCCTTCCCGCACGACGAAGCGCGCGAGCCGCACCCTTTCCGTAGCCGCTACGCGGCTCGGTCTCAATGGCGTCCGTGGTTTCTTTGGTCTGGGACATGTGCGCGAGGTTAGCCGAATGCGATGAAAAAGACAACCTTTAAATGGAATATTGCGCTCCGCCGCAATAAACACTAAACCTGCCCCGCTCCGTTGCGGGCCATAGCATGCAATCGCCCACGACGGCATACCCCGGGCTTCCGCATACTACCAGCGGAAGCCCTTACTTTATGGGCACATTCGAACGCCTCAAGGCACTGATTCTCCATGATTTTCCGAACGAATCCTAAATTGCGCGTTTGAAAAAAATTGCGGATTTTTGGCGAAATTTGGAGGAATTTGTGGCATTACCAAGAATCCCCAAGAATTTAGCATTGCATCTGCTCGCAAGAAATACTATGTTCTCTCTACTCCGTTGTGAGTCGCTATCTATAAGGCTCTCGGCGGCATACAGGGGCTTCCGCATAATACTGTCGTGGAAGCCCCTTAATTTATGTGTTAGTTCAGAGGGAGAATAATCATGAACAGATTCGCAATGTTCATTGATGCCGGGTATTTTTTTGCACAAGGAAGCGTTTCCCTTACCGGAAAGGTAAGAAGCAGGCATGAGTTAGAGTTGAAAGAAGACTTAGCCATACAAACGCTAAAAGATATTGCGCACGCCCATCTACCAAATCAAGAATTGCTTCGTATCTATTGGTATGACGGTGCACGGGGAAGTACTATAAAAAGCGACCAATCCGCTATCGCTTCCCTAAATGATGTAAAATTGCGCCTCGGCATGATCAATCAATTTGGAAAACAAAAAGGTGTTGATTCTCTTATTGTTGCAGATTTAATTGAGTTGGCTCGGCTAAGATCAATTACCGATGCCTTTCTATTGTCCGGCGATGAAGATGTGCGTGTTGGTGTGCAGCTCGCCCAAAATCACGGTGTTCGAGTGCATTTGTTGGGAATTGAATCAGATGAAGGCACATCCCAAGGCAGACAATTATTACAAGAAGCAGATACGGTTTTGCCCGCATTATTGAAAAATAAGATTGGTGATTTTTTACATTTTGAAGAAAAGGCAATTGAACTCACCGATGAACAAACCATCACCAAGGCAGTGCATGGATTTATCAATAATTTGTCGACAGAACAAAAAAATGAAACCCAAAAATATTGGAATGCTGGAAACCGCGGAGTTCCACAACTTTTAGACGGAAAACTACTGTCATATTGCGGGCGGCATCTAGGACGATATTTAGAAACGGATGAAATAAAATATATGCGCGCCCGCTTTCAGGAAATCCTGACCGGGGCCGCGAAAATCTAGTCAAACAGGCTTGAAACCGAGTGCGAGAAGGATATCCGCCGAATCGCCTCGCCCATCAAGGGCGCTATGTCCAGCACCCGTATCGAGGACGAATTCTTCATCTCGTCGGTAGCGCGGATGGAGTTGGTGATAACAAGTTCGCTCAGGGGTGATTCGCTCACACGGGCAACCGCTTTACCCGATAAAACCCCGTGCGTGACATAAGCAGTAACCTTCTTTGCGCCGGCATCCTGGAGGGCTTGAGCGGCATTGCAAAGCGTCCCTGCCGAATCAACGATGTCATCAAGGAGAATGCAGTCGCAACCGGAAACGTCACCAATGATGTTCATCACCTCGGATTCGCCGGCTTTCTCGCGGCGCTTGTCAACAATCGCCAGGTCCGCATTAATCCGGCTAGCCAAATGCCGTGCTCTAACAACCCCGCCGACATCCGGAGAGACAATCATCGGAGTCGCACTAAAGTGCTCCTTGATATCCTTTTTGATCACCGGCATCGCGGTGAGATTATCCGTAGGAATATCAAAGAATCCTTGAATCTGGCCGGCGTGCAAATCCAATGTCAAAACCCGATCCGCTCCCGCCTCGGTAATCAGGTTGCTGACAAGTTTTGCGGATATGGGCGTACGGGGGCCGGCCTTTCGATCTTGTCTCGCATATCCAAAATAGGGAATTACCGCAGTAATACGTTGTGCCGATGCGCGCCGCAACGCGTCTATTAAAATCAGCAACTCCATCACATGGTCGTTCGCCGGATAGGATGTGGGCTGAATCACAAAAACGTCCTCGCCGCGAACATTCTCGCGCACCTCAACAAACACTTCCTCGTCTGCAAAACGACGAACGAGGCAGTCCGCAAGATTTAACTCTAAAAACTTCGCAATGCCCTCTGACAAAGACCGGTTGGCATTACCTGAAATCAAACGCATCCCTCTATCCTCCTGTCCGATACATATACCAAATAGCTAGCCCATCCGCACGAGCAAGTCCAGCCCATACGATGAAAGACGCTCGGGTGCGGCGCCATCCGCCTGCACGCGAAGGCTGTGCCCCAGTGTCATCGCCTTGCCGCGGACACTGTCCATCAAAATGATGTGAATGAAGAAAGTCATATCCCCTGCCAGCACAACGTCGTTACCCTGGTAGAACATCGGCCAATCCATCCACGAAGGAGCAAAGCGCGCGCCCATTGAATAACCGCACGCGGCCAGACGGTTGCCGGCATGACCATGCGCCTCCAGCACGCGACGATGCGCCTCGAACACATCACCGACTTGATTACCCGAGCGCAAAGCATCCTCGCAAGCCTCAAGCGCTTCAAGGGCGGCGACATGCATCGATATGTGAGTCTCGTCCGCCTCGCCGATAATCACCGTGCGCATCATCGCCGCATGATAATGACGATAGACACCCGCCCACTCCAATGTTAACTGGTCATTCGCGCTCAAACGCCGGCGGCCGCTTTTGTAGCGACACAGCAGGGCGTCCGCATCCGAACCGATGATAAATGCATTGCCGGGATAGTCGCCATCGCCGCGCAACACTTCCGACTGCATCGCGGCGAGAATATCGCTTTCGTCCGCACCGGCGCGAATCTCGCCCAAGCCCGCCTCAAGAGACTTGTCCGCAAGCTTTGCAGCCGTGCGAATGCAGTCGAGTTCGGCCTTGCTTTTAACAAGGCGAAGCCCCGATATCAACGTATCGGCATTCTCCAACTCGCAAAAACCCTCCAACGCACTCGAAAGCTTCATGCCGTTGGCGGCCGTTAGTCCGTGCGTCTCCTGCTCAACGCCGAGGCGCTTGCCCCGGGCGCCTTTGGAATCGAGCAGATCGCGCAAGTCGAGAGCAGGATTGGCGTCAATGCCATCGGTCCAAATGCGAATGTCTTTTATGTCGGAAGTATGCTGCGCCTGCCGCAAGTCCGCCGAGCGCGTGAGCAGCGTGGTCTCACCGGATGCACCAACATACAGGCACTGAAAGAAACAAAAGCCGAAACTGTCATGTCCGGTGAGATAGTAGAGACTCTCGGGGGCAAAACAAAGCAACCCGTCCAAACCGCGCCGTTCCATCTCCTTGCATGCCCGGACGCGCCGCGAATGAAACTCTTCAGGTGAAAAATGCAAGATCATTTCCCCTCCAACATAATTGCCGATAACTGTCTGCCGCGATGTGCTTCACCCCGGTGCATTGCGCGACGGTAGGAATAATAGCGTACTTCGTCCCGGTAAGTGCAATGCTCGATATTCTCAACGTGCGCAATGCCGATGCTTTCCAGGCGCGCGGCGACATAACCGGGCAAGTCCAACAGCCCGTGCGTCTCGCTCGTGCGCGAAAAGAACCTCTGCGCGCGTTCCGATTCTCCCGCCTGCGCAAAGGCGTCCAGCAAGGGCGCATCCACTTCATAACATTGTTGCGAAATACTCGGTCCCAGCGCCGCACGCATCTCCGATGCGCGCGCGCCCAGCGATTCCATCACCGCGGCAGTCGCCTCGCAAATTCCTGCAAGCGCACCGCGCCAGCCCGCATGCAACGCGCCAACCACGCCCGCTTTGCCGTCCGCCAGCAATACCGGAACACAATCCGCCGTTGAAATCGATAATGCCAAGCCGGGACAATCCGTTGCCATGCCGTCCGCGCGTTCGGTTTCACCCTTGCCGCGAACCGCAATCGCACGTGCCGAATGTATTTGTTCCAATCCGAGCAAGCATTCCGGCGCAATCGAAAAAGATGCCGCAACATCAAGAGCATTGTCCGTGCGCGAAAAGAATCTGTGACGAACGCCGGAGCAATCATGCAGTAACGGAGATGTCGCTTCCCTCATGCGTCACCTTTGAAACGTTCGGCGTCCAAAAAGCCCGCTGGCTCGGTTTGCAAATCGCGCGAGACCAGCGCCATCACCTTAAACAACACACCCATCCCCTCCGGCTCAATCAAACGCGACAACGCCGTTGAAATCTCGCGCGCCTGCGTTTCATCGGCGTGCACGCGCAAACGTTCGGCACGTTCGACAATCCCCAACCGCCGCAGAAAACTTCCCTGCGGGACCGGCCCGAACACATCCACATCGCCGGCGACGCGAGCCAGTGCGCCAAAATCAACCCACGCGCTCAAATCCACGGCCCCCGGATCCGCCAATGCCTCGACAAAGCCGTCACGACCGAGCGCGCTCAAACTATCACCGCTGGGACGCATCCCGGAGCCGTAATCCACCAACAACGCCGCGCCCGAATGTTTCGACAGGCGCTCGGAGATAAAACGCATGATTCGCTCCGCCTCCGGACGTATTTCGACAATTTCTCCCTCGGCGGGATCGTTCACCAGCGTATACAGGCGTGATTCTCGTTCAGCAACGTCTCCAAGACAGATGGTAAAAGTATCGTCCTCCGCCAGACCCACACGGCGCTCGCGCCATCCCTGCACGGTATACGCGAATTGCCGAATCGGAAGTGCATCGAAAAACTCGTTTGCAATCAGCAACATTGGAGTTTCCGGCAACGACTCCACCGATTCGTGCCAACGGACAGGAATGTCGACGCCGCCAAGCGTGCGCGCCTGCGTGCGCTGCAACGATGCGCTTGTCTCGACCAGGTGAACTTCCAAATCACTCATAAACGCCGGAGACGCAGAGGCAACCGCCCGAAGCGCATCCAACATCAATGAGCCGCGTCCCGGTCCCAACTCCACCAAACTTACGGGCGCCGGTTCTCCCAAGCGCGTCCAAACATCCACGCACCACAGACCTGCCAACTCGCCGAACATCTGCGAAACTTCCGGTGCGGTGGTAAAGTCGCGCCCCAGCGGATTGCCGGTGGCGTAGTAGCCTTCGCGCTCGTCCGACAAGGCCGCGCGCATATACTCGTCCAACCCGATGCTTCCGCGCCGGCGAATGTCCTGCGCGAGACGCTCCGATAAATTTGCGTTCACCGGCGGAGGCGCTTTCTTTTTCTTCTTTCCAATCGTGAAGGCTTTCTTTTTGGTGCTTGTGTTTCAACGATTTCGGGATCGAGGGCATGGACGTTTGTGCGATGAAACCCGTAGAACAGCAACCCGATGCCCAAGATGATCATCGGCAGGCTCAACGCGATGCCCATGGTGACACCGTAATGGGCGGGACCGACGAAAATCTCGGGTGCGCGGAACGGCTCGACCACGCAACGCAAGACTCCGTATCCAATCAGGAACACCCCCACCAACATGCCCGGGCGCTTGAGGATGTCGGTATAGCGCGCGATGCAATGCAACACGACAAACAGGAGCAAACCTTCAAGAGCGGCATGATAAAGCTGGCTGGGATGCCGTGCGAAGTCTCCGGCATGCGGGAAGATGATGCCCCAAGGCGCATCGGTCGGACGTCCCCAGAGCTCGCCGTTGATAAAATTGGCGATTCGCCCGAAACACAGCGCAAGCGGCGTAGGAATGGCGGCGGCATCGGCAAGCGAAAGCAGGGGTATGTTTTTGCTGCGGCAGAACCAGACCAAAGCGGCAATCACGCCGAACAGTCCGCCGTGGAAGGACATCCCTCCCCGCCAGACGGCAAACACATGCAGCGGATTCTCCGACAAGATGGAAGGCGCATAGAAGAGGACATAACCCAGCCGTCCGCCGACCAGCACACCCAGCACCACCCAGAACATGAGGTCGGCGAGTTGTTCGCGCGAGAGCGGCGGCATGCCGTCGCGCCATACTTCCTCGCGCATCAGCAATCTGCGCACATACCACCAGGCCACGGCAATACCGGCGATATAGGCGAACGCATACCAGCGAATCGCAAGAGGGCCTATCTGAATCAGGACGGGGTCAATATCCGGAAAAGTCATATCACCTCCAGCATAGCGCATTTTTTACAAAATCGTTATACTCAACGGAACGACAATTTAGCGAAAACACGCCTGAACGCAATGGACAGAATCACGCAAGACCCCCACGCCGCCGCCCGCAGACGAGACAGACCGGTCGTCGTCTTCGGCGGGTCGGGGTTTCTCGGACGCCACCTCGTCCAGCATCTCGCCCGACTGGGATACCCCGTGCGCGTCGGCGTACGCCGCCCCAACAGCGCGCTCTTTCTGAAGCCGATGGGGCGAGTCGGGCAGATCGAAATCGCCGCCGCCGACGTCCGTGACACCGAAGGCTGCGCACCCCTCATGCACGACGCCTTCGCGGTCATTAATCTCGTCGGCATCCTGCAAGAAAGCGGCAGCGCCCGCTTCAATGACATCCACACCAAAGCACCCGGGCACCTCGCGCGCCAAGCCACGGCGCTCGGCGTGACGCGCTTCGTGCAAATGTCCGCGCTTGGCGCCTCCGTTGATTCGCCCGCACGTTATGCGCAATCGAAAGCACGCGGCGAGGAATTCGCACGCAGCCTTTTCGCCGATACGATAGTGATGCGCCCCTCGATATTGTTCGGGCCCGAAGATGATTTCTTTAACCGCTTCGCAACCATGACGCGACTCTCGCCCGTGCTTCCGCTCATCGGCGGGGGACGTACGCGATTTCAGCCGATTTTTGTCGAGGATGTTGCGCGTGCCGTTGTCATTGCACTCGAGCGCAACGATACCAACGGCAAAACCTTCGAACTCGGCGGCAGTGAAATTTTGTCTTTTCGGCAATTGCTCGAGAAAATGCTCAAAACCATCGAACGCAAACGAATCTTCCTGCCCATGCCATTTTTTATCGCTGCCATAATGGCGCGTTGCACCGAATGGATTCCCTATGCTCCCCTCACCGCCGACCAATTGCGAATGCTGCGCATCGATAACATCGTCTCTGATGAAGCAATCGCACAACATCGAGACTGCAAGGCGCTTGGCATTGATCCTTACCCGTTGCAAGCGGTTCTGCCGTCTTATTTGGCACGGTTTCGTCCTGCCGGCGAGTTTGCGGGAGACCCCTTACGGCGTCAGAAATAAATCCATCCCAACAACACCGCGCTCAAGGCGATTCGGTAAATCACGAACGCCGCCATTGAGGTGTGTGCGATCATGCGCAAGAACAGCGCTATCACCGCTACGGCCACAATGAAAGCGAGCGCTCCCGAGAACAACAATAATGTGATGTCACTGTAATCGGGAGCGGTCTGCGAAGTCATCAGGGCGCCTGTGGAAGCAAGGATGGTCGGAATGGCAAGCAGCATGGAAAAACGAGCGGCTTGCGGCCGGGCGTACCCGAGTGCGCGCGCCATCGTGATGGTGATGCCCGCGCGTGAAACCCCCGGTATCAATGCAAGCGTCTGCGCGCATCCGACCAGCAGTGCGTGGATGTAGGAGAGATCGAACAGATTGCGCTTGAGCGGTGCGAGTTTATCGGCGAAATAAAGCAGAAGAGCAAACACAAGATTAACCCATGCGATAGGCTCGATGGCGTGGAAGAGGATGCGCCAGTCGGCTTCAAGCAAGATGGCGCCCGCGGGGATAACCGGCAATGTTGCGATCACGATACCAACGGCGATACGGGTGTGCGTTGATGTTTTCCCGCGCAAGAGATTCAAGGTGGCGAAAATAAGCTCAATGACGTCCCGCCGGAAATATACGAGGACGGCGAGGAGCGTTCCAAGGTGCACGGCGATTTCGAAGGCAACGCCCTGATCGCTCCATCCGGGCATGCTCTCAATGAGCGCAATGTGCGCGCTTGAACTGATAGGGAGGAATTCGGTGATTCCCTGTATGACTGCGAGTATTGCGGCTTCAGTGAAGTTTTGCATGGGTGGGGTGCTTTTTTGCTTATTCGCGCGAAAGCCTAGAAATAATCCACCCGCGCGTCAAGCAAGCCTTCCCTACACTATGTATCGCAACATCGGAGATGGACATACATCTAAAAACAATTATGAGAAGATATTTTTATTAAAATTACTACCATAGAGGACGAATTTTAGAATTATTAAAAATTAACTTGAAAATTGGTAGGGATACACTTACCTATACTACCGATCGGCTGTTCATGGTGAACAACCACTTGAAATCTAAGAATAGGGAGAACAATAATGGCTCGTAAACCAATAGGAACTACTGCTAGAACTGGTGAGAAATGCCCCGAGAGTGGAGTCTGGAAGGTCGTTGGCACACCAACCACTACGGCACCTATTGCCAAAGAAAACCGCATGCCGCCTTATGCCGGAAAAGCGGTAACCTGGAAACTTATCCGGTACGCCTGAGCAGAAACTAAAGGGGGTTTAGTATGGTGGAGCAAGTCGCACCACCATACACCCCACCTAATTGACGATATCATATCAGATATCACCCTACTCAGTTAGCATTGAGGCCATGCGCGCGCGAGCCGAGAACTTCTTTCCAACGACTTTCTGCTTTGTAGGCCTCCTCTTCTGTCATCGCCGAACCAAATACTTCCAGGATAGCGATTTGCAACGGCGCGGATATCTTTCGTCTGTGCTGATGAAGAAGCTTGTTGCCACCATCACCACCATCCGCATAGGCCCACCAACGCCCCAAAAAACCGCCAACGCCATAAGCGGCACCAACATACTGTTCGCCGGTTTTCATGCAAGTCAAAATATAAACACCATTGACCGCCGATAACTTCTCTTGCCAGTTGGGAGCGAGATTTCTTATCCCGTCATCATTAATTCTGATTTTCATATAACCGGGCCACTCTTCGGCTAACACTTCTTTACGCAATTCAATGACGGGCTTCGGCTTTGAATGCGCTCGCTGCACCCACGCCCGCTGACCAGGTCCCCATTCAACGACGAGAAGCCCTTCGTAATCTTTGAGACGGTTATCTGTTTCCAAATTATATATAACCGCCCCGCCATCGTAACCACTAATACCCGCCACTCGTGAAAGTCCGACAAATAGGGTGCTACCACTCGAATCGACAACGAAAGCTGCCATGTAACTATTTTCCGGAAATCCTTTTTTTGACGGCGTGCTTCTGCCTTGCCATCTCTCAAACTCCTTAAATTTTTTAGGGTTATCACGCCACAATCTGTAGTTCGACCTCCGCACATCCTTGCGCGTGTCTTGATGGCGCATAAGGTAAACCCGCTCCGGGTCCAGTTTAATTTTTTCGAGCAAATCGTTGAATGTCCACAATGCCATAGAACTCTCCTTCACTTACAAGATACGCTAACCTTGCAGATAGTAACGCCTTCGGGTACAAATATGGATATAACATTATCATAACTGACGACCTCATGCCTTCATATCAATACATCTACACCATGGACGGCCTGTCCAAGACCTTCCCGGGCGGCAAGACCATCCTCCAAGACATCCGACTCTCCTTCCTGCCCGGAGCCAAAATCGGAATTGTCGGCGTGAATGGCGCGGGCAAATCGACGCTCCTGAAAATCATGGCGGGCATCGATAAGGAATTCCAGGGCGAGGCATGGCCCGCCAAAGACGTCTCCGTTGGATACCTGCCGCAGGAGCCCGTGCTTGATCCCGATAAAACCGTCCTTGAGGCCATTCACGAAGGCGTTGCCGATTCGATGAAAGCATTGCGGCGATTCGAGGAAATCTCCGCACGCTTCAGCGAGGAATTGGACGAGCAGCAAATGCAGGACCTCATCGCCGAGCAAGCGCAGGCGCAGGAGGTCATTGACGAAAAAGACCTCTGGGATCTTGAAGCGCGCGTAAAGATGGCGAGCGACGCGTTGCAGTGCCCTCCCGACGAAGCGAAGATTGCGACGCTTTCGGGAGGCGAGCGCAGACGCGTTGCCTTATGTGCATTGCTCCTCCAACAGCCCGACCTGCTCTTGCTGGACGAGCCGACCAACCATCTTGATGCCGAGACGGTCGCATGGCTGGAGTCGTTTTTGGGGGCCTATGGCGGCACGGTCATCACCATCACGCATGACCGCTACTTTCTCGATAACGTCAGCGAGTGGATATTGGAACTCGACCGCGGACACGCGCTTCCACACAAAGGCAACTATTCCTCGTGGCTGGAGAACAAGCAAGAGCGTCTCGCGCAAGCAGCCGGCAAAGAAGAAGAACGCCGCAGCGTGTTGGCGCGCGAACTGGAATGGATACGCTCGGGCGCCGAGCGCCGCGGCAAGAACAAGGCACGGCTGCGGGCGTATGAGGCATTGCTTAAACAGGGAGACAAACCGCGCGAGATGAAAGCGCAGATAATTCTGCCGACACCGCCGCGCCTGGGTGATGTTGTCATTGAAGCGGAGAACGTCTGCAAAAGTTTTGAGAGCAAGTCATTGATAGATTCGCTTTCGTTTCGCCTGCCTCCGGGCGGAATAGTCGGAGTCGTCGGCTCAAACGGCACGGGCAAGACGACTTTGTTGCGAATGCTTGCGGGGCTGGAAAAACCGGACAGCGGCACTCTTCGAATTGGCGAGACGGTTCATCTGGGTTATGCCGAACAAAACCGCGATAATCTTGAAAACGGCCGCACCGTCTTTGAGGAGATTTCGCAGGATGCGGATGTTTTGCGCATTGGCGGGCGCGATGTGCCTTCACGAGCCTATGTCGCCATGTTCAACTTTCAAGGCACCGACCAACAGAAGAAAGTGCAAGATCTTTCCGGGGGCGAGCGCAATCGGGTGCAGCTGGCAAAAATGTTAAAGGAAGAATGTAATTTGCTGCTGCTGGATGAGCCGAGCAACGACCTTGATGTCGATACGCTCCGGGCGCTGGAAGATGCGCTACTGGTGTTTCCCGGATGCGTTGTAACTATCAGTCACGACCGCTGGTTCCTTGACCGGATTGCAACGCATATTCTCGCTTTTGAGGGCGATGGTCATGTCGAATGGTTTGAGGGAAATCATGCCGCCTACGAGGCCAGCCTTGAGGAACGTGCCGGAGACGGCGTGAGACGCTCGACAAAATATCGACGTTTTTCCCGTTAGTTCGCCGGACCTTTATCTCCGACATAAAGAACTTCGTCCTGGACCTCAAGCACGCGCTTGTGCCATTGCTTTGCCGCCTCGGATAGGTCTTCTTCGGGAGGAGGCACTTGTATGAAGTGCTCGAAATTATCACTCCCGCGCACGAGCATCGCGTAGTCTTTTGGCGCGAGGGTCTGGCGAATCGAGGGCTTGATATAGACGGTGACGAAACCGATGCGCCGCTTATCGGAATTATTCGGCGTGGAAGAGTGGAGCAATTGCCCGTGATGGAGTGACATCTGCCCAGGCTCAAGGCATACCGGAACCGTATCTGCCTCGCTGATATCAACGCGTGCACGTTGTCCTCGCGTGAGAGCGTTGTTGTCGGCGTGGGTGTCGTCATGCTCGAAGATTCCGTCCTTGTGGGATCCGGGAAGGAAGCGCATGCACCCGTTTTCGATCGTCACCTCGGAAAGCGCCAGCCAGGCACTGAGCATTCCGCCCGCATCCGACAAGCCCCAATAACGCAAATCCTGGTGCCAACTGACGAAACTCGGCGTTTGCGGCTCCTTAATGAAGATCGTTGTGCTCCATACCATGATGTCTCCGCCGAGAATTTTCCCTACTGCATCAAGGAGTTTTTCTGATCGAACGAGTTTGTTTGCGAAACGGAAAAGTATGTGCGGATAGTTAAGCTGATCTTTATACCCGATACGCATATCTCCGAGACGAGCCTCCAGGCGCTCCATCTCGCTACGATACTCTTCGACTTCCTGCGGCGTGAGGATATCAACGGGAAAGGCAAAACCCTGTTCAAGAAAATCTTCACGCAGGGTGTCGAGTGTGCCGCTCATATGCCTATTGCGCGTGTGCCGAAGCCTGGGAATCGATTTGTTTGCGAAGATGTTGAAGCAAGGCGTCAAAGGAGCCTTGATTATTTCGTATTACGGATACGAATCCGGAGCGCTGCTCTTGTGCAAGCCAGATGCCTGCAACACGCACATCAAAAACATGGAAATCAAACGTGCCGTCGTCTTGTTCTTGTTGCAGCAACCACCAATCCAATGAAAGGGGCTGCGCGCGATTTGGCAACTGGATAGTTCCTGTGACGACAACTTCGCGGCCGTTTTTTCTATCACGCGAACCGGTGACCGTGATAGCGTCATCGGCATATTGCTGCAAGCGAACGAGGTAGATACGCGTCATGAACTCCTGCAGCAAATTCAGATAGTCGGCTTTTTGCTCATCGGTCGGAGTGCGCGCATATTGTCCCAAGAGAAATGCGGGAAGACGCCTCATATCGACATTGTCAGCAAGGAAGTTTTGGAACGCCGTTTGCCTGTGCTCATCCGAGATGTTTGTATCGGAAAGAATCTCAACGGCCGTTGCAATGAGTCCTTCGACATACCTCTCGGCGATGGCGTTTTCGGCTCGGGTTTGTGTTACAACCAATCCAAAAACGACTGCCGCTACCAAAAATACGCCTGCACGAAGTTTCCGTTTCATGGCATGAGTATAACGCATGCACAGCCGTTCGCCAAGATTTATTTACAGGGATTATTGGGAAAAATCATACTCGTCAATATCGGGGAGATCGTCAATATCAGGCTCGGTACTGGGCTTCTTCGTTTTCATGCGCGACTGGAAATAAAGGCTGCGAACGCTCGCATACGGGTCAATGGAAGTTTGGTAAAGTTCCTCGATTCTGCCGAGGAAGTATGCCCGGTTGTTAACAACACGCCAGCCGGAGAGTATGTAGAGGACTCGTTGCGGATCAATGATGTTATAGGAGAGTGGATCGAAAATCGCATCAACGGCAATGCCGGAGGCATCACGCAAACTTGAGGGTCCGAACAGCGGAAGCATAAGGAAGGGGCCGTGGGGAATCCCCCAAGTTCCCGCAGTCTGGCCAAAGTCGGTTTTCTGTGAAGGGTACCCCCACCTGTCGGCAATATCAAAAAAGCCGAGCGCTCCAACGGAACTGTTGATCATAAAGCGTTGCGTTGTGATTTTTGCGGCTTCGGTTTCACCCTGCAGGAGATTGTTGGCAAGCACCACCGGTGATTTTAAATTTGAGAAAAAATTCCCGGCGCCCCTGCGGACGGGGGAAGGCACGATTCCGGCATACCAAGTGGTTATAGGCTTGAGGAAAAAACTATCGAGGAAAATATTGACCTCGAAGATATAGCGGTTGAAGGGTTCAAAAACATCGATTTCTTCGATTTGTTGTTCCCGCTCGGCCGGGGACGTTGTCTCAATATTGCCCCCTCCGACACAACCGGAGAGCATAACGAGCAACAAGGCAAAAATATAGAGATTTGGGGCTTTAGGGCGTATTTTTGCAAGCATTGCCATTGTTTCTCCAAGGGTGCATCCCGAAACTGCACAAGATTTATACCACCTTTACACACGCAAGTCTATTGACTTGAGGGCAGGATACCCTCGCAGAGGCGTTGCGTAAAGTGATAAGATTGCGATATTCTCGCAAAGGATAAACTCGGGAACCCTTATGTCCAAATCTGACCGTATTGACCAGCTCCGCAAGAGTGCTGTCGAGCGCATCCTTGTTCTTGACGGCGCTATGGGCACGATGATCCAGTCCTACGACCTTGATGAAAACGATTATCGAGGCGAGCGCTTCCATAACCATTCAATCCCTTTGCGCGGCAATAATGACATTCTCACGCTTACGCGCCCCGACATTATCAGGGAGATTCACGATGCCTATCTGAATGCAGGCTCCGAGATTCTCTCAACCAACAGCTTTTCTTCAACGCGGATTGCGCAGTCCGACTACGCCCTTGAAGAACATGCCTACGAGCTTAATCGCGAAGCCTCGAAACTGGCACGAAGCGCCTGCGACGCCTTCGAAGAAAAAAACGGCGTTGCGCGCTATGTTGCCGGGGCGATGGGGCCGACCAACCGCACCGCATCGATATCACCGGACGTTGCCGACCCGTCCGCCCGCAATATCGACTACGACCAACTTCGCGCTACCTACAAGGAAGCCGCCGCAGGTCTTCTGGACGGCGGCGCGGACATATTGCTGCTGGAGACGATTTTTGACACCCTGAATGCGAAGGCCGCACTTCATGCTCTCGAGGAAATCTTTGACGAGCGGGGCTTCCGCACGCCGGTGATTATTTCGGGCACGATTACGGACCTCTCCGGCCGAACGCTTTCGGGTCAAACGGTTGAAGCTTTCTGGAATTCGGTGCGGCACGCCCGCCCGTTTGCGGTGGGACTTAACTGCGCGCTGGGAGCCAGCCAGATGCGCCCGCACGTTGCGGCACTGGGCGTGTGCGCGGACAGTCTTATCAG
The DNA here is from genome assembly GCA_026708505.1 of Hyphomicrobiales bacterium. Lineage (GTDB taxonomy): Bacteria > Pseudomonadota > Alphaproteobacteria > JAPOUT01 > JAPOUT01 > JAPOUT01. Next base: position 14,687 of record JAPOUU010000038.1, on the reverse strand, counting down.
CGCCTACCCCAACGCGGGGCTTCCGAATGAGTTTGGCGCATACGAACAGACTCCCGAGGAGATGGCCTCCCTGTTGGAAGAATATGCCCGTGCAGGCCTTGTTAATATAGTGGGGGGTTGTTGCGGCTCGGACGCCGAGCACATTCGCGCGATTGTCTCGGCGGTCGAAGGCATACAGCCGCGCCGGTTCGAGGCAAAGCCCTCAATGTTGCGCCTGTCCGGACTTGAGCCGTTGGACTTCACGCCGGAGATTCCGTTCGTCAACATAGGCGAGCGTTCCAATGTGACCGGATCGAAGAAGTTCCGTGATTTGATAATGGCGGAGGATTACGACGCGGCGCTGGAAGTTGCGCGCGAGCAGGTTGCCAGCGGCGCGCAGATGATCGACGTGAATATGGACGAGGGAATGCTGGATGCAGAAGCCGCGATGACGCGCTTCTTGCGGATGATTGCCACCGAGCCGGACATAGCGCGTGTGCCGGTGATGATTGACTCGTCGAAATGGTCGGTGATTGAAGCGGGGCTGAAGTGCACGCAGGGCAAATCCGTTGTGAATTCAATCAGCCTGAAAGAAGGCGAAGAGGCTTTTCTTGAACAAGCGCGGGAATTGCGGCGCTATGGCGCCGCGGTCGTGATCATGGCGTTTGACGAAAACGGACAAGCCGAGAGCGCGGAGCATAAATTCGCCATCGCCCAACGTTGTTACGAATTGCTGTGCGAACGTTTGGATTTCCCTCCCGAAGACATCATTTTTGACCCCAATATTTTCGCCGTTGCGACGGGCATTGAGGAGCATAATGATTATGGTGCCGCGTTTTTGCAGGCGGCGCGGGACATTCGCGCACGCTGGCAGCATGTCGGCGTTTCCGGCGGCGTATCGAATTTTTCGTTTTCGTTCCGCGGCAACAACCGCGTTCGCGAAGCGATGCACTCGGTGTTTTTGTATCATGCGATGCAGGCGGGCATGAACATGGGGATTGTGAACGCGGGACAGCTAACCATCTACGAAGACATCCCTTCGGATTTGCGCGAAAGCATTGAGGCGGTTTTGTTCAACTCCGCGCCGGATGCGGGAGAGAAATTGCTTGCGATTGCGGAGAGCTATCGGGGCGGGGGCAAGAGCGCGGCGCAGGACAATCTTGAATGGCGCGAAGGAACCGTTGAGGAACGGCTCATTCATGCGCTTGTCAACGGCATCGGCGCGCACATAGAAGAGGACACCGAAGAAGCCCGCCTTGCCGCCAAGCGGCCGCTCGATATCATTGAGGGGGCGCTAATGGACGGCATGAACATCGTCGGCGACTTGTTCGGCTCGGGCAAGATGTTCCTGCCGCAAGTCGTCAAGAGCGCCCGGGTGATGAAGAAGGCGGTTGCCTATCTCACGCCGTTCCTTGAGCAGGAGAAGGGCGATGGCGCGCAGGTGTCGCATGCCGGACGCATCCTTCTTGCGACCGTCAAAGGCGATGTTCATGACATCGGCAAAAACATTGTGGGCGTTGTGCTGCAGTGCAACAATTTTGACATTATCGACCTGGGCGTGATGACTCCGGCGGAAAAGATTTTGCAAACGGCACGGGAGGAAAAGGTTGATATCATCGGCGTATCGGGACTGATTACGCCCTCGCTTGAAGAAATGCGCTCGCTTGCCGGAGAAATGCAACGGCAGAATTTCAAGCTGCCCCTGCTCATCGGGGGAGCGACGACAAGCCGCGTCCACACCGCGGTCAAAATCGCGCCCAACTACCAGGACGGCGCGGTGATACATGTTGCAGACGCCTCGCGCGCGGTCGGCGTAGCGAGCACGTTGCTGTCGAAGGAGCAAGCGCCCGGATATATTAAAAAGATTCGCTCCGAATATGAAGAGGTCGCCGCCAAGCACGAACAATCACGGAGCAAACCCCGCGCAAGACGTTCCCTGGTTGATGCGCGCCGCAACAAGACTCCCATTGAGTGGAACGGCTACGTCCCGCCGAAGCCCTCGTTTTTGGGATTGCGCGAGTTTGCCGACTACCCCCTGGAGAAACTCGTGCCCTACATTGACTGGACTCCCTTCTTTCACAGCTGGGAGTTGCGCGGACGCTACCCTGCCATCCTTGAGGATTCCGAAGTCGGCGCGGCGGCCCGGCAATTGCATGACGATGCTCTCGAGATGCTTGAAAAAATGGTTTCGGAGAAGTGGCTGCGCGCCCATTGCGTCGTCGGGTTTTGGGCGGCGGGCGCCGTCGGCGACGACATTCGATTGTTTGAGGATGCGGCACGATCGAAAGAACGCGCGATGCTGCACGGACTTCGACAACAAACCGGCAAGTCCGAAGGAGCCAATCGCTGCATCTCGGATTACCTCGCACCCGTCGAAAGCGGTTGCGAAGATTATCTGGGCGGCTTTGTGGTCACGGCGGGCGACGGAGAAGAGGAGCGCTCGAACGCCTTCAAAGGCGCGCACAATGATTACGATGCGATTTTATGCAAGGCGCTGTCGGACAGGCTCGCCGAGGCTTTTGCCGAACATCTCCATGAAAAAGTGCGGCAGGAACTTTGGGGCTACGCGCCCCGGGAGCAACTCGATAACACCGCCCTGATTGCGGAAGACTACCAGGGCATTCGCCCCGCTCCCGGCTATCCGGCGCAACCCGACCATCACGAGAAGCGCCGTTTGTTCGAGCTTCTTGAGGCGGAACGGCGCATTGGCGTTCGCTTGACGGAATCCTGCGCGATGTGGCCCGGTGCGTCGGTGTGCGGGTTGTACTTCTCGCATCCCGAGAGTCGTTATTTCGGGGTGGGTCGCATCGAATATGACCAGGTCGAGGACTACGCCAAGCGCAAGGGCCTCTCCGTCGAAGAGGCCGAGCGGTGGCTCGCACCCATTCTCGGCTACGAGCCAAAGGTTGCCGTGTAGTTATTCCTTCGCGAGAACGAAGGTTGCAACATAATATATCTCGCCATCAAGGAGATCCCGGGGTTCGCCAAGTCCGTCGGTGAGCAGTAGTTTGTGCTGCGTGATTTTTCCTTCGAGGCGATATCCCTGTTCGGACATATTGCGGCGGTGGAATTCCATTGCCGCGGGAGTGAACTCGCGCGAAAGCACGGAGATGCGTTCGGGTTTTTCTTGTGTCATGGTGATTGTTCCTATCCGGCGTTTCGTTTTTCTATGTACTGCTGGTGGTATTCTTCCGCGCGCCAGAATCGCGGAGCAGTTTCGATGGTCGTGACGATGGGACGCGAGAATCTTCCGGATTCTTCTTGCGCCTGTTTTGATTTAACCGCCGAGGCTTGCTGTCCCGGTTCGGTGAAGAAGATCGCCGAACGATACTGGCTTCCGATGTCCGGACCCTGGCGATCGCGCGTGGTCGGGTCATGGCAGCCCCAGAAGGCCCCAAGCAGTTCGTCGTAACTTATGCGTTCGGGATCGTAGGAAAGACGGACGGCTTCCGCGTGGCCCGTGCGCCCGGAGCAGACATCCTTGTAAGTCGGCGCTTCGGTGGTGCCGCCGATGTAACCGACTTCGGTTTCCTCAACGCCGGAAAGTTTGCGGAACGTAGCTTCCACGCCCCAAAAGCATCCTGCTGCAAATATCGCTATCGCCATTTCATCACTCCTCTGGCTTGATTCTGTTGCCTTAATATATGGAGATTCATTGTCTCAAAACAAGGATTCTTTGTCCCGCAACATTACCTTGTTCGGGACGGGTTTTCGGGAGTCTATCACGTCCCGATGTCACGGCGGTAAATTCCCCCGCTCCACTTGATATGCCCGAGCGCCTCATAGGCACGGGAGCGCGCCGGAGCGAGACTCTCGCCCAATCCGCTCACCGCCAGCACCCTTCCGCCCGTCGCTATAATCTCGCCGTCGCCGTCGCGGGCGGTTCCGGCGTGGAAGACATGAACGTCTTTCATTGAGGAGGCCGACTCGATGCCTTCGATGCGAGCGCCCTTTTCATACTCTCCCGGATAACCCTGCGACGCCATCACGACCGTTATGCAATTGCGCGGGTCCCATTCGAGAGACACATCACGCAACGCTCCCGCGCCCGAACAAGACGTTAACAGCAATTCCAAAAAGTTCGAACGCAGCCGGGGCAATACAACTTGTGTTTCGGGATCTCCCATACGCACGTTGAATTCCAAAAGTTTCACGCCGTCCGGAGTCAACATCACGCCGGCATAAAGGAATCCGGTGAAAGGGGTTCCCCGCGCCGCCATGGAACGCAATACGGGGTTTACAATTTTCTCTTCGACCTGCGCGCAAACTTCTTCGGTGAGTTCCCCGACCGGCGAATAGGCCCCCATGCCGCCGGTGTTCGCACCCACATTTCCCTCGCCGATGCGCTTGTAGTCGCGCCCGTTGCCGAACGCCAGCGCAACCTCTCCGTCGCAGAGATAAAACAACGACGCCTCTTCGCCCTCAAGACATTCTTCTATCAACACGCATGCCGAGGCTTCGCCGAACTTCCCGTCGAACATTTCATCGATTGCCTCATACGCTTCGCCGTGGTTTTCCGCAATCACGACGCCCTTGCCCGCCGCCAGCCCGTCCGCCTTGACGACAATCTTTTCGCCTTCTTGAAAATTCGCTTCAACATAGGACTTCGCTTGTTTGCTTTCTTTAAAACTCGCATTGCGCGGCGAGGGAACTTTCGTCTCTTCGCAAATCTCGCGCATAAAGGCTTTCGAGGATTCCAATCTTGCCGCTTCTTTCGATGGTCCCACCGCACGCAAGCCGGCACTGCGCAGCGCATCCGACAAGCCCTCCGCCAAGGGAGCTTCGGGCCCGATTACAACGAGCCCGATGTCATGGTCCCGGCAGAAGCCGATAATCGCGTCGGCATTCTTCCAATCGACTTGAACGCAGCGGGCGATTTCTTCCATCCCCGCATTGCCCGGCGCGCAGAACAAATCGCCCATGCCGCCGCTCTTCGACAACGCCCAGCACAAGGCATGTTCACGCCCGCCGCTCCCGATTACCAAAACATTCATGGTGCTAGCATACATCAGTAAAAAGCGATAAACTAGGCTCGTGAAAACTTCCTCAGACGCCGACATGGACACACGAAGCAACGAGCCGTCCGAATATTCCGTATCGGAGCTCTCGCAAAAGATCAAACGTCATCTCGAAGACGGCTTTGATGTCGTGCGCGTGCGCGGAGAGCTCGGCAAGGTGGCAACCCCGCCGTCGGGGCACATTTACCTCAGCCTCAAAGACGACAAGGCCGTCCTTGACGGCGTCATCTGGAGATCGAATGCGCGCGCCCTCGCCTTCAAGCCGGAAATCGGACTCGAAGTCATCGCGACCGGACAGCTGCGAACATACGCGCCCCAATCCAAATACCAAATCTCCATTGACTCGATCGCGCCCGCCGGCGAAGGCGCCCTTATGGCCATGCTGGAAAAACGAAAGCGCAAACTTGCGGCGCAGGGACTCTTCGACGAAGAGCGCAAGCGCGAACTGCCGTTTCTGCCGCAAATCATCGGCGTTGCGACCAGTCCGGGCGGCGCCGTCATCCACGACATTCTCCACCGGCTTTCCGGACGGTTCCCCCGGCATGTTCTTCTTTGGCCCGTACAGGTGCAGGGTGAAAAATGCGCGGCGGAAGTTGTTGCCGCCGTCCGGGGTTTCAACGCGCTCAAGCCCGGCGGCGACATTCCGCGCCCCGACATCATTATCGTTGCACGGGGCGGCGGCTCGCTTGAGGACCTCTGGCCCTTCAACGAAGAGGAAATCGTCCAGGCCGTAGCCGCCTCCGACATTCCCGTCATCTCCGCCATCGGACACGAGAGCGACACCACCCTCATCGACCTGGCCGCCGACAAACGCGCGCCCACCCCCACCGCCGCGGCCGAATTTGCCGTTCCCGTGCGCAGCGAACTCCTCGAGACCGTGGAGAATTTCGCGCGACGATTGAATCTCGCCAACACCCGGCGCCTTGAGACGGCGGCCGAGCGGCTGAACCAATCCGCAAGACACATACGCCGCGCTTCCGACATTCTCTCGCCGCTCATGCAACGCTTCGACAACATTGAGGGGCGACTCAAACGCGCCTTCGCGCACGGACACGCAATCCAGGTTGAACGTTTCGCCTCGCTGGGTGCACGCATTTCCCTGCATGCACTGCGCAAGCAACTTGACACCGCCGTCGATCGTTTCGATACCATAAAGACGCGCGTGAATCGGAGCGTGCATACAATGCTCTCCGATCTAAACAAGAAACTTGAGGCGCACGGCAATCTTCTTGAGGCTTTCTCGCACCAGCGCGTGCTCGAACGCGGATTTGCGCTCGTATGGGAAGGTAAAAACCTTGTCTCGCGGGCGGAACAAGCACGCGCGGGCACGGAAGTCTCGTTGGAATTCGCAGGGAACAATCGCGTCCAGGCAACCATCGCATCGGAGTCTTCCGCAAAGCCGAAGAAGAAACCGGCATCCAAGACGACCAAGGAACAAGAGAGCTTATTTAAAAAATCATGAAACTCACGGCCGGAAAAGAAGCAAAACTGCGATACATGGCAACTTACTTCACCACCATTGAAAAAGGTGATTTCGTTCTTTGCAAGATAACGGGAGAAAGGATCCCCCTGGACGAGTTAAAATACTGGAGCGTTGAAAGGCAGGAAGCATACGTTGACGCGGAGGCGTCTTTGCAGCGGCAGCGCTCCCTTGCAGCGCAGGAGAAACCCTGACGCGGGCTTTATTCAAGGGCGCCAGCGATTATGCAGCCAAAGCCATTGTTCGGGATGCTTTCGAATTTGCGCCTCGAAAAAATCGTTAATTTTTTGGGTTAGACCAAGAACCTCGGCCCCGTCCGAGGGAATCGGCTCGTGAAAGCGAAAGACGAAATTGACGCCTTGTTTGCGGGCAATCGAAACCGGCAGCAATATGTGTCCATTGCTGATTGCCAGTTGCGCGGGCAGGTGGGTCGTCATTGCAGGCAGCCCGAAGAATTTCGCCTTGATGCCCTGGCTTGTTCTTTGGTCCACCAACAACATAATGCCCTCGCGCTTTTGCAGCGCGCTTAGGACGGTGCGCATATTGCGGCGCTGGTCCCCGGTTTTTGGAATCATGCGCTCTTCAAGCGGCCATAAATTCTCATGGGCAACCCGCTTCATCGAACGGCTTCGAGTCCGCAACAAAACCTTGTCCAGAAACACATTGTTTAGCGGCCGGTAGACTCCCGACAGTTTGTAGGGTCCGGTCAGTCGCGCAAGCACCGGAAAAATCAACTCCCAATTGCCGAGATGCCCGGTCAGCAGAAGCACGCCGCGACCGCTTGAAACCGCTTGGCGAAAAAATTCCTCGCCGCAAATCTCGACACGATCCTGGTAGCGCGGCTCGGAGAAGCGCTCCAGCAAAATCAATTCCGCAAGAAAGCGCAAGAAATGCTCCCACATGTCCGAGATCATCTCGGTGACCTCGGCGTCACTCTTCTCCGGCAGAGCGGCTTCAATGCGCCGTCTCAGCGTTCGACGCATCCCCGTGCGCGGACCGACAAAGCGTCCGATTTTACCAAACAGCCAAGAGGCCCGATCCAGCCCCAACGCCCAAACGAAGGGAACCAGCATCCAAAACAATACCGCCTCCAAGAAATAACGCAGCGTTCGCATCATTTGGATATCCTCGAATGGGTGAAAGATTCAAAGCGCTCAATGTCGTCAAAACGCGCCTCCACGTGCAACACCGACATTGACTTCACCAGACGTCCGCACGCGCTTCCCCCGCGTGAATGCGCGAGGCGCATCGCGTCCTTGTTCGTGGTAATCGGCGTCGCGTCCAACCGTTGCGCTTCCTTCAACAACAACCGTGCATCCGACTCGCTGAAACGATGATGATCAGGAAAGTCGATGCTGCCGACAATGTTACCACCCAGTTCGCGCAAACTCCCGAGTAATTTTTCCGGATGCGCAATGCCGCTGAAAGCCAGCAGACGCGGAGGCAGCGCCATCGGACACGCATGCAGGCGCGCCGTAAACAATTTCGAAGGATCGACCCGGGACAACGCCGTGCGTAAATGCGACTGTTCCGGCTCGCCCATCACCACCACCGCATCGGCGCGTGCCAGGACATCGCTCCAAGGTTCGCGCAAGGGCCCTGCCGGAAGCACGCGTCCGTTGCCCAGCCCGCGCATGCCGTCCACAACCAGCACGCCGACATCATAATGAAGCCGGGGATTCTGCAAGCCGTCATCGAGAATGAGCAATCCGGCGCCCGCATCGCTTGCGGCCCGGGCGCCCGCAAGCCTGTCACGGGCAACCCAGCACGGCGCAACCGCGGCAAGTTCCAAGGCTTCATCGCCGACCCGTGCGGCATCATGATGCTCGTCCACCCGAAGCACTCCGCGCTCGCTTCCGCCATAACCGCGCGTGAGAAAATGCACCTTGGAGCCGCGCGCGAGGAAATGCTTCGCCAGCGCCAGCGCCACGGGCGTCTTGCCCGCACCGCCGACGGTGGCGTTGCCGACGCAGAGAGCCGGAACGCCTGCGCGTTGCGGCGAAGCGTTGCGCCAGCGCCTGCGCGATATTCCCGTCGCCAGCCAAGACAACGGCGCAAGCAAACGCGCCGGCAGCGATTCACCGTCCTCGTGGTACCAGAATGCCGGCGGTTTCATGAATCCATCAACGCAAGCAAGCGCGTTGCCACATCATCAACCATTCCGCCTCCGCGCTCGAGCGCGAACCGCCGCGCCGTTGCACTTTCCCCTTTAAGCAGGGAAGCATCGCGCAGACGCCTCGATACGGCATCCGCCAGCGCGCCTTCATCCGTTACACACGCCCCGCCGCCGTATGCATCCAGTGTCTTGAATAAATACGCATACGCCGCGACATGTCCGCCGTGCAATACGAAACACCCCAAGCGCGCAGGCTCGAGAGGGTTGTGCCCGCCCTGCGAAGTCAAACTGCCGCCGAGAAAAACCATGTCGAACATCTGATAGAATAATCCCAGTTCGCCGAAACTATCGACCACATAAACCGAACTGTCCGCCTGCGGCAGGCGCGTATGCGAACGCAACTGCACGCGCCCGTCGAGTTCGCGCTCCAGGACGCGAACGATCGCATCGGCGCGTTCAACGCGGCGGGGCGCAAGCACCAGCAGCAAATCCGGATGACTCGAGCGCAAACGCTGATGCACGCGCGCGATCATCTCCTCCTCGCCCTCGTGCGTGTTGGTTGCAAGCCAGCACGGACGGTTCCCGATGCGTTCTTGCAAAGCGGCGAGTTCGGCGGCGTCAAAGGGGAGTTCGAGCGTGACCTCCTTCAAATTGGCGATGCCGTCGATCTCGCGTCCGAGCAAATCGGACAATCGATGTGACGCCGTCTCGTCCCGCGCGAGACAAATTGAAAAACTCTCCAGCAGCATCCGGGCGGCCTGCGGCGCGAATTTCCAGCGTTGAAACGAAGTCGCGGACATGTATGCGCTGACCTGCGCCATTAAAATTCCGTTGGAGCGCGCTTGCAAAATCAAATGCGGCCATAATTCCGATTCCGTCCACACGGCAAGGTCGGGCCGCCAGTGCGAAAGGAAACGCCGAACCGCGCCGGGATAGTCGTAGGGGACATATTGATGAATACAGCGCGAGGGCATTCGAGAACTTAGCACCGTTGAGGATCCCTGCGTCGTCGAAGTAATCAGAACCTGCAGATGCTCGTTGCGCTCCAGCAGGCTGTTCACCAGCGGCAGCAACGCAACGACCTCGCCGATGCTTGCGCCGTGAAACCAGATCAATCGGCCCGGCGGCCGGGATTGCTTTGCAAAACCGAAGCGCTCGCCGATGCGGGCGCGCTCTTCCTGCCCGCGAACCAGCCGCCACAAACACAAAAGCGCGGCAACCGGCGCAAGCAACACGCCGCACAAACGATAGCATTCCAGCAACAGGCTTTTTGTTTTCATCACTCGGACATAAATTGCGCACGCGCCAGGTTTGCGTAATAACCGCCTTTCGCCATCAACTGCGCGTGGGAACCCTCCTCAACGATGCGCCCCTTATCAAGCACATAAATGTAATCGGCGTCGGCAACCGTTGCAAGACGGTGCGCTATCACCAGCACCGTGCGCGAGCGCATCAGTTTTGAAAGACTTACGCGCACGCGCTCTTCCCAGACCGAATCCAGCGATGCCGTCGCCTCGTCCAGCAACAATATCGGCGCGTCCTTTAACATCGCGCGCGCAATCGCAACGGCCTGGCGCTGCCCTCCCGAAAGCAACTGCCCGCCCTCGCCGACACGGGTCTCATAACCTTCGGGCAACGCCTTAATGAAATCATGGGCGGACGCCTCGCGCGCGGCGGCTTCGATTTCGGCGTCGCTCGCATCCGGCTTGCCGTAGGCAATGTTCGCGCGAACGCTGTCGTCAAACAAAATCGGCTGCTGCGTGACAACCGCAATGCAGTCGCGAACGTCCGACAAGCGGGCATGGCGAATGTCCTGCCCGTCCAGCATGACCTTCCCTTCGTCCGGGTCGAACAATCGAGGCACGAAATTGAGCAGCGTGCTTTTGCCCGAACCGCTTGCGCCGACCAGCGCGGTGGTCTTGCCCGCCGCCGCCGTCAGGTTGACGCCGTGCAGCACCGGTTCATTGTCGCTGTAATGGAAGCGGATATTTTCAAAACGTATCTCTGCACCTTTGATGTGGAGCGCCCGGGCGTCGGCATCGTCCAGCAGGCGCGGTTTTTTGTCGAGCAGGGTGAAGATTCGCTCGGCGGCGGCAAGACCCTCATGGAGCAGAACATGCTGCCCGGCAAGCCCGCGCAACGGCTGGTATACAAGCATGAGCGCGGCGATAAATCCGGTGAATTCGGCGAGCGTGAGTTGCGAATTGAAATGCAACACCCCGCCGTAGAAGATGATGCCCGCGACGCCGATCCCCGCGATGGCTTCTATGAGCGGCGCGGCGGCGTTGCGCACGCGCATGGAGATGTAGTCGCGGCGCTTGAGTCGGGCGACGGCATCGGCGGCGCGGTCGATTTCGTAGTTTTCGCGCCCGTAGGCTTTGATGACTCGAAGCGCATGGAGGATTTCGGTGACACGCACGGAGAAGGATGCGCTTTCGGCTAGGCGCGCATTGGATGCGTTTTGCGCCCGGCGCCCCTTTCGTGCGAGAAAATAGACGATGAACGGCACCAACAGCGTCATCAACAATCCGAGCCGCCAGCTCAGATACAGCATTGACCCATACAACGCGATGACGGTGAGCAAATGCTGCGTGATATTGAGAAGGCTCAAACTCATCGATTGGCACAGCACGGGAATGTCGTTCATGAAGCGCGAGAGAAATTGTCCCGAGTGCGCCGCGGTGATGCGGGCGAGGTCGGAACGGATGAGATTGCCGGAAAGTTCGCGCTCGAGCTGGGCGGACATGCGCAGATTGATATTTCCGGCGGACATTCGTGCAACATAGGTGCTGAGTGACTTCATCATCATCGCGCCAAGCACGGCGAGCGGAAGCAAATACAACAAATGCTTTTGCGATCTTTCGAAGATGCCGTCAATGGAGAGATTGACAAGCCACGGCAAAAGCGCCGTTGATCCGGCGACGAACAGGTTTGCGGCAATGGTGAGCAGCAGCAATTTATACTGCGGCCGCAGATATTCCCGCAACACCCGCACGACGATATGATACCGGATTGCGTTTGCGGCGCTCATGAACCGGACAACTCTTCCTCTTCGGGGTCGAGCAGTTTGTGCATGTGAACGATGAAGTAGCGCATTTGGGCGTTATCGACGGTTCGCTGCGCGGCGGCTTTCCAGGCGGCATGCGCGGATGCGTAGTCGGGAAAGATGCCGACGATATCAAGGGAATCGGTGTTTTGAAACTCGGACTTGTCCAACTCAACCAGTTCGCCGCCAAAAACCAAATGCAATCGCTGTTTTGCCATAAGTACCTCTGCAAGAATTTGGATGATTCAGGAGGCTTCGCGCGCGAGACCCTCCCGGACCCGTTCTGCGAGGCGCTCGTGCAAACCGACGGGCGCGGCAAGAACGCCATCGCAAGAACTATCAACGCTCTCATTATAGCACAGGGTTGAGCCTTCGCGCGCAGTGACTTCAACGCCGCTTTCGGCCGCGATGAGATGCGCGGCGGCGAGGTCCCACTCCCATTTTTGCGTCATGGACAGGGTCGCATCGAAATCGCCGCGCGCGACCAACATCAACCTGTAAGCGATGGACCCGGGCAACTGCAATTCCTGCGCATCGCCCTCAAGTCCGAGCAGTTCGCGCCAGAAATCGATACGTTTGACGCGTCCGGTTGTCAGCAGGCTGCAATCGGAGAGATTGGCCGAGGGCATCGGCGCCCGGACGGGCAGGCGCGCGCCGTTGCACCAGGCGCCCTGCCCCCGGCGTGCAAAATAAAATTCGCTCATAGCGGGAACATGAATTGCGGAGAGAATCGGCGCCCCGTCCTCGACCAGACAAACACAGATGGCAAACTCCCTGTCGCCGCGCAAGAAAGCCCTCGACCCGTCAATGGGATCAACGATCCAGGCGCGACGTTTTTCCAACCGCCCGGTTTCATCTTCGTCTTCTTCCGAGAGCCACCCGTAGTCGGGAGCGTAATCGCGAAGCCGCCGGCGCAGCAGTTCGTTGACGGCAAGGTCGGCATCGCTGTAAAGGGAGCCGTCGGATTTTTGTTGTGTTTTTAAGTCGCCGGCTTCCTGCCTTCGAAAATACTCCATTGCCAACGCGCCCGCGGCTTCGATAGCCTCGAGGATCGCCTGCCGGTCATCCTGTACGTCCGTGTTCACAAGCCCGCAATGGTCATGCCCTCAATGCGAAGGCTTGGCGCGTTCACACTCAAGCGAAAACGAATGTCGTCGGCGGGAGTGATGTGTGCAAACATGTCTTTCAAATTGCCCGCGATGGTAACCTCGTTAACCGGATAGGTGACCTTTCCGTCTTCTATCCAAAAGCCCGCCGCGCCCCTGGAGTAGTCACCGGTGACCGGATTGACTCCCATCCCGATAAGTTCGGTGACATAAAGCCCCTGCCCGATGTCGGCGATAAGCTCGTCTTTATTAACCTTGCCGGGAAGCATGTGCAGGTTCGATGGCGCCGGCGAGGGAGGCTCGGCGGCGCTGCGTGACGCGTGTCCCGTGGAGGCAAGCCCGAGCTGCCTGCCGCTTGCACTGTCCAGCAGCCAGCTCTTCAACACGCCGTCTTCGATAAGAAGAAGCCGTTTGCCGGTGACGCCTTCATCATCGAAGGGGCGCGATGACAGCCCGCGCGGGCGAAGAGGATCATCGAGAATGTCGATGCTCTCGTGAAATACGGGTTTATCGAGATGTTTTTCGAGGAAGCTGACGCCGCGCGCGACGGATGCGCCGGAGACTGCCTGCGCGAAATGCCGCAGCAGACTCGAGGCGACGCGCTCATCGAAAACGACGGGCAGTTGCGCGCCTTGCGGCTTGCGAGCGCCCATGCGTGCCAGGACGCGCTCGGAAGCTTCGCGCCCGACGGCTTCGGGAGTTTCAAGATCCTTGAAGTGGCGCATAGTGCTATAAGCATAATCGCGTTCCTTTACACCGTCTTTCTCGGCAACGACTACGCAGACGAGCTGGTGCGAGCTGACACGATACCCGCCGGAGAAGCCTTTGCTGTTTGCGAACGCGAGGTCGCCTCTCGACCAACTCGCCGTCGCGCCCTCGGAGTTGGTAACGCCTTTGAACGCCATCGCCGTTTCTTCGGTTTCTTGCGCCCGTTCGTGCAGGAGCGACTCGTCCGCTTCGAAACCATCATCCAGTTCGAGGTCAACGCCGTCCGTCGAATGTGACGCTTCCGCCAATCCGCACCATTCATCCTCGGGAGCAAGACGCGCCATTGCAACGGCGCGCTCCGCGAGCATCGGAAAATCGGCCGCATCAAGTTTGCCGCTTGCAACCGATGCCTGCCGCTTGCCGATAAGCACGCGCAGGCCGAGACCTGCGCTTTCGGAGCGTTCGATGGACTCGAGTTTTCCAAGACGGACGGTTTCTTGCAGCGAGTTGCTCCGGTGCGCGGTGGCGTCGGCATGTTCGGCGCCGGCCTTTCGTGCGCACTCAAGGAGCGCATCCAGCATGTCGGGGAGTTGCTTGCTCATGCCGCGCTCCATGCGCCCAGCGCCAAGGCAAGCGTCACGAGCGCGCCGAGGTCGCGGTTGGACCGAAACACGCGCGAGCATGCGGATGCGTCTTCGGAATCGAAACGGACGAGCTGCCATAACAGATGCGCGATGATGAGCGGCATGCATGCATAGAACATCCATCCGCTTCCGGAAAGCACCGCGGCGAGCACAAGCGCGCCTGCCGCAATGAAATAACAGACGCCGACGGCTATGCGCGATGACTCTCCCCACAGCAGCGCGCTTGATCCGAGTCCGAGAATGGCGTCATCACGGGAGTCTTGGTGTGCGTAGATCGTGTCGTATCCGACCGTCCACGCAATGCAACCGATATAGAGAAGGACGGGCGCAAGCGCGAGCGCACCGGTAACGGCGCTCCATCCCACAAGCGCTCCCCATGCAAAGGTGAAGCCGAGAACAATCTGCGGCATTTGTGTGACGCGCTTGGCGAAAGGATAAAAGACAACGAGAGGCATGACGACAAGTGCAAGCACCACGGTGAATAAATTAAACTGCAACAACACAATAAACGCAACGGCGAGCTGTGCGAAAAGAAACGCAAAGGCTTGCGTGAGAGAAATGCTCCCGGCTGCGAGCGGACGGGATTTGGA
>JAPOUU010000105.1 GCA_026708505.1 Hyphomicrobiales bacterium | reverse complement strand
GATAACTCGTCAGCGACACCAGATGCGGCAACGACAATTTCCCGGCGTTTACATGTCCCAGCATCACGGGCAGCAATGTTTGAACTCCCGGCATTCCCGCCGGCGTTGCAGGGTAGGTGCCCGACTTCTCGGCGCTTGTGTGCGGTGCATGATCCGAGCCAATTACATCCACAACGCCCTCGCGCAACGCCCGCCATAATCCAAGACGGTGCGAACGACCGCGCACCGGCGGATTCATCTGCGCATAAGTGCCGAGACGCTCGTAACAATCGGGCGCTTCGAGAGTGAGGTGTTGCGGGGTTACTTCGACCGTGGCTTGCGGCGCCTTGGCGAGCATATCCATCTCTTGAGCCGTCGAGACATGCAATATATGCACCTTGCGGCGGGTCTTTCGGGCTATCCTTAATACACGCTCCGTTGCAAGACTGGCGGTGCGGGCATCGCGCCAAACCATGTGGCTCGAGACGTCGCCCTCAACACGAAGATGTTTACGGGCCTCCAGGCGAAACTCGTCTTCCGAATGAAACGCGACACGGCGGGATGTTCCGCGCAAGATCGCTTCAACATGGGTGTCGTCCGGAACAAGCAAGTCACCTGTGGAAGAACCAAGGAAAACCTTTATGCCGCAACATGCCTTGCTCTTCTCCAATTTTCCAAGCGTGTCGATGTTGTCGGGAGTTGCTCCCGCATAAAATGCATAGTTGCAATACATCCTTCCCTTTGCGCGGGTTCGTTTGTCTTTCAACGCGGCAAGCGTGGTCGTCGGCGGCGAGGTGTTCGGCATCTCGAAGACCCCGGTTATGCCTCCCAGCAATGCGGCCTTCGTGCCCGTTGCGAAGTCTTCTTTATGCTCCGCGCCCGGCTCGCGAAAATGCACTTGCGTATCCATCACGCCCGGAAGTATATGAAGCCCCGCGACATTCATTGTCTTCTTCGCGCGCCCGTCCACCTTGCCAATTGCGGCAATCTTGCCGCCGCGAATAGCGATGTCGCCGCGGCGCTCGCCCTTGTGTGTCACAAGAACGCCTCCCTCAAGTATCAAGTCATACATTGTTGCCATCGGTCTAGTCTATCGTATTTTTGGCAACTCCGCTATACTTTCGAAAGGATGACTCAAGCCAGATACGCACGATTGCCCCATCGGTCCCGAATTTGCCTCGTCGGGGACGATACCGTGCCCTTTCTCAATGCCATTCTCACCCAGAATGTTGAACGGTTGGCGGGGGAGGGGGCGATTCATGCCGGATTGCTCACGCCCAAAGGCAAGATTTCTTACGATTTCCTGCTTGCTGCCTGCGAGGACGGCATCATAATTGACTGCGACGCATCACAGAGGGGGGCGTTGATGGAGAAGCTTTCACTCTATCGCTTGCGCGCCGATGTCGCTGTCAAAGAGCAAGAGGGTGATGTCATCGCGATTTGGGGGGAAGGAGTTGAGGATGTGGCGGCGCAGGGAGCGTCCGATGCAATCATCTTTTCGGACCCACGGCTGCCCGCTCTTGGTATGCGTATTCTGCCGAACACATCCGCCGGTTCGGAAGAATTATTAAAGCGGCTTCCTGCGCATCAAAGCGATGCGGAAGCGTATCAAGAGCATCGGCTTGCCTTGGGCGTTGCGGAAGGCGCCGATGAGATTCCGGTCGATCATTTCTTCCCATGGGAAGTATGTCTTGACCTTCTCGATGGGGTCTCCCTCGACAAGGGATGCTTCATCGGGCAGGAAATCGTTTCAAGGGTCTATCGCAAGGGGCGGGTGAGTCAGCGCCTGCTGCCGTTAATTTTAAGCGGCAGTGGCCGCATTCCCGAGTTAGGTGGTAACATTGAAGTTGATGGTAAAAACATCGGCACACTTCATATTCTTCAGGGAAAGCAGGGTCTCGCGCTCGTAAAAATGGAACACGTCACCGGCAGCATCTCCGCCAGCATGGATGCGCGGCAAGTTGAACTCGTCGTGCCGAATTGGATGGAATCATGAAAAAGCGATGCGTTTGGTGCGGCGATGATCCGCTGTATGTCGATTATCATGACCGGGAATGGGGCGTTCCCGAATGGGACGACAGAGCTTTGTTCGAGAAGTTAATGCTCGATGGATTTCAGGCAGGGCTTTCGTGGATAACCATTCTGCGCAAGCGTGAAAATTTCCGCCGCGCTTTCGAAAATTTCGATCCGGAAAAGGTCGCATCATTTAATAAAAAGAAAGTCTCCCAACTCTTGCGCGACGCTTCCATCATACGTCATAGGGGAAAAATCGAGGCAACCATCACCAATGCACAGGCTTTTCTCAAAATACAAGAAACAACAGACGGGTTTGCAGCGTTTTTGTGGGATTTTGTCGATGGTAAAACCACGCAAAACAAATGGAAGGACATGAACGACGTTCCCGCAGAAACGCCCATGAGCATGGCAATGTCGAAAGAACTCAGGAGGCACGGTTTCAAATTCTGCGGGCCGACGATAGTTTATGCCTTTGCGCAGGCATCCGGA
>JAPOUU010000037.1 GCA_026708505.1 Hyphomicrobiales bacterium | reverse complement strand
CCCCTTATTCAGCCCCCTATAGCCCCTATAAGAGCACGGAACGGAATGACCCAAAAATTATTGTAACTGTTACTCCCGCAATCTGGTTTAGTGCAGACTTGTGCCGTTGGTAATAAAGAATCTTAAGCGAAAGGGCGGAATAAATGAGAGCACACGCACAGGCGGTTGTGATTGGCGGCGGGGTCGCGGGATGTTCAATTCTCTACCATCTGGCCAAACTGGGCTGGACGGAGACGGTACTTCTCGAACGCGACGAGTTGACGTCCGGTTCCACCTGGCACGCCGCAGCCAACATTCACGGACTGCACGACGTTACCAATGTCTCGCGCCTGCAGCACTACACCATGAATCTCTACAAGGAATTGGAAGCGGAAACCGGGCAGGGCTGCGATGTCTTCCAGCCCGGCTCGCTCTATCTCGCCCAGACCGAAGAGCGGGAGCATCAACTTCGCCTTCAAGAGGCCAAGGCCCGGCGTTACGCAATGAACTTTCACGAAGTCAGCCGCGACGAAGCCGAACGCCTGCACCCGCTGGTCAACTACGACGGCGTGCGCTGCATCATGTTCGAATCCGACGGCGGCAATGTGGACCCTTCCGGCGTGACACAAGCTTATGCAATCGCCGCCCGCCGAATGGGAGCCGAAGTGCACCGCTTCACTCCCGTTACCGCAACCGAAAAGCAGCCGTGCGGCACCTGGATTGTGCGCACGCCGAAAGGCGACATTCAAACGCCCTGGGTGATTAATGCCGCGGGGCTTTGGGCGCGCGAAGTGGCGGCCCTGGCGGGCGTCGTATTGCCGCTCATCCCCACCGAACACCAGTATTTCGTAACCGAGACAATCGATGAAATTGCCGCATTGGACCGGCGACTGCCTTCCGTTGCGGACCGTGACGGCGAATACTATTTGCGACAGGAAGGACTCGGCCTGCTGGTCGGCGCTTATGAACGCGACATGCGCTTTTGGGCGGAGGAGGGCACGCCCCTGGACTTCGCCCATGATCTTTTTCCCGATGATTTGGAACGGATCGAACCCAACATGATGCGCGCCATTGAACGGGTGCCCGCGATGGGCACGTCCGGCATCAAGCGGGTAATCAACGGCCCGATGATCTGGTCGCCGGACAGCTCGGCGCTGTTCGGTCCCGTGCCCGAGGTGCCGGGTTACTTTTGCTGCAACGGCATCATCCCGGGCTTCAGCCAGAACGGCGGACTCGGCAAGCTGGCCGCCGAGTGGATGATAGAAGGGGAGCCTTCGCTGGATCTCTTCGGTTGGGATCTCGCGCGCTACGGTCACTGGGCGGGCAAGGAGTTCACCAAGGCGCGCGTCGAGGATCAATATGCGCACCGGTTTAAAATTCATTTTCCGAACGAGGAGCGCGATGCCGGACGCCCCGTGCGCACCCGTCCCGTTTACCAAATGCAAAAAGAAACGGGCGCACGCTTCGGATTGAACTACGGCTGGGAGCATCCGCTTTACTTTGATGCCGACACTCCCGACAGCGCCGGCTTCGTTCGACAAGCCTGGTGGGAAAGCGTCGGGCGCGAGGCGAGGATGCTGCGCGAGCGCGCCGGAATCATCGATATCTCGAACTTTGCCAAATACCGCGTCACCGGAGCGGGGGCCGAAGAGTGGCTGAACGCGCTTTTCGCTAACAGGATGCCGCGCGCCGCGGGTCGTTCGTGCCTGACGCCGCTTATAGGCAAGCGCGGCGGGATTGCCGGCGACTTTACCGTCACACGTACGGACGAACAGGAGTTCTGGATAATCGGTTCGGGCATGGCGGAGCGGTTTCATCAACGTTACTTCCGCGCCGTGCCGCTGCCCGGAGACTGCAAGTTCGAAAGCCAAACGGAAGCGATGTGCGGATTCAACATCGCCGGGCCGCGCTCCCGCGACGTCCTGCGCAAATTGACCCAGGCGAACCTGTCGAACGAAGCCATGCCCTTCATGCGCTCGGCCGGGATTACGGTCGCGGGCATGGACTGTCTTGCGTTGCGAGTCTCTTTCACCGGTGACCTGGGATGGGAATTGCACTGTGCCGAAACAGACCAGGTTGCGCTTTACACGGCTTTGCTCGAAGCGGGCAAAGCCTTCGGCGCCGGGCCCGTGGGCAGTCGGGCGCTCATGAGTTTGCGGCTGGAAAAAGGCTACGGTTCCTGGGGGCGCGACTACAGTCCGGAATGGTGGCCTCGGGAAAGCGGACTCGAGGGGCTGATCAAAACCGACAAGGACTTCCTGAACAAGGACGCCTATCTCGCAATCGCCGACCGTCCGGCGCGCGAAACGCTGAAGCTTTTCGAAATCAACGCCGATGCGGCCGATGCCTCCGGCGGCGAGCCGATATTTTTGCCCGACGGCACGCCGACGGGCCAGGTAACATCCGGCGCTTACGGCTATCATGTGGACAAGTCGCTGGCACTCGGCTATATCAAGGCGGATGCCGTTGCCCCGGGCGAAACCGTGCACATCGCCGTGCTGGGCCGGCCGCACGAGGCTCGGCTGCTGGCCGAAGCGCCGTTCGATCCCCGCGGCGCACGTCTGCGGGACCTGACACCCCAACCGGAGGCCGCCGAATGATCCGAGACAACGCCGCCCTGCAGAGCGCAATCCGCGAACGCTTTCTCCATGTGGAGACTTGTCCTTTTGAGGGACCCCGGGTCTTCTTCGAAAGCGCCGGCGGAGCGTTAACATTAAAGTCGGTGGCGCAAACCTCGTTCGACTACGCGACTTATCCGGACAACCAAGGGCGGGACAATGCCGCATCGCGCGCGATGATGGCGGCGATCGACAAGGGCAGGGAGGATGCACGACTGTTTTTTAACGCGCCGACGGGACAGGTTTTCGTCGGCGAATCCGGAACCGAGGTTTTGTTTCGATTGGTGCGCACCGCCGCGCTGGCGGCCGCACCCGGCGGTGCAATGCTCGGCTCAACGCTTGAACATCCGGCCTCGCGCAGCGCCATGGCGCGATGGGCGGAAGTCACGCAAAGGCCGCATCTGCTCGCCGAACACGACGATGCAACCGGAACGGTCACGGCGCAGGCTTATCGCGTGCACTTTCGTGCGGATTTGCGTGTGGCAACCATCGTTCAGACTTCGCCGGTTACGGGCATCGGAGTCGAGGTGGCCCGGATTGCCGAAGAAATACGCAACGCCGCGCCGGATTGTTTCATCATCGTTGACGGCATCCAGCACGCTAGTCACGGCCACATCGACATAGCCGCCTATGGAATTGACGGATACGCCGTCTCTCCCTACAAAGTTTTTTCCCGTCACGGTTACGGCATCGGCTGGGCGTCGGACCGGCTGACCGCAACGACCAAAGAAACCTTGATCGGCGGCCCGGCGGAGAACTGGGAACAAGGCACTCGCGATGCGGGCAGCTATGCCACATTCTCCGACGTCGTGGCCTATTTCGAATGGCTGGGGAGCCGGGTTTCGGATGCAACGGACCGCCGCGGCCGGATCGAAGCGGCGGCGAAAGCGATTCATGATCAAGAAGCCGCTTTGGGCGATGCAATCTTCAACGGCACCGGAAACCATCCCGGTCTTTCCCGGATTCCCGGCGTGACGATAATCGGCGGCGCGGACAATCCGCGGCGCGAAGGCGTGGTCAGCCTGGCACTTGACGGCATGCCCGCCGCGGACCTGGTGGCGCATCTTCGCGAGGCCGGGGTGCGCACGCACATCCGCCGCGATGACCATTATTGCGGCAACGTCCTCGGTTCCCTGGGCCTCGAAAGTTGCGTTCGCGTATCCTACAGCCACTACAACACGCTTGCGGAAGTTGTGAAATTTCTTGAGGCCATGCAGACGGCTTCGGTGCGTGTTGAATCGGGAACCGCCCGCAAGTGACGAGATTTCCGATGCTGTAGTCCCGTAATTTCGGGGGAGTTGAGTCGCTCCCTTTATCGGTTTTGGTTTCTATCGCTTTTTCTGTATCAAAAACAAAAATTCACGATTTGGTTCTTCGCTGTCCCGTGTCCAGTCGTTCGTCCATTTCATAGACGACATGACATTACGCTGATAATCAATCTTGCTTGTTTCTATCAATTTTCCGTTGTCTTTTATCGCTTCATTCAATTCCGTTGCCGTTGCCCTTCCCCCCGAAGAATAAGACAACACAATCCATTCACAAGGGGTTTCCCTTATAAGTCTTTCAATTGCATCCACGACAATGAATCGCCCCGATCCGTTCTTGCGAAATTCCTCGAAGACGGAAGAGGCGGTTGTATCGCAAGAATCCTTTCTGCGTCCCACCTTGCCGAACAAATCAGGCCGGTCGTTTTTTATAATAGTCGTCCAAACATGGTAGTAGGCCGCATAACGCACGCGGGAAGGCGGCATCTTTTCGTTGTTGGAACCATAAGGCGGATCATAATAAGCAAGATCGCATTTCACATCGGGTAAAACATCAAACACGTCTCCGCAGGAAACTCTGTTGTTTTTGTCATTTACCCACAACATGGGAACTTCAAGATGCATGTCGTTAAACGAGCGGGGCGACCATTCCTTCAAATATGAGGAAAAGTGACCAAGTGTGTTTTCCACTTTATCCATTGCCAATATCAAACTCGTGAGGGCAACGCTCTTATCCGCATCATCTAGTTCCAGTCTGTCAATTTCTTCTCTTATCGCATCAAGCCTGCGCGTGTTTTTTCTTTGCCATGGCTTCTTGCTTCCGTCGGGTTGAATCGCGTTGCCGTTTGGATTCGCGCCGACATCGCCTCCGTAGTTTTCACTGAACCATCCATCAACAGGTTTCAGGGAATTCAAATGTTGAATAAGATCGCAATATTCCTGCGGCGTTTTCCTGTTCTTCAAATAGGCGGTGGCGAATATGGGAGACCATGTGGCAATGTCGTTGGAATGAACTTGGAATCCTTGTTTTGCCAAGGCCTGGCTGACTCGTGTTGAACCGGAGAAACCGTCAAATACCGAAGTCGCTCCCGTTTTTCCAATTATCTCCAAAATGCGGGGAATGATTTTCAGTTTCGAGCCTGTGTACTTTATCCCTTCCGTTTTTGGCGGTGCCGGGAAAGGGGCGGGGGCGTTATCAAAAAGCAGGGAATCTTGCAGATTCATTGTGCTTGTCCTTTTGCGTCTTGTTTACAGTCAATCGCATGGTGAAGACATTGCTCAACGTTACGGCAATCAGGCCGCGCCGGTCCTTAATCAACAATTTCGGTCGATGGACAAAATCTTCGTAAAGGTCGGCTGTCACACGGTAAGTTCCTCCCCTGTAACCGCCTCGTTGAGCATACCATGAACAGGGAGAATACACACCTCGAGCCCGCGCCCGCGCATCCTGCAGCCGTCGCAACATGCTCGCGAAATTGTGAAAATTTCTTGAGGCCATGCAGGCGGCTTCGGCACGGGTTAAACGGGGAACTGCCCGCAAATGACAGGATTTTTGATACTATGACCCCATAATTCTTATTCGTGGCGGCGAGGGTTTTCTCGACAACGGACGCGCAACAGAATAGAGTCATGGAGACTTCATATAAACCGTGCGGTTTCCGAATTCGGATAACCGCTCCAACCGAGGGAGAATTTCAATGAAAAGCAATCCAGTAAAATCCAACAGCCTGAGCCGCCGGGCCTTCCTGGGCACCACGGCGGCCGGCGTTGCCGTCGCCGGACTCGCGCCCGGCGCCTTGCGCGCGCAACACAAACGCGGCGGAACCTTTCGCATCGCGCGCGGCCACGGCCAGACAACCGACACGCTGAACCCCGGCACTTTTGACAACCAGTTCATGAACGGCCTGGTCTATGCCTACGGCGGCTTTCTGACGGCGGTGGCCGCAGACGGCTCGGTCATACCGGACTTGGCGGAAAGCTGGGAGGCCAGCGCGGACGCCAAGGTGTGGCGTTTCAAGATGCGGCCCGGAATCACTTTCCATTCCGGCAGACCGGTCACCCCGGAAGACGTGGTGACCTCGATTAACTTCCACCGGGGCGATGATTCCACCTCGGCGGCCAAGCCGTTGCTTGAAGCCATCGAAGACATTTCCGTGGACGGCAACACCGTGGTCTTTACGTTGTCGGCGGGCAATGCCGATTTCGCTTTCATCGGTTCGGATTACCATCTCCCCATTCTCCCGTCCAAGGATGGAACGATGGATTGGCAGTCCGGCGACGGAGCCGGTCCCTACAGGATTGTGGAATTCAAACCCGGCGTGTCCGCTACGGTCGAACGCTTCGAAAACGACTGGAACAGCAATCGCGGTTTTTTCGACCGGATTGAATGCCTGGCCGTGCTTGATGCCAATGCGCGCATCACTTCGCTGGTCTCCGGCGACGTGCACGCCATCGACAAGCTGGAACCCAAGACCGTCGGATTGATGGCGCGCAATGCCAGCATCAACATCCATTCGGTCGCGGGCAACCAGCACTACACCTTTGCGATGTCCACCAACAAGGATCCCTATACCGATCGCAACATCCGGCTGGCGCTCAAACACGCCGTCAACCGCGAGGAAATCGTCGAGAAGATCCTGTTCGGTTACGGATATGTCGGTAACGACCATCCAATCGGCCGGGGGCAGCAGTTCTTCAACTCCGATCTGGCCCAGACTCCCTACGATCCCGACAAGGCCAAGTTCTATCTCAAACAGGCGGGCGTCGACAAGCTTTCGGTGGAACTCTCGGCGGCCGATGCGGCCTATCCCGGAGCGGTGGACGCCGCCGTTTTGTTCCAAAACTCGGCCAAGGCCGCCGGAATCGATCTGCAGGTCAACCGCGCGCCCAACGACGGCTATTGGTCCGACGTTTGGATGAAAGAGCCTTTCTCCGCGGTTTACTGGAGCGGACGCCCGGTCGAGGATTCGATGCTGACCCTTGCATATTCCTCGGGTGCCGAATGGAACGACACCTTCTGGGACAACGCACGGTTCAACGAGCTTCTCGTCGCGGCGCGCGCGGAGATCGACCTCGACAAGCGGCGCGCGATGTATTGGGAAATGCAGGAGATCCTCAACCAGGACGGCGGCGTCATCATTCCGATGTTCGCCAATTTCATTTTTGCAACGGGTCCGGGCGTTGTGGTCAGCGACAAGTTTGCATCGAACTGGGATTTGGACGGCGAACGCTGGTGGGAGCGTTGGTCTTTCGCCTAAGCGGTGCGCGTCGAAACCGTTCCGCACGAATCCGCTCCGGTGCGGCATGACCTGACATGGGCAAACTCCTTCGCCTGATAGGACAGCGCTTGGGGCTGGGTCTCCTGACCCTGCTGGTCGTGTCCGTTCTGATTTTTTTCGCCGTGGAACTTCTGCCCGGCGATTTGGCGGAGGCCGTTCTCGGCCAGGCCGCAACGGAGGAAACCGTCGCCGCAATGCGCGCGCAGCTGGGCCTCGACCGGCCCGCGCCGGTGCGCTACCTGGAATGGCTCGCCGGCGCCGCGGTCGGCGACTTCGGCAATTCGCTGGTCACCGGCGACCGGGTCAGCGAAGCCATCGGCGAAAGATTATTAAACACGCTGATGCTGGCTACCTATGCCGCGCTGATTGCCGTGCCGGTGTCGATCGTGTTGGGCATTCTTGTCGCGCTCTTGCGCAATTCCCTTTTCGACCGGGTCGCCAACGTGCTGACGCTTACGTCCATCTCCTCGCCGGAATTTTTCCTGGGCTACATCTTAATACTCTATCTCTCGGTTAAGACGGGTTGGTTTCCCGCCATCGCCAGCCAAACCGCGGATATGAGTCTGGGCGATTACCTCTACCGCACCTTCCTGCCGGCGCTAACGCTGGTGCTCGTGGTCACCGCCCACATGATGCGGATGACTCGCGCCGCCATCATCAACCTGCTCGCCTCGCCCTATATCGAGATGGCGCGCCTCAAGGGCGTTTATCCGCTGAAGGTCATCGTCCGGCACGCGCTGCCCAATGCCTGGGCGCCAATCATCAACGTCGTAGCGCTGAACCTCGCCTATCTGATCACCGGCGTGGTTCTCGTGGAAGTCGTTTTTGTCTATCCCGGCATCGGCCAGCTGCTCGTCGATGCGGTTGCCAAACGGGATTTTCCCATCGTGCAAGCCTGCTGTTTGATATTCGCCGCCACTTTCATCCTGCTTAACCTGGCGGCGGATGTCGGATCAATTCTAACCAACCCGCGTTTGCGGCACCCGAAGTAGGAGGCGCGCATGCTGGTCTTTGTCATTCTCTATTACGGCGTTCTCATCGCGGCCTCTTGCGCGGCGGTTTACTTCAAGCAAACCAAAGCCTTTCGATTGCTCTTCTCGCTCACGTTGATTTCCATGGTGGTGGGCATTGTGGGCGGTGCAACGGGACTGCGCACCATTGCCATTGCCGCCGGAATACTCGCGGCGGCGGTGGGAGTCTCTTACGCCTTTCGGGAATTCCTGGTGCAACTGGCGCGTCCTTCCCTGGCAAAGGAATTGCGCACCGCGCCGCTGACCGCCGCTTTCGGAATGTTCGTTATCTTTGTTTATGCGGTGGCGGCGATTTTCGCTCCCTGGATTGCGCCCTTTGGCGAGGCCGAAGT
Source organism: Hyphomicrobiales bacterium (assembly GCA_026708505.1). Taxonomy (GTDB): domain Bacteria; phylum Pseudomonadota; class Alphaproteobacteria; order JAPOUT01; family JAPOUT01; genus JAPOUT01. Next base: position 14,655 of record JAPOUU010000037.1, on the reverse strand, counting down.
AATCAGTTCCGCCTTTGCGCCGGCCGATGACATGATGCTGCTGGGCGCGGACCAGCTGGGACGGGACATGTTCAGCCGCCTCATTTACGGTGCGCGCAACACCGTCGGGCTTGCGCTGGCCGCGACAACCCTGGCCTTTCTCCTCGGTGCGGGCACCGGACTTTGGGCGGCGGTGCGCGGAGGCCGGTTCGATGTGTTTGTGGGCAGGGTGGTGGATATCTTGATGTCCGTCCCTTCGTTGATCTTTGCCCTGCTGACCCTGTCGATCTTCGGCACTAACCTGGTGGTCCTCGTGCTCGTTGTCGCCGTCATCTACGCACCCCGCGTCTTCCGTCTCACCCGGGCGGTCGCAGGCAATGTGGTGGTGATGGATTACATTGAAGCCGCCCGCCTGCGGGGCGAAGGCGATTGGTTCTTAATCCGGCGCGAGATTCTGCCCAACACCACGGCGCCTTTGAACGCCGAGTTCGGGCTGGAGTTCTGCTTTGTGTTCCTGCTCATGGCGGGCTTGAGCTTCCTCGGCCTGGGCATCCAGCCGCCTACCGCCGACTGGGGCTCCATGGTGCGCGAAAACGCCACGCTGATTTCGTTTGGCGAGATCACGCCGCTAATCCCCGCCGCCGCCATCGCGCTGTTGACGGTGGCGGTCAACTTTGTCGTCGACTGGATGCTGTTTCGTGCCTCCGGTTTGAAGGAGCATTAAGATGTCCCGTTCCGACAAAGAGATTCTGCTCAATATCGAAAGCCTGAATATTCAGGGCTTCACGGATGAAACATGGGTCGACATCGTCAAAGGCATCGACCTGACCTTGCACCGCGGCGAGGTCATGGGACTCATCGGTGAAAGCGGCGCGGGAAAATCCACCATCGGATTAGCGGCCATGGGGTATGCCCGGGACGGGACGCGCATCGGGGAAGGTTCCATTGAGTTCGACGGCATGGAACTGACCACCGCTACGCGCGTGGAGCGGCGCGTCCTGCGCGGCTCGCGCATCGCCTATGTCGCGCAGTCGGCGGCGGCATCGTTCAACCCGGCGCACAAGATCATTGACCAGCACACCGAAGGCCCGTTGCAATACCGTCTGCGCAAGCGGATGGAAGCGCAGGAAGACGCCATGGAACTTTATGAGCGCTTGCGCCTGCCCAACCCGCGCGAAATCGGCTTTCGCTATCCCCACCAGGTTTCCGGCGGACAGTTGCAGCGGGCGATGACCGCTATGGCCATGTCTTGCCGGCCCGATTTAATCATCTTTGACGAACCGACCACGGCGCTGGACGTAACCACCCAAATCGAAGTCTTGGCGGCCATTCGCGACATTGTGGACCAGTTCAACACCGCGGCAATCTACATCACCCACGATCTGGCCGTCGTGGCGCAGATGGCGGACACGATCAAGGTGCTGCTTAAGGGCGAAGAGGTGGAGCAGGCACCCACCAAAGAGATGCTGGACGCGCCGAAGGAAGATTACACCAAGTCGCTCTGGGCGGTGCGCAGCTTTCAGCGTCCGCAAAAGACTCGACCCGGAGACGGATCTCTGCCGATTATTTCCGTCAAGGGCGTGGATGCGTCTTACCCCGGAGGCGACAAGGTTTTGGATGATGTTTCCTTCGATGTGCACGCGGGCATGACCGTTGCCGTTGTGGGCGAGAGCGGCTCGGGCAAGTCGACGACCGCGCGCGTGATTACCGGTCTGTTGCCGCCCGGCAAGGGCGAGGTGCTGTTCAAAGGCGAACCGCTGCCGCCTTCTTTTCATGATCGCAACCGCGACCAGTTGCGCCAGGCGCAGATGATCTACCAGATGGCCGATACCGCGCTCAATCCCAAGGTGCGCATCTCGGATATCATCGGACGTCCCGCGCAATTCTACTCGGGGCTTTCCGGCGCAGCCTTGAAACAGCGGGTGGATGAATTGTTGGACCTGATCGAATTGGAGCCGTCCAAATACTACAACCGCTATCCTCCGGAATTGTCCGGCGGCCAGAAGCAGCGCATCGGCATCGCGCGTGCGCTGGCGGCCGAGCCCGCCTTCATCATCTGCGACGAGGTCACCAGCGCGCTCGACCAACTTGTCGCCGAAGGCATTCTCAAACTGCTCGACCGTCTGCAGCATGACTTGGATCTGGCCTACATGTTTATCACCCACGATTTGGCAACCGTTCGTTCAATTGCCGATGAAGTTGTCGTGATGAAGAACGGACAAGTCGTGGACCAGGGGCCAAAAGATGAAATGTTCCGCCCGCCGCACCATCCCTACACGGATTTGTTGCTCAGTTCGGTGCCCGAGATGGATCCCACATGGTTGGCAACGTTGTTGGAAGAACGCGGCGTGGATAATATCGGTGAAGCGGCGCAAACGTGAACCGGCGCTCGGGACCTGTGCGGCGTATCACAGTTAAGACTTATAAAGTCGCCTAATATTTGCATCCCAAACAGCTGCGAATTCTCTCCCTAACGGCTCTTGTTTTTCGGCAAGTTCAGCATATGCAGAAGCAATTTCTTGTTCAAACTCCTGAATATCGGAGTCCTCGGAGAAAACCAGGGTTTCTGCGAAGGAGCTAAAGGTAGGTGCTGGGAAATTCGTGGTAATGGCCGTCCTCGTGTAGGAATTAATTAAAGGGGAGGGATAGACGAAATTCGGATGCGAGCTCATTTCAATTCCGTAAATAGGTTTGTTGCCGAAGAGTATTAAAATCCAGGTTCATGCAGGCACTTAAGACTTATAAAGCCGCTCAATATTTGCATTCAAAATAGCTTCGAATTCTCTCCCTAACGGCTTTTGTTTCTTGGCAAGTTCAGCATATACAGAAGCGATTTTTTGTTCAAACTCCTGAATATCGGAGTCCTCGGAGAAAACCAGGGTTTCTGCGAAGGAGCTAAAGGTAGGTGCTGGGAAATTCGTGGTAATGGCCGTCCTCGTGTAGGAATTAATTAAAGGGGAGGGATAGACGAAATTCGGATGCGAGCTCATTTGGAAGCCTCCTTCACAAGGATTGGTTTGTGGACGACTGTATTGTCTTTCAAAAGAAAGTCAACGGGGGTTGCTAGGGGATTTTGGGAAGGAAATTACCCCCGATAGACGCATTTTGCCCCTGTTGCTTTCGGAAGTTATGCGCCGGATGCATAATTTTCGAATTTAGACTACCATCAACGGATTATGAAGAGGGAGTCATGAGATTTTCCGGTAAAGTCGCGCTTGTGACCGGCGCGGCGGGCGGCATTGGTGCCGCCATAGTGAAGCGGCTTCGTGCGGAGGGTGCGCGCGTTGCCGTTGCCGATCGCGATGTCGACGGCATCGAAGGGGAGGCGCATCTGCCCGGCGATCTGCTCTCGGCGGAGTATGCCGACGGTCTTGCGCAGGCGGCATACGACTTGATGGGCGGCTTGGATATTCTCGTCAACAATGCGGGACTCATGGCACGCGGTGCCGTGACGGAAATTTCGGATTCGGATTGGGTGCAATCCGTGGGCGTGAACGTCGAAGCGCCGTTCCGCATTTGCCGCGCGGCAATCCCGCTTATGGCGCGCAACGGCGGCGGCGCGATCGTCAATGTTGCATCCTGCTGGGGCGGCAAGGCGCCAGGGCCGAACCATGCCGTCTATTGCATGACCAAGGCGGCCATCGCCTCGCTGACGCAATGCATGGGGATGGATCATGCGCACCAGGGCATTCGCGTGAATGCCGTCTGTCCGAACGAAGTAAACACGCCGATGTTGCGTTCCGGTTTTGTGAAACGAGGATTCGATCCGGCAACGGCGGTTGCCGAGATGGGCAAGACCACTCCCATCGGCCGCATCGCCGAGCCGGAAGACATTGCCGATGTCGTATTGTTCCTTGCTTCGGATGCCGCACGTTACATGTGCGGCGCGCTGGTTGAAGTCAACGGCGGAAGACCCGTGTCATGAAACGGTTCGACGGCAAGGTCGCATTGGTTACCGGCGGACGTTCGGGCATCGGCAGGGCGATTTCCCGCAGGCTTCGCGACGAAGGCGCGGCGGTTTTCACGGCGCAACGCGGCGCCGATGAAGAGTTCGACGGTATCAAGGCGGATTTCACCGATCCCGCTGGTCCGGCCGAGGTTGTCGATGAGGTGATTGCGCGCGCCGGCAAGCTGGACGTTTTAGTCAACAACGCCGGCATGATGCAGGAGGCGAGGGTCGAAGACATGACAATCGAGGATTGGCATCGCAATCTCGCAGTGAACCTGACGGCGCCGTTCTTGATGATCAAATCCGCGCTTCCCCATCTCCGCAAGACGAAAGGCAATATCATCAACATCGGCTCAATTGAGGGGTTGGGTGCGAACCCCATGCATTCTGCCTATTGTGCGACGAAGGCAGGATTGCACGGGCTGACCCGTGCGGTCGCGGTCGATCACGGCTCTGAAGGAATCCGTTGCAACACGGTGGCGCCGGGCTGGATCGACACCGATTTGAACCGGGAGTTTATCGAGAGCATGCCCGACCCGACAGCTTTTCGCCGCGATATCGGCGGCATTCACCCGGTCGCGCGAACCGGAAAGCCGGAAGAAGTCGCCGCGCTGGTCGCTTTTCTGGCCGCCGACGAAGCAGAGTTCATCACGGGACAGGTCTATTCGATTGACGGAGGCCGCATGTCCAAATTAAGTCTGCCCAAAAATTAACAAGGACACGTTCAACAATGCGTCGGTTGTGAATCCCGGTCCCGGAGACGCTCACGCCGCTACAATAACTTCGTCCAACTGTTTCGGGTGCGCGGTGATGGATTCCCAACCGTCTTCGGTGATGATGAAACTGTCCCCCACCTGCGCGCGGAAAGTCTCCGTCGTAACCGAACCGTCCACCGCAAAGACCATCCCCGGTTGCAGAACCGTCTTGTCGCCGGTCACCAGTTGGGGTTTTTCAAGAAAACTGAAACCTGTCGCCCGCCCGCACCGAAACGGATACTCATAACCCGCGCCCTGAATGACTTCGGCGTACGCGGCGTGCACGCTCTCGGCCGTAACGCCGGGACGCAGCACATCAAGGGCGGCTTTTTGGCTGGCAATCGCGACCTCGTAGGCCGCCACTTGGGACTTGTCGGCGACATCCTCAATCCAGAAGGTGCGGTCAAAGCCGAGTTTGAAGCGGTGAAAATTCGTCGTGCCGCAAAAACACAAGAACACCGGCTCGCCCCGGTGCATGGTCCGGGTGCTGGCGCGGTGATGCGTCTTGGTGATGGTCTCGCCCGTTGCCATGATTTGCAAAAAGTGCGTGTTGGGCGACATGTCGGCATCGTCGTAATGCGCCCGCAGAAGTTCCGCCGCCTTGCGCGTGCCCGCTTGCGAAATCGCAAGCGCGACTTCGTATTCCGGCACTCCGTTGCCAAGGGCTCCGCGGCCTGCGGCCATCATCGCGTTGGCTACTTGTCCCGCGTGGCGGGCAAGGCGGAGTTCTTCATCCGATTTGACCATGCGCATCTCGGCGAGGATGGGCGTAATACTCGATAGATTTTCCGCATCAACCAGACCGTCCACATAGGCGCGCACGACGGGCGGCATGTGGTCCGGTTCAAGAGCGACGCGGCGTGTTCCTTTCAAGGCGCGGGGAAGTTCTTCGCGCCACTCGTTGCCCATGCCGTCGTTCCATGCGGCAATTCTGTCCACCCGCGCCGAAGATTTTGCGGCATTCAGATCAAGAGCCGGTGTAATCAGCAGGCTGTCGCCGTCGCGCGGCACGACCAAAATCGTGGGGCGGCCGAATTCCATATGCAGATAATCGTAATAACCGGTCAGGTAATAAACATTGTCGTCATCGGTGATTAGCGCAGTGTCCACTCCCGCCTCGGCCATCCGTTGGCGAAAATTCTGCATGTGGGATTCAAACATGGTCGCTCCTTCCAACTTTCTCTTTACGACAGGGATTATATGCCGAATCTCCTAAAAATCGCCAAATTTTTTTGGATGCTTCCCCCTTTGCCCGGCGCGTTCTTTTCGGCGTCCTCGCTCTTTTTTGATGAAACGGGGCGTTTTTCTATTTCCATAGTCCTCAAAATTGTATAAATGTTATCTAGGTTGGGGTGTGGATTTGGTGCGGTGGACACGGAAAAACAAGCAATCAAGCGGCAGGTGGCAAAGTGGGTATAAAATTTTCTTTCGGCAAAAAACATCCCGATTGTGACCGCGAATTACAATCCGACTTCGAAAAAATCATCGAAAAGGGACTCTCCCGAAGAGATTTCATCAAACAGACTTCCGTCATCGGCATGGCTTCCTTCGCCTCCGCCTCAACGCTCGGCGGCGCGCTTGCCGCAACACAAGACGTCAACACGAACCTCATGGGATTCCGTCCCGTACCGGCGAACTCCCTCGATACCGTCACGGTGCCCGAGGGATATTCCTACAACATTCTCGTCTCCTGGGGAGATCCCATCATGCCCGGCGGCGTTTCCTTCGACAATGCAACAAGAGGGACGGCGCAATCACAAGCGCTCGCCTTTGGTGACAACAATGACGGCATGGAGCTTTATCACCTCGCTGAAAACCGCGCCATCCTGGCCGTTAACAACGAATACACGGATATCCAACGGATTATGCCCGGCGGTGAAGCCGTAACAATCGACGATATCAACAAAGGCAGGCTTGCCCACGGCGTCAGCATCATCGAAATCGAGCGCGATGGTAACAGAGGCTGGCGATTGGTTCGGGATTCTCGATACAACCGTCGAATTACCCCTGATACCGAAATGGAAATCACCGGCATCGCAAGGGGCTCCGACCTGCTCAAAACCTCTTATGACCCAAGCGCCGCTATGGCCAGGGGAACTTGGAGCAATTGCGGCGCGGGCAGAACCCCTTGGGGAACCTACCTGACGTGCGAAGAAAACTTCGACGGCTACTTTCCCAAGACAAAAGAATTGGACAACCTTCCCGATGAGTACAAGCGCTACGGAGTCGGGGAAAAAGACTGGGGGCACAATTGGCAAAAAGAGGACAAGCGTTTTGACATTAATGCCGAACCCAACGAGCCCAATCGCGCCGGTTATGTCGTCGAAATCGATCCCGCCGAACCGAACTCCACGCCGCGCAAACTCACAAGCCTCGGCCGGTTCAAGCACGAAAACGCTGAATGCATCGTCAATGCGGACGGGCGCATTGTCGTCTATATGGGCGATGACGAGCGCGGCGAATATCTCTACAAATTCGTTTCCAACCGCAGATACGATCCCGCGCGCGGCAAAGCCAACAGCGAACTCTTTGAACAAGGCACCCTCTATGTCGCAAAGTTCCACGAATCCGACGGACGGCTTTCCGGCAGGGGCGAGTGGATCGCGCTCGTTCACGGGCGCAACGGTCTCACCCGTGCCAACGGTTTCGAGGACCAGGCGCATATCCAGGTGTTCGCGCGCAACGCCGCGACTTTCGTCGAGGCAACCACAATGGACCGTCCCGAATGGGTTGCCGCGCATCCGCATAACTCCTCCGTCTATGTCGCGCTCACCAACAATAAAAACCGCGGCAAAAAGAAGAACCGCGGCGGCATTGAGCAAGTGGTGAGCGGCCCGAACCCGCGCGCCGAGAACAACTACGGGCAAATCCTGCGTTGGATTCCCGACGAGGACGATCACGCCGGAACGGAGTTTTCATGGAACCTGTTCGTGGTTGCAGGCAACCCCCTCGTCAAGGAGGGGCTCTATAAAGGCACCGCAAATATCAACCCCGACAATATGTTTAACTCTCCGGACGGCATCAAGTTCGATAATCACGGACGACTCTGGATACAAACCGCCGGCGAGTTTTCCAACGAAGGCGACTACGAGGGCATGGGCAACAACCAAATGCTCTGCGCCGATCCTCTCACGGGAGAAATCAAACGCTTCCTCGTGGGGCCCGTCGGTTGCGAAGTAACCGGTGCAACCTTTTCCGAAAAGGGAACCGAGATGTTCATCGGCATCCAGCATCCCGGAGAAGACAATACGGCTTCCACTTTCCCGTACGGCGAGTCCGTTCCGCGCTCTTCGGTTGTCGTCATCTATAAAGACGACGGCGGCGTTGTCGGGACCTGACGCCGCACGCGAAAACCACGCGCACTTTCGAGGGAGCGGATTCTCCCTTCTCCGGCCGCTCTTTCCAGTGAGGGCGCGCCGTTTTTCTTTCCTTGCCTCTTCCGAATTCATCGATTCGGCGATGAATCCCGGGATATCTTGGGTAATGTTTGGGCGGTTTCGTTCATATCATCCCCCCGTTTATACGCCCATAAACGCCCATTTTCCGCCATATTCGACGGGAAATACCCCAAAAATTTAATTTTTACCTTGATATTTTGTACAGAATTCTTTACACTTCAGACTTCGGTCCCGGTTCCAGGGACTTGTCGGCCCCCGCGGGTTATCTCGCGGGGGTCATGCATTACAGAAGGAGGGGCAGAGTGAAGTTTGCAGTTTTGATTGACGGGGGATTTGCGCGGCGGTTGGCAGGGGTAAAGTCGCAAAAAGCCGGATATTATTCCCCGGCGTTTATCCGGAATATCTATGAGCAATGCTCCGTTGCAGAATCTTGTTCACAGGGCGACTTGCTGCGGTTCCTTTATTATGATGCGCCGCCGTTTGAGGGTATGGTACGTCTTCCCGTATCGAAAAAGCGGAAACAGGTTCGCGAATCGGGTTCTTTTCTCGACGATCTTGCTGTGCTTAACTATGTAGCTGTGCGTCGCGGGCAGCTTAGATTTAAGGCTTGGGCGCCGAAAAAGAAACAACCGATAAGAGATGAAGATTACCGCCCTGTTTACGAACAAAAAGGCGTGGATACACGCATTGCGCTGGACATTGCAAATTTCTGCGCGCGCAAAACCGTGGACCGCATTATCCTGTTTTCCGGGGACACGGATTTAATTCCCGCCTTGAAATACGCACGCATCGCCGGACTGCAAACAGCGCTGTTGCAATTGCCGCCACCGGCGAGAAAACTAGACCGCAAATTAGTGGCTCATAGCGATCTTGTTCTCAATATTGAATGGCCTTCCGAATCTTCAACAGCAGATTCACCTTAAGTCACCAATGCAACTTTTTCCGGGAGGAGAGATGCGGGTTTGTTCAGGTCTTCTTTTGTTTAAGAGGTTCGCTTTTGGGCGCTATCTTGGATATCACTCTTTGCTTGATATTGTCCCAAAGCTTTGCCATCCCCAAGGGCTCGTAAATCAGAAACACGATGATCAGGACGCCGAAGACGACCTGTTCAATGGAGGAAATAATCGTTGCATCAATCGCTCCGTGGAAGACATTGTTTCCGATGCTGTTGAGCAGCACGGGGAAAAGCAAAATGAAAGCGGCTCCGATGAATGCTCCGTTTATTGTTCCGAGTCCTCCCAGAATAACCATGAACAGAATTTTGAACGACAGTTTGATATCGAAAGCCACCGGCTCCAGAGACTTTAGATATGTGAATGCAAAGAGCGCCCCGGCCACCCCGCAATAGAACGCGCAGATTGCGAACGCCTGCAGTTTGGTTTTCAGAAGCGATATCCCCATCGACTCGGCGGCGATATCCATGTCACGCACCGCCATCCAGTTTCGACCGGTGCTGCCTCTCGCCATGTTTATCGCCAAAATCGTAAGCAGCGTCACAACTACAACAATCACAAAATACATTTCCTGCGGAGAGGTGAAGGGTTTGCCGAAGATGACAATGTCCTGGGCGGTGATGATTCCGGATGTGTCGTAGTTCTTAAACCAGCCGAACTTGTCGATCATCCAGATGATGAAGAACTGCGAAGCAAGGGTTGCCACCATCAGGTAAATGCCCCTGACTCTCAGACTCGGCAGACCGAAGAGAACGCCGAATGCCGCCGCGACCAGGCCGGACAACATCAGCGCGACAAAAAACGGTATGTCCGGCACGCGCAAGATCAGGTTGAAGCAGGCAAACGCGCCGGCTGCCATGAATCCCGCCGCGCCCAGGGCCAGCTGTCCGGCGTAACCCATGACAATCTGCTGGCCAATCGCGGCAAGCGCCAGGCACAGCCAGGGAATCAGAATTGAAGAGTACCAATATTCGGACTGGACAAGCAGGGGGACGACGACCAAGGCAACGGCCAACAGGGCGATGAAATTAAAGAGATCGCCTTTTGTGTATCCCAGGAAAGAAAATTTCGAGTTCATGCTGCTCTCCCGGCCCTATACCCGCCTGATGATTTTTTCGCCGAACAGGCCTTCAGGTCTGTACAGCAGGAAAAAGATTGCAAGCACATAAGGCGCCCAGCCCTCGATCGCCCCGCCGAAAAACGGTCCGATGTAAACTTCCAGGACTTTTTCCGTCGCGCCGATGATAAGCCCGCCGACAATCGCCCCGGGAATCGATGAGAAGCCGCCGATGATCAGAACCGGCAGAGCCTTGAGCGCGAGATCGACGAGGGCAAATTGCACTCCGGCTCTTGCGCCCCACATCATGCCCGCAACCAGTGCGACGACTCCGGCTGCCGACCACACCACCAGCATGATGTTGTTGAGCGGGATGCCGATGGAGCTTGCGGCGCCGGGGTCGTCGGCAACCGCCCGCAACCCAAGCCCCATCTTGGTGTATTTGAATAAAAGCGCGAGTCCGATTATCAGGATCCCGGCTACAAGGCTCGCGGTGAGGTCGAGCGCGCTGATGAACAACCCGGCGGTGTCGATAATCCACTGAATGGGAAAATCGCCGATGCCCAGGTCAAGCCGCCGGACCTCAACGCCCCAGGCGGCTTGCGCCAGTCCTTCGAGCACGAAACCGAGGCCGATCGTAGCCATCAGCAAGGTGTCTTCGCTCTGGCTTATGAGAGGTTTTAGCACCAGCCGTTCCGTGCAGAATCCGACAAAGAACATCAGCAGCACGGCTACAAAAAACGCCGGTATGAACGGGAGTCCCAGTTCCATAAAGCCCACGAAGGCAAGCACCGCAAAAAACACCATCGCGCCCTGGGCAAAATTGAATGTCGACGACGCTTTGTAAATCAGCACAAAGCCCAGGGCGACAAGGGAGTACATGGTCCCGGCCAGCAGTCCGGACACCACGACCTCGATAAAAAACAGAAATTCAGTCATGGGCTACTCCAAGATAAGCGTCGATTACGTTTTGGTTGGCTCGAACTTCATGGGGCGGGCCGTCCGCGATGATCTTGCCGTAATCAAGCACGACCACGTTGTCGGAAATATCCATCACCACCCCCATGTCATGTTCGATAAGAACCATGGTGGTTCCGATCTCGTCATTGACTTTCAGAATGAACCGGCACATTTCCCGTTTTTCCTCGACATTCATGCCGGCCATGGGCTCGTCCAGCAAAAGCACTTCCGCTTCCGTGGCAAGCGCGCGCCCCAACTCCACTTTCTTTTGCAGTCCGTAAGGCAGATTGCCGACAGGTGTGTTCCGAATATCTTTGATCTCGAGAAATTCCACAATCTCCTCGCATTTTTCCCGATTCTCGTCTTCTTCGGCCCGGGCTCCCGGCATCTTGAATCCGACCTGTAGAAAATTCGACTTCATGTGCAGTTTGCGCCCGACCAAAATATTGTCGAGGACCGACATTCTTTTAAAAAGCGCAAGGTTCTGGAACGTGCGGGAGATGCCGCTGCGCGCGATGATGTTGGGGCTGATCTTTTCCAGCACCTTGCCTTTGAGGGCGATCGTGCCTTCTTGCGGTTTGTAGATCCCGTTGATGCAGTTAAGCATGGAGCTCTTGCCCGCGCCGTTGGGTCCGATGATCGCCTTGATTTCGTGCTCAAGCACCGCGAACGAGCAGCCGGTTATCGCCTTGACCCCGCCGAAGCTCAAGGAGATGTTGTTAACCTCCAGGATAGGGGCGCCGATGGAAAATTTTCTGCCTTGCGTCATGCTTTCACCTTGCATCGGTCAGGCGCTTTCCTCTCTTAGCACATCGCGGAAGTTTTTCCGGCCGCTTTTGGAAATGCCGAGGTACAACTCTTTCACTTTTTCATCGTGCAAAAGGTCTCCGGCCGTCCCGTGAAGCATCACATGCCCGGTTTCAATAATGTAACCATAGTCGGCATTGCGCAGGGCTACGTTCGTGTTTTGCTCGGCTAGAAGGATGCTGACGCCTTCCTTTTCGTTCAGTTCATTAACGATGTTGAATATTTCGGCCACCAGTTGCGGCGCGAGACCCATGGAAGGTTCGTCCAAAAGCAGCATTTTCGGTTTGGCCATCATGGCCCGGGCCACGGCAACCATCTGCTGTTCGCCGCCCGAGGTGAAACCGGCCTGGCTTTTGCGTTTGTCCCTTAACGGCTTGAAATATCCGTAAACCTTTTCAAGCTCGTCGTTGATGTCGGATTTGGACAGTTTCCTGGAATAAGCCCCGGCGATAATGTTTTCTTCGACCGTCAGGTGTCCGAAGCATCGCCGGCCTTCCAGCACCTGGACCATTCCCAGGCGAACCATGTCGGTGGGGTTCTGGTCTTTGACCCGCGTGCCGTCGTAGGTGATGCTGCCCCGGGTCACCTTTCCCTGTTCCGCCGCCAGCATTGTGGAAATGGCTTTCAGAGTCGTGCTTTTGCCCGCCCCGTTGCCTCCCAGCAGCGCAACGACTTTTCCCCTTGGAACGTTTAACGATACGTCGTGCAGGGCGGCAATGACGCCGCCGTAAACCACTTCGACGGCGTCGATTTCCAGAATGTTGTCCGAATTCGCGTTCATGTCACTTCTGCCGGCCTCCTTTCGACCCGTGCCGGATTCGGCCGGTGCATTTTCATCTTCCGCCGAGGAGCCGGGACGCTTTTATATGCGCGTCCCGGCCTCTCTTCGCCGATTTCTCGGCGACGGATGGTTGCCGGTTAGCAACTCTTGGGCGTGATGTTGTTTTCACTGGCAAATTTAGCCGCGGAATCCTCCACCAACCGGCGAATGTACGCCGGATCAAGAGGAGCTTCCCAGCCGGTGATTTGCTGGAACTTTTCACCGTCCCACTGCATCACCGCAAACTTGCCCGCGCCTTCGTGGTTTGCACAGGATATGGCAAACGGCGCGACCATGCCTCCGATGCCGATTTCCCCAAGGCGGCTTTCGGTCATGTTCAAGGCCTCGTAACCGTCGCGGAACTCCGCTCCGGTTACCGCTTTGCCGACCTTGCCGTGCATCTCCTGGGCGTTCTTCAACGCTTCGATCCACATAACGGCCGCGCCCAGTCCGCGATTCCAGTAGACGGAACCGACGCGGCTTTCATCCGCGAGGTTGCCTTCCCCGGCGCCGTAGACTTCTTCCTTGATGGCGGCCACGAGGGGGTAGTCATCGCCCGGCAGCGCATTGGCAACCGCATAGGTGCCCACCGCGGCATCACCGGCAGGATACATGTCTTCCTCGGCGGCGCCGAAGGTCACATATATCATCCGGTCGCGAGGAAAGCCCACGCGCGCGGCGTTCGTCATAGCGGTCGAGTTCATTCCGGATCCTGCGCCCCAGAAAGTCACCCAGTCCGGCTGTTCCCTTCTGATCTGAAGCCATTGAGACTGCTGCTCCAGACCCGGAGGCGGAATGGAAATCTCAACCAGGGTGACACCCCAGTCCTCGGCGATCTTGCGCATCGCGGGCAGCGGCTCGCGACCGTAGGCGCTGTCAATGTGAAGGTGAACGATCTTCTTCCCTCTCATGTTTTCAACGCCGCCTTCCTGTTCGGCCATGAACTTCATCTTGACCGCGATCTGCGACCAGTAATGGCTCGCGGCGTTGAACACCCACGGCCAGACACGGCCGTCTGCACCATCCGTTCTGCCGTAACCGTATTGGGCGAGAACGACATTGTCGTCCGCCATGCGGTTAATCACGGCATAGGCGCCGGGCGTTCCAAGCGTATCGAATACGACGATGCGCTGGCCGTCTTTTTCGAGAAGGCGCTGGTAGCACTCAACGGTTTTGACCGCGTTGTATTCGGTTTCGCATTCCTGCCAGGTAAGCATGACGCCGTTTACGCCGCCGTTCATGTTGACATAGTTCATGTAATCGATCTGGGCGCCGTAATATCCGGTACCCATGGCCGAGTATGGACCGACGCGACTGCTTGCAATCGGAAAATACTGTTTTTCCTGGGCAGCCGCCGATTCGGACATCGCCATCGTTGCGACAGCAACCAACGCGGCCACGGCCATCAGATAATTTCTTGTTTTCGGGAATTTTTTCTTCATCTCACACACTCCTTAAGAAGGTTAAGGGTTATTGTTAACAAGCAGGCTAGAATCAATCCTGAACGCTGTCAATCAAAAGTCGTTCTAATTTAGAATCACCCCTGAAATTCACAAAATCTCCCGAAACGCCGCGTCTTTCGCGGTTAATTCGCAGGCAAAAAGACGGCGGAAAAGCCGTAATCACTTCGAAGTGACAATATGCCCCTGCCTAGAATTTGTGGGTTCCATCGAACTTCATGCTTAATACCGATCCTCGAATTTCGTGCGTTATTTGACAAGTTCCAATGCCTCGATAATGAGAACTAATTCCAAAACCCTCAATAACGGGAAATCAATTCATCAAGACGGGAGAAGTTCGTGCGTTTACGTGGAAAATTGCAAAACCGTAATAAGTCCGCCCAAGACTCCAACAATTACCGCTGCCATTCCCGCTATAAATTTGACAATATCTTTGGACTGCCCCGCTATACTGGATTGTAGCCGTTCATAAGAGGTCTCGCTTTCAGCTTTCATTGTCTTCATATTCGCCTCCATG
>JAPOUU010000085.1 GCA_026708505.1 Hyphomicrobiales bacterium | reverse complement strand
TCTTCCTTGATACAGAAACCGAACGTCGGAAAGCGGTCCTCGTCTTCTTCCAGTTTTCTGTGCGCGCGCCAAGTTAGTTCGAGGGTCTTTTTGGCGTCCAATAATTTTTTTCCATCGAACACAACGATGATATTGAGGGTCTCATCCCCATCCCAGTCTTCCTCTTCTTCGACTTCCACCTTGACGAGCTTCTCCTTCGGGAGCACTTCCTTGAATAACGTCTCCACGACGGTTCGAATTTCTTCCTTTTTCATTTTCTTCATTTTGTTTTCTCCTCACTTATATCCGCTGTTAAATCACCCCGTGCTTGGACACAACACAAGAGGACGCGCCCCTAGGGAAATATCCGCGCCGGTCCCTTTGACTTCCGACTCTTCCCAAATCCTGCGCCAAGCATCGTGTTCATGATAAACCGATTTATGAAGAATAATCAAGGAAATTCCACTCTTCCATTAAAAAAGCAAATAACAGCTTTAAGTAATAAGGTGGACGAATAAACTCTCCACAGAGTAAACACATGAGCACTTAAGCATTACCGAAATTTCCCGAAAGCGCCGCGATGTCGACACCGAGATGATCAAGCGCGCGGGCATACTTGCTCTCCAGGTCGTTGTCAAAGACAAGTTCAAGGTCGGCGTCGCAGTGAAGCCATCCGTTCGCCTGTATCTCCGATTCCAACTGCCCCGCACCCCAACCGGCATATCCCAAGGCAAACAATGCATGCTTTGGAGGTGAGTGCGCTGCCATCGCCTTCAATGCATCCGTCGTTCCCGTCAGGCTGACATCATCGGAAACACGCACCGTTGCAGACTCGCAAGTGTAATCGCTTGAGTGCAGCACAAATCCGCGTCCCGTTTCTACGGGTCCGCCCAGCAATATCGGCCGTTCAAGCAGCGCTTCCGCATCCGACGCACTCGGTGTTATCGAAAGTTGCTTCAACAAGATCGGAAAAGTCAAATTCTCCACCTGTTTGTTGATAACCAGCCCAAAGGCCCCCTCGGTATTGTGAAAACACATGTAAATCACACTGCGTTGAAAACGGGTGTCTTGCATTTGCGGCATCGCTATCAGGAGGCGTCCGTTGAGTTTGGTGTTATCTGTAGTCATTTTGATTCTCTTGCATCTTGCACGTTATCGAGTTCATAGTAGCAAATCATGACGGTGAAGTATAAAAAAACCCTTACGCTCCTGTTTATCATTGCAGTGGCCGTCGCAACCACGGCGCTGTTCGTGCTCTATAACTACGGCAAGGAAGAGATTCGCGATATTCGAACCGAGGGCATTGATACCGATTCGCCGGCGCATGTCGAAACACTCGCCGAAAACAAGCGATTGGATTCGGAGGGAGAGATTCTTCTCGGCGTGGTGATTCTCCTGGACGAAGGCTGGAAAACTTATTGGCGTGAAGTTTGGGAAAGCGGGCTCCCTCCCGTGCTGGATTGGTCGGAGTCAACCAATCTGGCATCGACACAGGTGTTTTGGCCCGCCCCCGAGCGTTTCGATGACCCCGGCGGTTCCTATCTTGGCTATCAGGATGCACTCGTGTTGCCGATTGTGCTGAAAGCCATCGATAGCACTCTTCCCTTGGAAGCCAAACTCTGGTTGCGTTATGCGGTTTGTCGGGAGATTTGCATCCCTCTCGAAGAACGACTCACCTGGCACATCGCTCCGGTGAATGGCAATGATGCGGAAGATTTGCAGGCACAGCTACGCTTGAAAGATGCGCTTGAACGCGTTCCCGTCGAAGATTCCAAGCACGCACGCCTCCTCGAAGCGCGTCTGCTCGAAGAAAACGAAACCGCCCGATTGGAGGTTCGCGTGGCATTATCGGATCCGCTCGCATCCGATGTGCTGCTGGTGGTGGAAGAACCCGCTCCCCACTTTTTCGGACGCGAACGATTGGTCGAGAGCATCAAGCACGATGGCGGGACCGAGGCGCATTTTACCCTTCCGTTACTTGACGCAAGCATCGCGGAAAAGATGCGCAGATCGGGCGTTCGACTCCTCCTCAAAAACGGCGAAACCTCGCTTTCCGCATTCATACCGGTTCAATAGGCTTTACAAACCTCGACAAACAGGATAATCTGGCAGGAATTCTAAACCACAAAGATTGGAGACATCATGACTTCTGTTGGTAGCAACGTTCCCGCCACGCCTCTCGCATACATGGGCAAAGAAGGCCCTGAAGAGGTAAGCCTCGATAAACTTTCCGCCGGCAAGCGCATTGCCGTATTCGCCGTGCCCGGTGCCTTTACGCCGACATGCTCGGCGCAGCATTTGCCGGGGTATTTGAAACACGCCGATGCTTTGCGAAAAAAGGGCATCGACACTATCGCTTGCGTATCCGTCAATGACGCTTTCGTCATGCGCGCCTGGGGAGAAAAGGCGTCCGTTGGTGACAACGTTCTCCTGCTTGCCGACGGCAACGGCGCATTCACCAAGGCGATGGGGATGGAACTGGACGCCTCCGCCTTCGGCATGGGCAACCGTTCCAAGCGATACTCCATGCTTGTCGA
>JAPOUU010000019.1 GCA_026708505.1 Hyphomicrobiales bacterium | reverse complement strand
CCTTGAACCCGCCCCCTTGAAGATGCGCGGGTCTTTCCGTATAATCCGCTATGTTTGAAGAAACCCTTACCTTTGACGATGTATTGCTGAAGCCGGCGCGCTCGAATGTGCTGCCCGCGGATGCGGACATCCGGACGCGGCTCACCCGCAACATCCAACTCGGCATCCCCCTGCTTTCGGCGGCAATGGACACCGTCACCGAAGGCAACATGGCCATCGCGATGGCGCAGGCGGGCGGCATCGGCGTGCTCCACCGCAACATGCCCGTCGAGCGCCAGGAAGAAAACGTGCGCCGCGTCAAAAAGTTTGAATCGGGGATGGTCGTCAATCCCCTGACGCTCGGCCCCGATGCGTCGCTCCAGGAAGCCCTGGAATTCATGAGCAAATACAACATCTCCGGCATTCCCGTCGTCGAGCCGTCTTCGAAAAAACTCGTCGGCGTTCTCACCAACAGGGATGTTCGCTTCGCCACCGACCCGAACCAGCTGGTTGCGCAACTCATGACGAAGGAAAATCTCATCACCGTGCGCGAAAACGTCGAACAGGAAGAAGCGAAACGGCTGCTGCATCAAAACCGCATCGAAAAACTTCTCGTTGTCGACAAAGACTACCGTTGCATCGGACTCATCACCGTCAAGGACATGGAAAAGGCAAGCCTACATCCCAACGCGTGCAAAGACCGACGCGGCCGCCTGCGCGTTGCGGCCGCGGTCGGCATCGGCGAGGACGGCATTGAACGCGCCAAACGCCTCCACAAGGCGGGCGCCGATCTTATCGTTGTCGATACGGCGCACGGACATTCCGAGCGCGTCCTTTCGACCGTGCGCACACTTAAGAAGTCGCACCCCGATATTGAAATCATGGCGGGAAACGTCGCAACCGCAAAAGCCGTGCGCGATCTTGTCACCGCGGGGGCGGACGCGGTCAAGACGGGCATCGGTCCCGGCTCGATCTGCATCACCCGGGTTGTCGCCGGGGTCGGCGTGCCGCAATTTTCCGCCATCCTCGAGACCGTCCAAGAGGCGAACAAGCACGACATCCCGGTTGTCGCGGACGGCGGAATCAAGTTTTCGGGGGACTTCGCCAAGGCGCTTGCCGCGGGGGCGTCCTGCGCGATGATCGGCTCCCTGCTTGCGGGCACGGACGAGAGCCCGGGCGAAACCTTCCTCTACCAGGGGCGCAGTTACAAGTCCTACCGCGGGATGGGCTCCACGAGCGCGATGGCGCGGGGCTCCGCCGACAGATACTTCCAGCAGGACGTTGAAACCTCCATCAAATTGGTGCCGGAGGGCGTTGAAGGACAGGTGCCTTACAAAGGCCCGGTTCATGCTATACTGCACCAACTCACCGGAGGGCTACGCGCCGCGATGGGATACACCGGAAGCGAAACCCTCCGGGCCCTGCAGCAGAACGCCGAGTTTGTGCGTGTTTCTCCGTCCACTGCACAGGAGAGCCATGCACATTCAGTTACCATCACACGCGAGTCACCCAATTACCCCCACCCTTCCCGAAACTAACCCGAAGGAGCAACCATGAAACTAAAACTTTATTCATACATTCTTGCCGGCGCTATCATCCTTGCCGGCGCATCCGCCGCGCTTGCCAACGATGCGTCCGATCGCATTTTCAAAATGGCAAAAGAAAAATACGATAGCACCGACTACGAACAGGCGGCTTTTCTTTTTGAACAATCCATTATCGCCGATCCCACCATCGCGGAAACACGCTACTGGCTCGCGCGAACTTATTGGGAAAGAGAAGAGATAGAGAAGGCGCAGCGCGCTTTCAATCAAACCGGCATCATCGACCCGGGGCACAAGAGTTCGTTCTACTGGGGCGGCCTCGCCGACATTGAACTGGACAACAAGGAAGCCGCGGAGGAAAAATACGAATGGCTCGTAAAACTGTGCGGAGACTGCATGGAAGCCGTTGATTTGCGCACCGCCATTGACACGCCCAGAGAGGAAGCCTTTCTCGATCTCTTCGAGGACGAGGACGAAGACGGGGAAGCCGAATCCGAAGAAGATGATGACGGTGATAGTGACGACAATTAGCAGTAATGGGTGAAACCAAACTCTCGAACGGAATCCTTATCGCCGACTTCGGAAGCCAAGTCACCCTGCTGATTGCCAGGCGGTTGCGCGAAAAAGGAATCTACTGCGAAGTCGTCCCGTACAACCAACTCCAGGAGAAACTAGAAACCACACCGAAAGGGGTCATCCTTTCGGGCGGGCCGGCGAGCATCGCGAGCGGCGACGACGCCATGCCGCGTGCGCCCGAAAGCCTGTTCCGGGAAAACATCCCCGTTCTCGGCATCTGCTACGGCGAACAACTCCTGTGCGCGCAGCTGGGCGGGAAGGTTGCTCCCTCGCACGGACGGGAATTCGGCAACGCGAACATCACCATCCGGCAAAACTCCCCGCTCTTCGACGGCGTCTTCAACGTCGGCGACAGCGCACCCGTATGGATGAGCCACGGCGACCACATCGCGAAACTGCCGGAAGGGTTCGGCGCCATCGCAACGACGCAGGACGCTCCCTTCGCCGCCATCGCCGACGAGTCGCGGAAATTCTACGGGCTTCAATTCCATCCCGAAGT
>JAPOUU010000072.1 GCA_026708505.1 Hyphomicrobiales bacterium | reverse complement strand
CACGCTTACACACTGTTACCATCATTGATAATGATGCTGTTGATGCGACCGTAGGATTTACAGAGTCGGCTTCGGAAATGGTGGGTGATAAAAACTTGTCCGTGCAGGTCACGCTCAGCACACCACTCCCGCAGGCATTAACGCTTGCTGTAGATGATGTTTACACTTATTACAGATATAACAACGGTATTCACGTCCCTAGCACTTTAACCTTTGAACCGGGCGAGACGGATAAATATTTGGAAATCTCAACGGGTGATAACAATGCGCTTAATGATGGCGAAACTTTTCAGTTGGTTCTCGGGGAGAGTTGGTCAAGCAGGCTTCCGAACGGTCTGAGATTTGGCACGCGCACCCACACTGTCACCATTGTTGATGAGCGCGTTACCGTCGGGTTTGCAAAACCGACCACGAATTTCGGTGAGGACGTAGGTTCCGTAGCAGTGGAAGTTCTGCTTAGTGAGGCGCTTTCAGAGCCATTAGAGGTGTCTTTGGCATATTCAAGCGGCTCGTATGCTAAAATTTACGATAACATTGACTTTTACTTTCATTCTAATTCTATAACCTTCCAGCCGGGAGAAACGAGCAAGTCTTTCTTGTTTGATATTGCCGATGATAGATGGATCGAAAGTACAGAACATGGGGTTGTAGCCCTTGGCGGCGATCTCCCCGAAGGTGTGAGATTCGGTAGAAAATTTCACAGCATGTTCTTCAATGACAACGATAATGCTGCAAATGGCGGCGCTATACAAGAAGATACCCCTCCGAGCACCGAACCTGTTGCAATAAGAGAATCGGTAAACGTGAAAGTGGGAGACGTGGTTGAGATTATAAATGAAGATCCTGTCGATAGAATAGAAGCCATGAATTATTCTTACAGCGAAGATGCTACAAGGATTTCGATTGAGAACTTAAATACTGTTGATACCGATATAATCGGCAGAAATCGCCACTCTCGAAACACGGGCGACGTTCGAATTAAAAATGCAAGACAGGGAGTTGTCGGCGGCAATGTAATAGGCAAGCATCACGGCAGCGGTCTTATTGACGTTGAAAACTGGGGGCGTGTTGACGGCGACATAAGGACCGTTCATTTTAAAAGTGGTGAAATTAAAATCGCAAATTACGAGAATGTCGGCGACGATATAGAAGCCACGCATTACGGCAGCGGTAAAATTTCAATTGAAAATGAAGGAACTGTCGGCCGTCGGATAGATGCCAAACATTACGGCGACAGTGGGATTTTGATCACAAACCATGAAACCGGCACCGCTACGGCGATTGAAGCCAATCATTATGGCAGCGGCGAGATTTCAATTGTGAATCGTGGAACTGCTGTGGTGACCGCCCTGCATGAAGGCGATAACGGGGTTGTCCGTTTTGAGGGGAAGGTTAATGAGAACTTCATCAATGAGTTGACAGGCGGGGCGATTCACCTTGGAGTCGTTGACTTTGAAAGGGGTGCCGGGGAAACCACGTTGGAAATATTCGGAGATTATAAAGGTTCGAATGACACACGGCTGAATTTCCATGTCGGGCCGGACGGGACGGATTATGGATATTTGTGGATCGAGGGGAATGTTACGGGGCAGAGCCGCGTATCGTTGATCGTGGATGGTGAAGTTGCGGCTGATGCCGATTTTGACCTTTGGCAATTAATAGAAGTGGAAGGCAACGCGCCGGCAAACAGTTTTTACGGCGCAGAGGTCATCGGCGCGTTCGATTATGTCCTCGAATACGAGCGCGGAGGGACCGGAGACCATGCGTGGCATTTCGTCAACCGGGGGCTTTCCGAGACTGCCACCCAAAGTTCTCAAACCGTGGATGAGATTATCAAGAATATGACAACCCCGACGGCGGCCAATCCCGGCAGGCGGACAGGCAATTCCGGCAGGCCGGATGACTACTGGTGTTTGTGGGGGGAGCAGCTTGGCTCGCATACCGTTCTTGGTTTTGATGTTCCCGTAACAAGATTGATGGGCGGTAATGTGTTTGTGGGAACAAGCGTAGCTCACAATTCCTCGACATCGAATAACATCAGCATTGAGAGTCAGATCACCGCATTGTCGGCGGATTGGGAACACAACGGCTTCTATGTAGGCGGCCAGACTCAGCTCGCCCGTTTTACAAGCGATGTATCGACGGGCCGCCTTTCGGTGGTTCGAGACAATGGGGGCACCGGCATAAGCACGTCCATGGAGACGGGATACCGTTTCAATGTGACGAATAATTTCCAAATCTCGCCGCAAACGGAATTGACTTGGACGCGTGTCGGCTTTGATGATTTCGTCGGGCCTCACGGAGAGGTGGTCTCGCTGGAGGACGGCGATGTCGTGACCGGTAGTTTGGGTCTGTTGTGGAACGGCGAGTGGCAGGGTGAGGAAGGTTTCGGACGGCTCTACGGCGAAATGAACCTGCGCGGCAATCTGGATGGCAAGACGTCCGTGAACGTGTCGGGCACATCAATCGTCAACGACCAGAAGGATTTCTCGGTGGACGGAAAACTTGGCGCCTCGTACGAGTGGAACGAGGGTTATACGGTTCGAGGCGAAGTATCAACGTTGCGCAATGACGACGCCGAGGAGATTCGCGCGAACTTGGG
>JAPOUU010000060.1 GCA_026708505.1 Hyphomicrobiales bacterium | reverse complement strand
TAAAGGGGCTGCCGCTCCACATCTCCTCTCGTGGAGTCGGCAGCCTCGACTTCTTCCGATTCGCCTTGGTTGCAAACGCTTATGAGCGTGCGCCAAACAAACCTTCGCCGACTCGAACATGGGTTGATCCCAAGCGAATAGCGGATTCAAAATCCCCGCTCATACCCATGCTCAAACAAGCCAAGCCGTTACGTTTTGCCATCTTGTCCAGTAGCGCAAAATGCAAACTCGCCTCTTCCCAAACAGGCGGCAGGCACATCAAGCCAATGACCGGCAAGCCGTAAGTATCACGGCACTCTTTTACGAAAGCATCAACATCACCGGGAAGAACTCCCGACTTACCGGACTCCTCGCCTGTATTGACCTGGATAAAACAACTCGGAAGGATCAATCCTTCCTCGCCCAAACGTGCCAAAGTTTCCGCCAACTTCGTTCTGTCCAAACTGTGCAGCACATCAAACATTCCGACGACATCCCGGGCTTTGTTCGTCTGCAATGGCCCGAGAAAATGCAACTCCAATCCGGGAATCTTTTCCCGGCCGCCGCTCCACTTCGTCTGTGCCTCCTGGACGCGGTTTTCTCCAAACACCTTCTGCCCGTGCGAGGACAAGGCCAGGATGTCTTCCATCGGAAATGTCTTTGAGACTGCAATCAGGGTTATATCGTCCGAATTGCGCTCGGCTTCCCGCGCGGCAACGTTGACGCGCTTTCGAATATCCGCTAACCGCTTTGCTAAATCTTCTTGTCGCTGCGAATCCATCAGGCGCTCCATTTACCAAACCGGCCAAGAGTGATATATCCAGAATATGTTTAACATCGAAAGCGTCATCCAGCAATACGGAGCCGTTGCCGTCTTCTTCGGTACCCTTCTCGAAGGGGAGGTTGCGCTGCTCACCGGCGCCGTTGCAGCCGGAAACGGGCTTCTCGTGCCTGCGCATGTCTTCCTGCTCGCATGGGCGGGCAGTTTCTTCGGCGACCAGGCCAGTTTCCATTTCGCGCGGCACGCAAAAGGGTTTGCGCTGCGTCGAAAAACGGAACGGCCCGAGACGGTCGGGAACGCACTCGAAAAAATCGAAAACAACGACATCGCGTATATCCTAACCCTGCGCTTCATGGTTGGGTGCAGAACCATCGGACTCTTCGCTGCAGGCTTCTCGTCTCTGCGAGCATGGCGATTCTTTTACCTTAGCGTGCTTGCAACTTTCATCTGGACCTGCACAATCTTCACCGTCGGGTATATCGGCGGCAAAGTCGTGCTGCAATTGTTCAAGGACACACCCGTTGCGCTTTTCATCGTTGCGGGCATTGCTGTTGTCGCGCTGGTCTGGTTTTTACGCGCTCGCTTTGCAAAAAGCTAGGCGCCAACCTCCACTAGAACGCGTCCGCGGACTTTGCCTGCCAATAAATTCTTTGCTAAAGACTCCAAGTCTTTCAGCGTGGCGGTCTGCGTCATGCTCGCTAGCTTTTTCATGTCTAGATCCTTGGCCAAACGGGACCACGCTTTCGCGCGCAACTCCGGAGACGCCATTACCGAATCCACGCCTATCAAGCGGACGCCTCGCAAAATAAACGGCGCAACGCTCGCAGGTAAATCCATCCCTTGCGCCAGGCCGCATGCGGCAACCGCGCCGCCGTAACGCGTTTGCGCCAGCGCGTTTGCAAGCGTGTGCGAGCCGACCGAGTCAATCACGCCGGCCCAACGCTCCTTGGCAAGCGGTTTGCCCTTTTCGGAGAGCGTGTTGCGGTCAAGGACTTCATCCGCGCCCAGAGACTTCAAATAGTCGCTTTCTTCCATGCGCCCGGTGCTTGCAACAATTTTGTATCCCAGCTTCGATAACAGCGCTATGGAGACGCCGCCGACTCCTCCGCTCGCGCCGGTCACCAACACTTCGCCGTCCCCCGCCCGGACGCCTTGCTCTTCCAATGCCAATACGCACAACATTGCCGTATAACCCGCCGTGCCGATCTCCATCGCGGTTTTGGCATCGATGTTCTTCGGCAGTTTCACCAGCCATTTCGCCGGCGTGCGCGCCTTTCCGGCATAACCGCCGAAGTGAACCTCGCCGCAACCCCATCCGTTCAACACAACCTCGTCGCCCGGTTTCAGTGCATCGCTTTCGCAACTTTCAACAACGCCGGCGAAATCAATGCCCGGAATCATCGGCCATTTTCTCACCACCGGGGCCTTTCCCGTCAACGCCAGCGCATCCTTGTAATTCAGGGTGGAGTAGGCAACTTTGACAATTGTGTCCCCCTCCATTAAATCGGACACATCACGCTCGAGCAACTCAAGATGTTGCTCTTTTTCTTCTTCATTTCTACTCAACCAAAGTGCTGGAAACGACATAACGTTCTCCTTTCTTTTATTAATTACGCACAGGCGCGAAGTCCATCTCCGCGCCTATTGCCGGACCGCAAACCTCATCATCCCACATTGCAATCTTTCCGTGCAACAACACTCCGCGCGGCCAGCCTGTCACTTTGTGACCTGCAAACGGAGTCCAGCCGCAGCGGGACGCTATCCAATCCTCGTTAATTTCGCGCTGCTGACGCATGTCCACCAGCGTCAAATCTGCATCATAACCAACCGCAAGCCTTCCTTTGCCTCGAATCCCGAACATTTGCTGAGGTCGATAACTCGTCAGCGACACCAGATGCGGCAACGACAATTTCCCGGCGTTTACAT
>JAPOUU010000050.1 GCA_026708505.1 Hyphomicrobiales bacterium | reverse complement strand
CAATTTCATTCTCAAAGGGAGAGTAAAATGAACATTCTTACGGAGAAATCATGCATCACATCGCGCCTCCCAGAATTAATCCGAGGCGGACGGCTTAGGAAATCTTCAAAAGGCCTAATCTCCTTTGCGCCGTTTCTGGCCGGCGCATCGGTGCTTGCGCTCGGCGCGATGCTGGCGACGGCACCGTCGGCCGGGGCGGGAGAGTGCACGAGCGCGAACAGCGACGGCGTCTATGTTTGTTCGGACGTGGCGGGATCCGACATGACCGCGAACATCAGGCAGCAAACAAACGGCGGCAATCTCACCGTGACATCATCCGCCGACTTCGGGATCACCGTTGCCAGCGGCAATGCCATCGACATTGATCACGGCTCGAATATCGGTGCGGGATCGGTAACGGCCGGCGAACTTGACGTGCGACTCACCGGCAGCGGCACAATCACCGCAAATAACGGTTACGGAGTTCATGTCGTCGGTCGATTTCAAGGCAATGCCCTCATCGACATCCAGCAGAACATAGATGCGGCGCATCAGGGAGTCGATATCGTTACTTTGGGGCCCGTTGAAGATGTCACCGTCAGACTCAGGGATGTCCAGTCGGGAGTGGACAGGCCGGGTAACACGGCTCGTGTCAATGACGGGGTGCAGATTGAACATCACGGAAGAGATATTACCTTTGAGGTCGGCGCCGTCACATCGGAAGCGGAAGGGGTCTTCATTTGGCATGCGTCGGGAGCGAGAACCGAAGGGCATGGCGCGATCAGCGTCACCTTAAACGGAGCGGTGGTATCGGGAACCAACAACTTGTCGCAAAGGCAGACCGGCCTCCGGGTCAGGGCGTCGAGAAGCGCTTCAACCACCAACGTCACCACCACCGCCGATGCGACCATCACGACAAGCAACGGCGGCCACGGCATCCATCTTTTTGAACATGACGGCGTGGGTGACATCACGCTCATGGTGGGGGGAACAATAACCGCCTCCGGCAAGGGCATCTCCATTGACCAAAGAACGGTCAACAACAGGGTTCAGAACAACAGGGGGGAGATAATCCTGGACGATCCCGTGAGCATTAACACAACGGTCACCACGACGGCGACGGTTGCCGGGGTCCAGGAAGCCATCGAGATTTCCCACATGGGACGGGGCGTTGTGACAATAAACGCGCGGGGAGGCCTGACCAGCGGCAACAGCGAAGCGATTGACGTCACAACGGGCGCGGCTTCCACAGGCGTCCGCATTACCACCGGCATCTCCGCCGACGGCGCCCGCACCAACATCGGAACAGTACAGTCGGGCAAGGACGGTATCAGCGTCAACCATCAAGGCACGGGCGATGTCATGATAAGGGTGGGCGACAACATCAGCACCACGGGCACCGCCGCCAACTGCGACACCACTACCGCAAACTGCGAGAGGGGCATTGACGTCGCCACCGCCGCATCCGGCGGCGCGCTCACGGTGGAGGTTACGGGCAACACCGAAATCCGCTCCCACGACGAGGGCATAGAGATGCGTTCCGAGGGCAGCGGCCCGGTCACGCTTACCGTCAGAGAGGATGTCAACATTATTGCGATGAACGGAGCAGGCGCTTACGTCCATGCGGGCGCCGCGGCCGAAAGCGTAACCGTCAATATAGAAGGCGACATCGGCTCGCCCACTTCGACAAACAACTCAGACGGCTTGTCCGTTACAAACACGGGAAGCGGGATCCTTGATGTGGACATCACAGGAGAGATTCGCGGCACGCGGGGACTTATTCTCTCAAGCAACGGAAATGCGGACGTCTATGTCAATTCGCTTGTAAACGGAGAAAGCGGCCGGGGAATTGTGGTGACAAATGATGAAACCGCCGGAACCGACAGTTTCGTCATCCGGCTCGGACCCAATGCCGACATCCGGTCTTCCGCGATCGCTATGTCCCTGGGGAACGCCAAGCCGGGCTCCGAGACCGTCGTCCACCTTGCCGGCACCATCACAGGGGGCACGGGAGCCTCCGCGATTGTTTTTGAAGGCGCGGCCGACAGGCGTCTCGTCATCGGCACGGGGGT
Organism: Hyphomicrobiales bacterium; assembly: GCA_026708505.1. Taxonomy (GTDB): domain Bacteria; phylum Pseudomonadota; class Alphaproteobacteria; order JAPOUT01; family JAPOUT01; genus JAPOUT01. The sequence continues at coordinate 22,014 of JAPOUU010000050.1, read as the reverse complement.
TGACTACACAATCACCGGGGCGGTCAACGCGGGAACGCAGGCGGGAGACAAAACCATCGAACTCTCGGGCGCCGGCGACGCCGATTTCAGCCTGGACGACGATCTGCGCAAATTCACGGGTTTTGACATTCTCGAAAAGACCGGAAGCGGAACCTGGAGGCTTACGAACAGGCAAGGCAACACAAAGACTTTCGCTCGAATCGATGTCACCGAAGGAAAACTCGTGTCGGAAGGTTTGACGCAACTCATAGCCACAAACTTGAACATTGCCGAAGGTGCGATATTTGAAGTCGAGCAAGAAGGCACGGCCCTCTTCAACACCGCCATAACGCTCAGCGGCACCATTGAACTCTCCGGCACCGACACCACCCTCAGGGTCCACAATCCCCTTACCAACAACGACGGAAACGTGGTCATTCCCGTTGATTTCTCGGATGCGGGTTTCGAAGACGGCGAGCACAGCTCTCGCGTCACCCGGTTTTTTCCGAACTCCGTTGATGGCGACCCGATCGTCATCAATATCCGCGCTGTGGGCGAACTTCCCGAAGAGATTGAAGAGCCCGTCCGCATCGAGAATCTCGTTGCCGTGGAAACGGCCAACCCCGATGCGTTCACCGCAGGCGAGGTTTTTGGCGGCAGGATGAGGCTTGAATTCGAAGTCACGGACCAGGGCGAATGGGTTGCCTTCGTTACGAGGGCGGGTACGGGCGGCATCGAGGAAGCGCTTTACGAGTCGCTTCCCGCCGCCCTCGCGCAGCTCGCGTCTCTCGAGTCCCACCGGCAACGGCTTCAAGGCAGGCAGCACGGCACATACGGGGGCGTCTGGGCGAAAGTCCTGAGCGCTTCCGCCGAGTTTGAGCCGCTCACCACCTCGCTTGCAACATACGAGATTGAGGACGCCGTCGCGGAGTTCGGCATTGATGCTCCGCTGTTCATCGCACATCCCTACATCCCCGGCAATTTCACCGTGGGCGCAACCGCGGCCCTCGGAGACGCTACGACCGATGTCACGGCCAATGTCACCGATGCCGCCGTTCCCGCCGACACGGGCAAGATCGAAACGGGTTCCTTCAAAGCGGCCATCTCGGTGCACTGGGAATATGAGGGCGCCTATGTGGACGGGCAGTTGCAATACGCAACGTTCGATAACGATATCGGGACGGAGGAGATGAAACTCGGCTCCACGAACGCGAACGCATATTCGGGCGGCCTGGAAGTGGGCTACGGCGGGGCCGTCGGAGATCTGCTCGTGATTCCCTCGGCGCAGTTGCTATGGACGAGCGTGGATTTTGAAGACTTCACGAACTCCGAGGGCATGGAGATTGTGCTGGACGACGGAGTTGTCGTTACGGGGCGTGCGGGCGTCGGATTGGAATATGGCTGGAAGGGCGCGCTGTACGGGGACGTTCCTTCGGGTTATGTTTTCCTGCGCGGACACGCCGATGTTCTCCTGCCTGTGGACGGCGATGTCAACACCCGGGTCAACGAGACGGAATTCGTTTCCAAGCGTGAAGATCCGGTCTTTGATGCCGGCATCGGCGCGACTTACGCATGGGACGGTGCTTACGCGCTCTCGGCGGATGTTTCCACCCAACAAGGCGAAGAGGTCGAAGGATACGCCGGAAGCATAGGGTTCAAATACAAGTTCTAAGGAAGGCCATCGAGCTCCTGTAGAATAGAGACGTAGGAATACTCGTGAAAAAGCGACCTTGCCGAATTGACGGGGTTGATTATGAATCCGAGAAGGATGCGGCCGGGGCTTTGGGAATTTTAGCCGGGACTTTGCGGTGGCGTTTGCTCTCTTCCGGCTTTCCAAACTACACTTCGAGATATCACCCGAAGAAAACCGTTAAAAAAACACTCTTCGCTTGCAGTATTGCCGGGATTGAATACAGTTCTATAAATGCCGCTTCCAAGAAGTTGAAACTGTCTTCCTATACAATCAAACACCGTCTCGCTTCCCTTGATTATCCGGATTATGTCTGCGCCTACATTCACAAGAAACCATCCAAAAAGAGGCGCAGGAAAAACCAAAAACCGTGCACCATTGACGGGACTGACTATGAATCCGAATGTGCGGCTGCCAGAGCCTTGGGAATTACCGTAATAGGATTGCAATCCCGTCTTCGTTCTTCCAACTTTCCCGGATGCGTTTCAAAGTATCGTCCTAAAATTCAGCGTAGAAAAGCCAGGATTCGTTGCAGCATTAAAGGCGTTGAATACGCTTCCGTTGCCGATGTTGCCAGAAAGTTTAAAATACCGCACACCACGATTTTCAATCGATTGCAGTCTCCCAATTTTCCCGATCATGTCTGTAGCGACATTCCCAAGAAGTCGCGCAAGCCGCCCAAGTATAGTTACGTAGTCAACGGCAAGAAATACGCCACATTACAGGAAATTGCCGATGCGGAAGGAGTAAGCAGAGAACGCGTCCGACAAAAGATCAATAGTTCGTCTTATAGGAAATACAGGCGATTCGAAAAGATGCAATCTGCCCGTTGAAACCGTCCTGCCATGTCGCGTTTTCGTCCTTACGAGGCATTGCGGGGATTAGGGATTTCACAAAAACCGGTTCGGAAAAGGAGGAGAAGGAAATGCACGAGACGGAGAAAAGCTGCCAAGAAAAAGGCATGATTTCCGCATCCTGCCTGCTCGTATCGAAGAAATCATCGTCTAAATGCCGATAATAAAGCGGTTTAGGGTGGATGGCTTTGATATTGACATTGGCCGAGATGAAAAATATCATTGGCCCCGTGGAGTTGTTAATCTCGTTTTCAAAGGAGGAGAGTAAAATGAACATTCTTACGGAGAAATCATGTGTCACATCGCCCCCCCCCCCCCCCCCGAATTAATCCGGGGCGGACGGCTTAGGAAAACTTCAAAAGGCCTAATCTCCTTTGCGCCGTTTCTAGCCGGCGCATCGGTGCTCGCGCTTGGCGCGCTGTTGGCGACAACCCCGCCGGTTGAAGCGGGAACCTGTCCGCAAATGGGACAGGTTCGAGAATGCTCGGGAGGACCTGCCAACGACGGAGACTCGGCTATCGTTCTTACGGTCGGCGCAGGCGAATCCTTGACGCTGACAGACACTGCCGACTTCGGGATAAACACGGGAACTTCAAACGCGGGTGTCAGTATCGCCACGGACGCGACATCGACTTTCGTAACCGTTGATTGGACTCTGAGCGCGGGTGTTATCTCCGGCAACAAAGCCTTCTATCTCAACCAGCAAGGCACCGGCGATGTAAGCATAAACGTGGGAGGAAGCGTCTCTTCGGTCTTTCAGCAGGGCATCCATGTCAACACCGCCGCGAGGTCCGGAAGCGTTGAAATTGTCGCCGGAGATTTAACCACGGGTGATGACGCCATCGAAGTCGACCACCAAGGCACCGGTGACGTGTCCGTAACAGTGACGGGAAATATCAATTCCCGAACCACCGCACAGGGCATCGACATCAGCACCACCGCATCCTCTACAGGCGTGTCGGTTGCCGCTATGGGGCGGATTCAAACCGACAATCATTCCATCTACATTGATCATCAAGGCAGCGGCATGGCTTCTGTCACAACGGGAGCGGATTCCACTCTCCTTTCGAGCACGGATGACGGCATTATTCTTAAAACATCCGGTAACGTTGAGGATGTAACCGCCATGCTCAACGGCAGAATCGGCACCTCAACAACCAGAGTCAAAAAATCGGGAGCGCGCATCTACAACAACGGAACCGGGGCTTTAGACATAGACATCACCGGCGACATCTACGCCGAAAGCACCGGAATCTACGCCCACGCCGACGGCTCCGTCTTGGACATCTACGTTAACTCCCGCGTTGACGGAAATAACCGGGGCATTGCAATTGCAAACGAAACAACCAATGGAGCGGCAACGGATAGCGTCATTATCCGACTCGGCGACGACGCCGTAGTCTCGGGCTTCCTCGGCATCAGACTGCTAAACTCCAAACTATCCTCGGAGTCGGTCGTCTATCTCGGCGGGAGCATCATAAGCACGGACACGCAGGGCAGTTCGCCCAACGCTATTCAATTTTCGGGTGTCGGAGACGTCCCAAGACGCGTCGTCATCGAAGCCGGACGCAAACCCACCATCACAGGAAACATTAACACAAACCCGGCCTCGGTCAACACGGTCTCGACCATCGAATTCACGGGCAGCGGCGAGGACACTTTCAACATCGGAACCGAGCTGGAACAGTTTATTGGTTTCAACCGGCTCCGCAAAACCGGCGGAGGAACCTGGACGTTCACGGGAACGCACGCCGCCGTCAAAGCCTTCAACCGGGTCGACATCAACGAGGGTAGATTCGTCTGGAGCAGCGAAAACCCGCTCCGGGGCACAAGTGTCACCGTTGCCGAAGACGCGCTCCTCGAAGTCGTTCGACCCACTTCGTGGAGCAGCAATCTCACGCTTTCGGGCAAACTCGCAATCACCGGTGCGGGTTCCGGGCTTGAACTCGACACGCTTACGGGAAGCGGCGGTCAAATCGACATTGATGTTGACTTCTCCGGCGGCGATGCGAATTTGGCCTCGCCGAAACTCCTGCTGGAGTCCGTAGACGGAAATCCCATCGCCGTCAACATTCGGGCCATGGGAGAATTCCCCGAAATCCCCGAAGACGACGAGGATGAATCAATCACCCTCGGCAATCTTATTCAAGTCACCGGAAATGCCGATGCCGGCGCTTTCATCGTAGGCGGGGCGCTCAGCGGAGGTTTCAGTTTCCAGCTCGTTCACGATGATTCCTCCGGGACGAATCGCTGGGCGGTTGTTGCCGCAGAGAGCGGCGGAGGAATTGAAGAAGCGCTCTACGAATCGCTTCCCGCCGCCCTCACGCAACTCGCCGGCCTGGAATCCCGCCAGCAGCGGCTCCGGGGCAGACAACATGCCGTCCATACGGCAATGTGGGGAAGGGCTGCAGGAGCCTCCGGAGAGTTCGAGCCGATCTCTACCACTCTTGCAACATACGAAACAGAGAATGCCGTTGCCGAATTCGGTATTGAAGCCCCGATTCGCACAGGCAATTCCTCCCTCACCCTGGGGGCGAGCATCGCTTTCGGAGACGGCGCAACCAATGTCTCCGCTCTCGGCGGCGTTGGAGAAATTGCCTCCGAATCAATTGCCGGCACGGTCAATGCAGGCTGGGAGCGCAAGGGCATCTATGTGGATGGGCAACTCCGATACACAAGCTTTGATAACAGCATTGAGACGGACGCAAAGATTGCCGACGTGGACGTGAAGGCATATGCGGCAGGCGTTGAGGTCGGATATGCGATGGAACTTGATAAATTGACAGGCATATCCTTGCGCCCCGATGCCATCCTCGTTCCTTCAACGCAAGTCTCGTGGACAAGTGTCGATTTTGATGATTTCACCGACACCGGCGGCACGGACATTGCCCTTGGAGACGGCGATGTGCTTCTCGCGCGCGCAGGCGTTGCGTTCGAGGATAGTTGGAGGGCGGTCGCCTTTCGCGGCCATGCAGATGTTCTTGTGCCGCTGGACGGTGAAGTTGTTACTAAACTTGATGGAACAGAAACAATCTCCGAGCGTGAAGATCCTGCATTCGATGTTGGTGTCGGCGCAACATATTCGTGGGGCGGCGCCTATGCGCTTTCAGCCGACATCTCCACGCAACAAGGGGGAAATGTTGCAGGATACGCCGCAAGCTTGGGATTCGTCTATTCGTTCTTTTAAACAAGTAAAATCGACGAACTCTTGTAGTTGTTCCCCGACTTCCTGAAACGACACAGCGTCCCTGCCATGTCGCATTCTCGTCCTTGAGAGAGGGCGGTGACGGGATGCGTGCTATCATGGACTTTTAGGAGACACCCCGCCACCATAATTGTCTCTAATCTCAAATACCGTTCTCCAAGTTTACAGATGGTTTTCGTGGTTGTCGAGGATTTACCCCGAAGTCCATGAAAAGAGAGTAATAAGGCATTGGAATGCGAGTGATGAAAAACAACGCCCTATCGCTATTCGGCTGATTTATAGACAAAAGGAGTATATCACATCAATTTAAAAAATGTCCATCCCTGCGAATCATTTTATGGAAATGCGAAGATTCTCCCCTTTGAATTGGTTTTTAAGGGTTTCCGAACGGTTTTCCACGTCCGAAAAACTTTTACTTTCCGGATGCTATCCGGCAAAATAGACATATCTCCAATCGAAACAGAGAAAACATATGAAAGTTTATGTAACCAGCATCTTTGTGGACGACCAAGACAAAGCAGAGAAGTTTTACACTGATGTCCTTGGCTTCAAGGTTAAGAACAATATCCCCTTAGGTGAAAATCGTTGGTTGACCGTCGTGTCCGCTGAAGACCCTGAAGGAACGGAAGTGCTGCTTGAGCCAAGTAGCCATCCTGCCGTCAAACCCTACAAGGACGCGCTGGTTTCCGATGGCATTCCTGCACACTCTTTTCAGGTAAACAATCTGGACGCGGAGCGGAAAAGACTCGGAGATCGGGGCGTGAACTTTGTTCAAGAGCCGATGAATGCAGGGGCGGTTCGCATGGCGGTGTTCGAGGACACCTGCGGGAATCTCATTCAGCTGATCGAGAGGACAGACACCGACCAAGTGGACAATGAAAAAGATCCGGCGGATTCAGGTCAAAAGAAGAAGCGCTGACTTTCTTTTCGTTTAATGCATATAGCCCCATATCGCCGGCGGCATCGCCAATCATTCCGGGGACGGTTCCGTCGGCTTCCAAACAAAGGTTATCAGGCGCTTTGCAACCGCTTCACCGGGGGATTCGCCCAATCGCATCTTACGACGGGGCATTAGTTGGGGGAATTACTCCGGGGAATCATAATCGTGAGAGTGTTGTTGTCCGAGTCGATAGACCAACCGGACGGCAGCAGGGCATTGTTAACATCCAGAGGAAGCGTAAGAACGGCGGTCTCCTCGCCTTCAAACGAACCATCGGAGACAACAGCAACCTCAAAATCTATCATTCCCGTATTTGCGTTAATAACGGGCTGTGTAACGATCACGGCATCGATACGTGCGTTTGAACTTATATCAGTGTTTTGATTCTCGCTGACGATACTCGCCATGAGGGTAATATCCTCATCAAGAATTGCGGCAAGCGCCGCAGGATCGCTCGCTGCAAGTTCAATACCTTGCACCATTGCATCCATCCCGTCTCCCTCTTCAGTCAATATGCACGGTTCGGGCGGCTGCGTACCGTTTACCGTCATACATGCCATGGCACTGTCAGCGCGGCCAAGCCCAATGGTTCCGCCCGGATAGCCGATGGTGAACTCCAGGCTTTGCGTGTCGCCGAGCACCACGTCTGTTGCCAAACTTTCGGAAGCAAGCTGCATTTCAATAGTGAAAGTCTCCTCGCCTTCGGCAACACTATCAGTGTTGAAGGTGATTGTCGCTGAAACGTCTCTGCCGTTTGCAGGGAGGGTGACTTGGCAACTGGTTCCCGTGACAGAGCTGCAATTGCCGTTGCCGTTATCCAATACCCAGTCGCGATCCTCTCCATAAGTTGCCGTCCCGCCTCTTCCAACCAGATTAATGACGAGATCCTCGGGCGGCGGCGGGAATGACCGGACGGTTAGAGTCACCGTTGCGCCCTCCTGGGCTTCTGTTCTTTGGGCGGTCAGCCAAATGGTTGGCACGGGCGGGCTCGAATCGCGCTCCTCATAAAGAATTCGCTTCTCCCGGTCGACAACCTTATACAAGTCCGTCGACTTCGAGCCGCCGGCATAACTCCGTCCTTCAAAGCCGGGTAAAGAGAACCGAAACGCCAAGCCCAATTTAAAACGTTGGTCGACTATAAAATCTTCCTGATGCTTTTCCCAATCACCCTCAATGAAAACCCCCGGAAAAATCCGTAAACCTACATCGCCGCCAACTGAAACCCTCCAGTCATCCGAAACATATTCTCCTCCGTCAAATCGCCATAAACCAACGCGGGCTCCTGCGCGCACCACGCTCCTTTCAAGCGCAATCCGTAAATCCACTCCCTTCAAGGGGTCCTCTATGAAACCCTCCCGTCCGTCCTCTTCATTGCTCAAAGGGTGATAATAGTTAAATGCACCGTGGAAATTATCCGTCTGTATGTCCGCACCGATGCTGATACGCTCATGGCCAACCCGATGAAAGTCGTAATCGTAGAACAATGAAACGCCTCCGATGGCATCAATGCCGATAGGCGTGTTTGCAAGGTCGGTGCGGTAAACAATTCCAAAGTTGGCGTCAATGCGCTCTTCTTCCCCGTTCCCTTCCCAGAAAACCAAGCCGGGCTGCGTAAATACTATATGCCCGTTTTTACTCAGCAACGGAATTGCGGCATCAATCCCGCCGTCAATGCTTTCAATGTCTTCCCCGAAAACCCAGCCCAGGGACGAGTCAATCTGGAAACCATCGCCCAGTAATGCAACGCCGCCCTGCCGAAGAGCGTCCTCAATCGTTTCCATAACGACTTTCGAGCCTGTCTCACGGAGATCCAAAGTGTGACCTTCGGTCGCAAACTGGGGGCGGGAATGCGTGGTTGCCGTTGCCGATGACCCTATCGAAAAGATTACGGCCACGGACAATGCGAAAACAACGGAACGAAACAAGTTCATCTAAAAGTCTCCTTCTTCGACTGGCCAAACAACATTGATACCTCTTCACGGGCACCTTATACCGAGTATCCTAAAAATTCCCTCAAAAAACAACCTAATAATTTACGAAATTGCCGTGTTTTTCGGGTTTTTGGCTTCCCAATGCCCGTTTATAGCCCCCTGCCCGACCCCTGACCGAAGGCTTTTTGGGCGATTATCGGCAATTCTCGCCGGTCTATGCGACGAAAACCACGGAAATACCGGCGAATCGAACCGCTTTACGCTCTCTTGCCCCGGGGAGTTTTTGACCGACTATCGGCATTTCCCGTGTCGGCATTTCCCGTGTCGGCATTTCCCGCTAATTGTGAATCCGAAAGAACGGAGGCGATCAACTCGCTTCACAACCATCCTTAAACATTACTTCTTCAAGGGAAACGACCAACCCTTTTGATTTTGCCAATTCATGCTTGTAATCAATATCGGCAAATTCGGCCAAACCCATAACAACGGAAATCCCGAGCGACGGGACCGCATACACGAGCATGCTGCCGGCATGATGTTCGTCCTGCACCTTCTTTGTCTGCAGGTCGGTCAAAACCTCTGTTTTGGCAATTGCATGCTGATACTCCTCCTCCATTTGCTCGCAAGTTTTGCCCCTGTGCTGAGCGTAGGATCCCTGTATGGTTCCGATTTCCGACGGCGCATTGGAACACCCCGCAATCAAAAAGGCGGATAACAGAATACATACTTGTTTCATAACTTCCCTTTCTCCTAATACTGCATATTCACATTCACACGGCCCAATGAGCGGACCGGCACCTTGCTATGGATTTGCCCGATTCTAGCAATCATCTTCCCTGAGGGCAATATAGCATATCCGGCCCCCGAACGGCGGGGTATCGCCGCGCCCCGTTCTCCAAGCCGGCCGTTCGCGGGCCGTCCGTGGGCCGCAAGCGCCGCCGGCAGGATTTTCGCCCCCAATCCGAGGATTTTATCCAATGCGGAGATGTTCCCGATTGTCCTTCCGAACAACCGAAAAGCTACTTGCTCACCGTGGTTCGATAAGTGTAGGCGACAAGCCCCACCACAATCAGCACAAGGCCCAAGAGAGGAATTGCTTCCGGAACGGCTTCTCCCAATATGACGATTTCAAACAGGAGGGGTATGAAAACTTCACCCGACAACGTTGCATCCACCGCGGCAATCTTATAGGGCGAAGCGGTCAGGTTTCTCGCATAAAGGAACAGTCCGGTCGCCGCGATTCCGGCAAAAAGAGCCACGAAGAAAGTGCTGATCCACTGCTCCGCACCGGGAGCGGGCGGGGACGCAACAAAAGCGAGGAGAATCCAAAAAGGAGCGGAGCCCAGGGACATTAAAAAAATGCACACCAAGGGCGATTTTAGCAAATCGCTTTTTATGTGGGGAACGTAACTCAGCGTTCCGTTTTTACTCGCATTCAACAACTGGTTTCCAATCGGATAACAAAAAGCCGAAATAAGAATGGGTAAAACGCCAAACTTGATTTCATCGCTTGTTATTCCCGAGAAAAACCCGTCAATATTGACAAGCACCACGCCCAGCACGATCAGAAACGAAAAGAATATTCCCCGTATCGGAAACGAGAACCCCATGAAAATCAACACGAACGGCGTAGCGAGAATAGTGCTTTGCCAGGTTGCGGCAACAACCCATCCGCGCGCGTAATCCGCGGCAAAAACAATTCCCGCATAGAAAAAACCGAACCCGACCGTGCCCGCAAGCAGCCAGAACAGGAAATGCTTTCTGAATATCGACAGCACCTCCCGAAATTTCTCAAGGCCGAGCCATGGAACCAGGATTGCAACAAGCAGCAAAACCATGAACAAAAATCTCAGCCCGCCCGACCAGTACCAGTGCCCCCCGCCAAGATGCATGGTGTAGTTCAGAATAAACGTCGCGCTAAAAAATAAAGAGCCCAACAAGCCGACCAGCACCAGCCATAGGGTGCTCGGTTCAGGGGTTTCAGGTTTCACCGTCATTTTGCAGGGACCTTACAACATTGAAATATCCGGCGAGTCTACCACTTCCCCGTGGAAAGACAAACGCCCCGCCTTTGCATAAGTGTTGCACACGCTATCCTGTTTCCGCCACGGGAAACCGCAAATCCCCTGGCGTGCGAGCGTGGCTCTTCTTTGGGAATTGTTGTATCTTGTGGATGGAAAAAGAAAATGATCAAGGTCGTCAGCTTTAAAATTTGTCCATTCGTCCAGCGCGTTACGGCTTTATTGGAAGCGAAAGGCGTTCCGTACGAGCTGGAATACATAAGCCTCGCCGACAAGCCGCAGTGGTTTTTGGATATTTCGCCGACGGCCCAGGTGCCTGTTCTGGTTACCGATGCCGGAACGGCTTTGTTCGAGTCTGATGCCATCACGGAATATCTGGACGAGGTTTACGAGCCGTTGGAGCCCGGCCTGACTCCCGAACGGCGCGCGCTTGATAGGGCATGGAGTTATCAGGCGACAAAACACTATCTTGTGCAATGCTCTGCTATACGAAGCGCGGACGAGGACATTTGGGCGGAGCGAAAGGAAAGGCTTGGCCGGGCTTTTGAAAAAGCGGAAAAAACATTGGGAGAAGGTCCGTACTTTAAGGGAAGCGCGCTTGGCAACGTGGATATTGCCTGGATCCCCTTGTTGCACAGAGCCGCGATAATTGAAGCCCGTACATGTTTCAGCTTTACCGACGGATACCCGAAAGTTCAGGCATGGCAGGCCGCGCTGCTAAAAACGGGCTTGCCCGCAAAATCCGTATCGGAAGATTTTGAAAACGCTTTCACGAATTTTTACCTGTCCGACGAATTTTTCCTGGGCAAAAATAAAAAACGGAATTGAGTAGCAAAAGACTCAAAATCTTCAAAATCGGCGTGTAGCGAGGGGGTTTTTCTTCTTTCAAGCCGCTAAGGACGTCATTGTATCAATATGTCCCGAGGAGGGTGTTTGGCAATATAACGGTATTAATTCAGTGAAAGAGCCGGGTGGAATCGAAGGGGCCGATTCGCGAAACATGGCGCGAATCGGCGAATTACACGCTTCGGGAACGCAGGCCCGCATCCACGGGCCGCCCCCGTAATATCCCCCTGTCCCTTTGGTCCGGCCTCTTATATGGAACGTCTAAAATTAATCCCCCGTTGCGGGATTGATTCGACAAAATCATCTGTGGTATGATGACGCTTGGTTCTGCGAGCCATTTTCTCGAAGGGCAACCCTGTCGGGTTGCCCATGAATGCAACACTGGAAACGGAAATAAATGGGACGAACCCTTCGAGGTTTGGTTTGCAGACGGCCCGACGCTCATTGGGTAAAAACACTGGGTAGAAAAAAATCTGCAAGTAAAGGAGGAAAATTAATAGGAGGAAAAATTCATTCATACGGGAGTGATCTCTTTTCTTAAGTGAGATTCCTTGCCGTTCTCTTGTTAATTCTGCGCCGGTCTTTGTAGAGTTTGGGCGGCGGGGGAAGTTGGGGGCTTACTAAAACTCTACGATACAGCCACCAGCGCTCCCCCGCCGTTCTCTTTTTTTAAAGAAGGCGCTTCTTCGCAGCCAATCAACGCACAAAATGAAATCACCCCGGTCCGTTCCTTCACGGACGGGAACGCGCGAATGCGCGCTGCGTTCTTACGCTATAGCTTAAGATTCGCAAGGACGGGGACGTGGTCGGAGGGTTTGCGCCAGCCGCGAATTTCGCGGGCGATCTCAACGGAGCGCAGGCAGGGCTGCAATGTCCGGGACGCCCAGATATGGTCAAGACGGCGACCCCTGTCCGAAAGGGACCAGTCGCGCGCACGATAACTCCACCAACTATATAATTTCTCGGGCGGAGGAACGAAATGGCGCGCAACGTCTATCCAGTCATGGGATTCCTGCACGCGCACGAGACCCTCCGTCTCCTGGGGCGTGTGGGAGACGACGTTGAGCAGGGCCTTGTGATTCCAAACATCTTCTTCGAGAGGCGCAATGTTAAGGTCGCCGACGAGGAGGCGGCGGGTGTTTCGCTTGGAAAGCGCCCCCGACCATTCGGTCATCTCTTTGAGATAGTTCATTTTGTGGGCGAATTTTTCATTCTTCTTGATGTCGGGAATGTCTCCGCCGGCAGGCACATAGAAGTTGTGAAGTTCAATATTGCTGCCGCCGCACTCGAAATTGGCGGCAATGTGACGGGCGTCTTCCTTGCCGCCGAGGAAAAGCCGGCTCTCTTTGCGCAGCGGCAGCTTCGAGAGAATCGCAACGCCGTGATAGGCCTTCTGCCCGTTAAGGGCGATGTGCTTGTAGCCCATTTGGCGAATGTCCTCGACAGGGAAGAGGTCGTTGCTGCACTTGATCTCCTGCAGGCATAAAATATGGGGACGGAACTTCTGCGTAAACAACCGCACCAGGTCAAGGCGGATTCTTATCGAGTTAATGTTCCAGCTCGCGATTCGAAGATTCATGCGAGAGCAGTGAAATTAGATAAAGAAATCATAAGCGAAATATCTACCGCTAAAGTAAAAGGTCATACGTCAATGTTCTACAAGCAAAACCCGCTCGCCCCTCCCCCGCCCTTCTGCACCAAAGGCGAAGGGGGATGCTCCCATTGTATCCCGATTCTAGCGGAATTGAGAAGCGGTTTTATCGAGTGCCGCGCGGGCCAGGGCAAAGAGTTCATCAAGCTCGGCCTGCGTAATCGTCAGCGGCGGACTTAAAACCATCGTGTCGCCCACCGCGCGCATGATCAAACCGCCGGCGAAGCAATTGTTTCGACAGGTCTTGCCCGCTTCCTTCTTCTCGTCAAAGCGTTTGCGCGTGGATTTGTCCTCAACCAATTCAATTGCCCCCATGAGTCCGACCGACCGGGTTTCTCCGACGAGAGGATGGTCGTTGAGTTGCTCGAGATGCTTGGCAAAGTAATCGCCGATGTCGCCGCCCGCACGGGTGGCGAGCCCTTCGCTCTCGATAATCTCGAGGTTCTTCAGCGCAACCGCGGCGGCAACCGGATGCCCCGAATAAGTGAAGCCGTGAACCAGCTCCTCGTCGGCTTTGAGAAACGTCTCGCTCATCCTCTTCCCCAGCGCGACCGCGGAGATGGGCTGGTATCCGGACGACAAGCCCTTCGCCATCGAAATCAAATCGGGTTGTATGTCAAACGTATCGCAGCCGAACCAATTGCCCGTTCGGCCAAATCCGCAGATAACTTCGTCCACGTGGAGCAGCACGTCATATTTTTTGCAGATGCGCTGAATCTCCCCCCAATAACCCGGCGGCGGGATTATCACTCCGCCCGCGCCCATGACCGGCTCGCCGATAAACGCCGCGACGTTGTCCGCGCCAAGCTCGAGAATCTTCTCTTCCAGCGAGGCCGCGGCTTGGTGCGCGAAGGCTTCGGCATCGGGTCCGTCTTTCAAGCCGACGCCGTTTTCAAAACCATAAGGGGCCGTCACATGGACAAAGCCGTCAAGGGGAAGGTCAAACTGCGGATGCATCGGCTGCAGGCCCGACAGGGAAGAGGCGGCCATTGTCACGCCGTGATAGGCGCGCTGCCTTGAGATGATCGTCTTCTTCTGCTTCGCGCCCTCCAGATTCCAAAAATAACGAATGAATTTGACGGCGGAATCGTTCGCCTCGCTGCCGGAATTGGCAAAAAAGATGTAATCGCATCCCGAAGGCGTAAGTGTTGCGAGTTTCGCGGCCAGTTCCGCCGCAGGAGGCGTTGTCGTTACAAACAGCGTGTTGTAATACGGCAATGCCTTTGTCGCTTCATACGCCGTGCGCGCCAGATCCTCGCGGCCGTATCCGACCTGGACGCACCACAACCCCGCCATGCCGTCCAAAATCTTCTTGCCCTCCGAATCACGCAGGTAAACACCCTCCGCCTCGACAATCACGTGAACATTGCCGCGCGCCATCTCCGTCGGATTCAAAAACGAATGAAAGTGGTAACGCGCATCCAGATCCTGCCAATGGCGCGTCAAATTGTCATGCCTGGTTATTTCGTTCATGTCCGCAAGTATACCACCACGAAAGCCTAAGGCGAGTCCGAAGTGATCCGTTTTTGCAGCACGGCTTCCCGATACGCAATGAAAAGCATCGCCCCGATAATCACCGCGCTCCCCAACAGCGTTGAATTATCGGGAACCTCGTCAAAGATGAGGTAACCCGCAATCCCCACAAACACCAGCCGCAGATAAAAGAACGGCGCAATAAAGCCGGCTTCGCCGTCGCGATAGGCGCGAATGTCCGCGAACATCCGCAACGCGCCGCCCGCAACCAGCAAGAGCAGCCATGCCCACTCCACGCCCACGGGATCGTGCCAGACCGGAGCAGCCAGGGGAAACGTGCAAATACCGGCAATGACGGGGCCCGATATGAAAATACTCGCCGTGGACTCCGTCTTCACCATTTGCTTCACGACCAGCATCGACAAGGAAAAACAAAACGCGCACGCAAGCGCGGCAAGCATGGCAATTTCAATTTCGTGCATCTGTCCCGGCCGCAGGATTATCAGAGCGCCTGCAAAACCGACAATCACGGCCATAATGCGCGGCAATCGAATCTTCTCGCCCAGCAAAGGCCAGGCCATAACGGTCGTGAAGGCGGGTGCAAGAAAGAACAAAACCGTCGCCTTGGCTATCGGCAAATGCGCAAGCGCGTAGAAGCCGAGCAGGAGCGCGGCCGCCATCAACAATCCGCGATAAATATGAAGCCGCAAATGCACCACCCGCAACTCCCGCCCGCGCACAAGCATCACGGGCGCAAGTAGCAACACAATCAGCAAACAGCGCCAGAAAACTATCATCCGCGAGTCCATCGAAGATGCCAGCTCATGTACGGATACCGTCATAGCCGTTGCCCCGATGCACGAAACTACCGCCCAAGAAGCCGCACGACCCCCGGCAGAAAAACTCACCATTTACTCAAATCCATAAAATTTCCTTTTGCGCACCACGCCGTTCCGCCATGCACCGTCCGGGCGCGACCGAACGCTTATGCACGTCTCGTTTGCATCCTGCGTGGAATCTCTTTCAATACTCCCACAAAACGCGGGCAATGGCTATAAAATCCTGCGAAGCGGCCGGAATTTCTTTTTATCAACGGGCAAGAGACTCGCGTAACATTTCCAATGCTTCGGCAACGGAGGCAAGCCGAATTCCGTACCTTCCGGCATCATCGAAGCGGCGCTCCCGATGGGACACGTCCCCGTTCCGCACGGCACAAGCAAAATGAACCAAACCGACGGGTTTCTCGATGCTACCCCCGCCCGGCCCGGCAATGCCCGTAACGGAAACGGCGATATCGATGCCGCCTTTCTCGAGTGCGCCCGAAGCCATCGCGCGGGCGGTCTCTTCACTCACCGCGCCGTGTTCTTCCAATAACGGGGCAGGAACTCCCAAGAGTCTTTCTTTCGCTTCATTGCCATACACGACAAAGCCGCAGGCGAGAACATCGGACGCTCCGGGAATCTCGCTCAAACATCCCGCAACCAAACCCGCCGTGCAAGATTCCGCGCTTGCGATTGAAACGCCCCGCGCGCGGGCCTGCGCGATGACCTCTTCGGCCTGGCGCAACAAGGGCTCCGGGAAGAACGACTCCGCCATTACAGGGATCTAAGCGCCGCGCGAATCTTTTCCGCCTGCTCTTGCAAAACTTCGTCCGCTTCCATGCCTTCCTCGTGGCTTCGCAGCGGCACGCCCTTGTAACGCGGCACCAAATGGGTGTGAATATGAAACACCGTCTGCCCTGCCACCTTGCCGTTGAGTTGGTAGACAAACATCCCGTCGGGCCGGAAAGCCTCTTGCAACGCCGCCGCCATCCGCTTCGAAGTGCGCGCCATCGCCGTCAAATACGACTCCTCTATCTGATAGATGTTCGCGGCGGGAGTTTTCGGTATCACCAGACTGTGCCCTTTCGATTCGGGCATGATGTTTAAAAAGACGAACGTCTCCTCGTCCTCAAAGAGATTGTGGCAAGGTGCCTCGCCGCGTAAAATCTTCGCAAAAATATTGTCCTTGTCATAAGTGGTTGTCATGAAGCTTCCTCCTGTTTGGTGTCGGTGTGCCGAAACGGGCTGTGCGATGCCAGTAGCGCAATCTCATCATCAATAACTTCTCCCTCGAAAGCAAGATAGTCGCGAACTGCAACGCGCAACCGCTCGTCAACGATATAATGCGCCGAAAACGTCCGTACCGGCAAATACCCCCGCGCAAGCTTGTGCATCCCCTGCGCGCCGGCCTCAACATTCGCAAGAGAATGGCAAATCGCAAATGAAATTGCCTGGTAATAGCAAAGCTCAAAGTGCAATCCCGAGACCCGTTCGCTGCACCCCCAATATCTGCCGAAAAACGTGTCCGCGCCGAGAAAATTCAAGGTCGCCGCAATCATGCGCCCGCCGCGGCGCGCCGCTATCAGCAACACGCTCGGCCCCATCGAAGCGATGCGCTCGAAGAAATCCCGCGTGAGATATGCATGATTCCATTTGCGGGCGGCCGTATCCAAATAGAACCGGTAGAAATCATCCCAGTCGGCCGGAGTGATATCCTCCCCGCGAAGCCATTCAATCTCAACGCCCGCGGCCGCCACACCGGCACGCTCGCGCCGGATGTTGCCGCGCTTGCGCGCGCTCAGGCTTTCCAGGAAGTCGTCGAAACTTTGATACCCCGCATTGCGCCAATGGAACTGCTGCCCTTGGCGGAGGAGCAGCCCGTGGGCGCCGAGATGATCCCATTGCTTCTCTTCAAGAAAAGAAAAATGCAGCGACGAGCACTGCATTTGTTCGCACATCTGCGTTGCGCCTTTCAACAAAAGCGTTTCAACGCCTCTGTCACGTGCAAGAATGCGCGGACCCGTCACCGGGGTAAACGGAACGCAAGCCTGCAATTTCGGATAGTAGCGTCCTCCGGCACGTTCGAAAGCATACGCCCATTCGTGATCAAAGACATATTCCCCCTGGCTGTGCGCCTTGAGATAGAGCGGCATGCAGCCTAGAAGATTGTCCTTGTCATCAACCGCCGTCAAATGGCGCGGAAGCCATCCGGTCGAAGGCGCAACCGAGCCGCTCGCCTCGAGGGCGTGCAAAAATGCATGCGAGAGAAAGGGATTGTCGTGCGCAGGCGCACAGACATCCCATTGGCGCGCGCTGACCTCGGCGATATCGGCGCAGAGTTTTAGGCGTGGCGCAATGCTCACAAGACCTCGAAGAGCGCCTCCAACTCAACTGAAGCATTAAACGGAAGGCTTGAAACGCCCACCGCGACGCGGGCGTGCTGTCCCGCCTCCTCCATGATTTCCAGGACCGTCTCGGACGCGCCGTTGATAACCGCGGGATGCTTTTCAAAATCCGCCGGCGCATTCACGAAACCTCCCAGACGAACACAACGGCAAACTTTGGAAAAATCGCCGCCGGTTGCCTCACGCAATTGTGAAAACACATTCAACACACACAAACGCGCAGCCGCAATGCCGTCCTCAAGGGAAACATCGGCGCCGACTTTGCCGACATACTTCATTTTGCCGTCTTCCATCGGGAGCTGTCCGGAAATAAACACGAAATTACCGCTTCGAATCCACGGCAAATAAGACGCGGCAGGCGGAGCCGCCGGAGGAAGTGTTATGTTCAGTTTTTCGAGTTTTTTGATGATGGGATTGGTAGTGGGATTGGGATTAGTCATGGGATTTCCTCGCTGTGTAAGAGATGCCTTAAGGGTATGCCCGCAGGGCGCGCTCGTCAATATAATTGGAAATCCCCCGGCATCCTGTGCTATAACCCGTATGAACTGCAGTTTTAAACAAATATACGGACACGGCACATGAAAATTTCTTTCTCCAAAGAAAAACTCCCCAAGAGCGGTTCTATAGCACTGCTTGTGAACGGGAACGGCACGCTCGGCAAATTCGCAGCGCAAGCCGACAAAAAAACCGACGGCGCGGTGCGCCGGGCGATAAAATCTACCAATTTCACCGATGCGGGGGCATCCATTCTGGAAGTTCCCGGATGCAAGGGCTTTCGCGACGGGTTGGTGTTCTTGGTGGGGCTGGGAGACAGCAAAAAACTGGATCCTCTGAGTCTCGAGAAAATCGGCGGAAGCCTGATAGGAAAAACGGAGAAAGGCGGCCTCGCGCAATTGTGCGTGGTGATGGACGAGGCGGAATCTTTTACCGGAGGCGTTGGCGAAGCTGCCGCACACATCGCTTTCGGCGCGCAACTGCGAGCTTACCATTTTAGAAAATACAAAACCGCCGCGGGCAAAAATTACCGCAAAAAGACAAACAACAAGAACATCGATCTGCCCAAAGCCCCCGCGCAATTGACTTTTTATCTCGGCTCGGAGGAGAAAGTTAAAGTTGCACGACGCTTGTGGCGGCCGTTACAGCATCTCGGCGAGTCCGTGGACATGGTGCGCGACCTCGTCAATGAACCCGCAAACGTTCTCTTTCCCAAGGCTTTCGCGCAAATAGCCCGCAAGGAACTAACCTCGCTGGGCGTCAAGGTTGAAATCCTCGGCGAGAGCCGAATGCAGGCGCTCGGCATGAACGCCCTTCTGCAAGTCGGCAGGGGTAGCGACCAAGAGTCCCAACTCGTCGTCATGCAATGGAACGGCCTGCCCAAGAGCAAAAAACAAAAACCCGTCGCTATCATCGGCAAAGGTGTTTGCTTTGATAGCGGTGGCATCAGCCTCAAACCTCCTCCGAACATGGGAGACATGAAGGCCGACATGGCGGGCGCCGCCTGCGTTGTCGGACTTATGCGCCATCTCGCCTCACGCAAGGCTCCCGTTAATGTCGTTGGAGTCATCGGGCTGGTCGAGAACATGGTCAGCGGAGAGGCCCAGCGCCCCGGGGATATTGTTACATCCATGTCCGGGCAAACAATCGAAGTTCTCAATACCGATGCCGAAGGGCGCTTGGTTTTGTCGGATGCAATCTACTACGCACGCGAGAGATTCACGCCCGACACGATCATTGACCTCGCCACGCTTACCGGCGCCATACTCGTCTGCCTCGGCCGCGACCGCGCCGGACTCTTCTCCAACGACGACGTTCTTGCCAAAGCCCTGTACCGGGCCGGCGAAAATGAAGGCGAACTTCTGTGGAGACTCCCGATGGGCGAATGCTACGACAAAATGATGGACTCGCCCGTGGCGGACATGAAAAATATCGGCGGAGGGCGATATGCCGGCTCCACCACCGCCGCGCAGTTCCTCGGACGTTTTGTCGGCGACACTTCATGGGCGCACATCGACATCGCGGGCACGGCAATGGATTCGCCCATCACCTCAACAAACGTATCCTGGGCAAGCGGATTCGGCGTGCGACTCCTCAATAGATATCTCGTCGATCGCTTCGAAAAATAATGACCGAATGCCTCTTCTATGAGATTCGAGGCGCGGCATTGGAGAAAGTTCTCGCCGGCCTGCTCGAGAAGAGTCTCCAACGCGGATGGAAGGTTTTGGTACGGGCGGGTTCAAAAGAGCGCGTCCTCGACCTGAACGCGAAATTATGGACCTACCAGGACGACAGTTTTCTCCCGCACGGATGCTTCAAGGACGGAAATGCCGCCGAGCAACCCGTTTATCTTGAAGAATCCGGCGACGAACCAAGCAATCCCAACGGTGCGGAGGTGTTGGTGCTCGCCGAAGGCGGCATTGCATCCGACTGGAACGCCTACCAGCGATGCATCACCCTTCTGGACGGTTTTGACGACGAACAGATCGAACAAGCCAAAACCTGGCGCAAAAGCCTTGCGGACGAAGGCGTTGATGCCGTCTGGTGGCGGCAAGGCGACAAGGGCTGGGAGAAAAGCTAGGGGGCTTATCCCTGAACCGACTTGGGGAAATCTGAACGAAGCAGAGTTAAACAAAATAACCCCGCTCGTCCATACAAGGTTTATAGATTATTGCTCGGTTGCACCAGCTGCCGAAGTGGAACCTTCCTCGCCGAAATCGGCAGTTTTTTCCTCATCGTCTGCATATTCGGGATCTATTGTCTCTCCAAGTTCTGATACTCTCTTACAATTGGGATCGTTGGTAGGGTCCCAAGTATCACGTAAAGAACTATCACTGTTACATACCCATTTCTTCGGCTTTTCTATTGCGAAAGCATCCGTGCCGAACGCAAACACCATCATGATGAATGCGAAAGTTGTCATCAGCATCGTTTTCATCGTTCTACTTCCTTATAGTGATTCAATCCATTGGGTATTTACAAGCTATCACAAAACCGTGATTTGTCAATGTGATATGGATTTCGGGGTCTCAAATTGAGGCAAATCAGGCGAATCAGCCTCTGAGTCAATAGCGACTCTCATATCCTCAAAACTAGCCCCTAAATCCCCCCTCGTTTAGATAAGCTGTCTCGGCGGGCGTCATCTCCCTTCCCAGCACTTCGTTGCGATGGGGAAACCTGCCGAAGCGTTCGATGATATCCAGATGCAGTTGCGCATACTTCAGCGTGTCGGCGTCCTCCAGGCGTTCACGGAAATACACCATCCCCTCGCGCTGCGCCATTACATCTTCCGTGTGCATGAACGGCATATAGACCCATCTGCGCCGGACGACGTCCATTTCCATATCTTCGTTGCGCGCAATCATCCGACGGGAAAGCGACAACGCTTGCGCATCCTGTTCCCACGCGCGCGCGTCCTCACGATACAAATTGCGGGAAAACTGGTCCAGCAACAAAATCAGTCCCAACAGCCCGATCGCACTCGACTCCCACTCCCGCAATTCCCCGCCGACTGCGCGGGCATGCAATTCGCCTCCGCGGCGACGAATTTCTTCGTCAAAAGAATCGTTCTTGACAAACCACTTCTCCGGTCCGGCAGACAACCAAAACCCAACCACCTCCTCCGCATCGTGCAACTCGTTCAATCGCTCCATCGTCTCTTTCTCCTTGCTTGTTCAGCGCCTTCTCTTGCCCGTTCGGCGCAACTCCCCTATCATAGCATCACGTAGCGAGCCCAGGTGGCGGAATTGGTAGACGCGCTAGCTTCAGGTGCTAGTACCCTTTTCGGGTGTGGAAGTTCGAGTCTTCTCCTGGGCACCAAAACTCGTTTTAGATAAGAAATGCCATACATTGCAAGAGATTGCCGATGTGGAGGGCTGGCCGGGGAGCAAATTCGGCAAAATGTGCTATCTTCACAAGAAGCGGGGTTACGGTAACAAGCGGAAAGTAGAGGTGGCATACAAATGACCATTCCCAAACCTAGCGAAATGAAGCAGACCATTTTAGACTATCTGGTGAAGGCAAAAAGACCCGTGAAATTATCCGATCTCGCCGAAGAGGTGGCGAGGCATTTTAAGGTTACGGAAGAAGAACAAGCCGAAAGAAATCCGAGCGGAGGAAAAAAGTTTTCCAATCTGGTCGGTTCGGTTGTTACAGCCTTGGGAAAGAACGGAGAACTGAGATCCACCGGTCACGGTTTTTGGGA
>JAPOUU010000040.1:22900-24289 GCA_026708505.1 Hyphomicrobiales bacterium | reverse complement strand
TAGAATTCCCGCTTCGTTTACTCCCCGGTCTTTTCCCCGGTTCCTTCTTCTGTTTTTTCCTCCTCCGCAGCTCTCGGAGATTCCCTCCCTACGAGCGGCATGAGAGATTGAATCCTGCTGCGTGCGATGGCCGCGTTGATGAAGTCGCCCTGGCTTTCGAAGATCATTGCCAGGCCGCTGAGCGCGCCGAAATGCCGGGGCTCCCGCGAAAGTGTTTGCGCGATGTCGGCGAGCGATCGGGTGTTGTCGCCGAGATAATAGTTAACGGTTGCGCGTTTGTTCCAAGCTTCGGGGAACGTGGGGGCAAGCCTCACCATCTCGTTCAGCAATTTCAAAGCGTGTTCGAACTCTCCCGAATTCATCGCTTCGATGGAACGCTCCATTAACAAGTCGATGCTCGGCGAACCGGAGTATGTCCAAATCTCCCATATGTCTTTTTGTATTGCTTGTGCCTGGATTTGGGATTCCGCCTTTGCCAATTCGGCAAAGAGCGTATCGAGGGCTTGTTCGCGCCCGAGAGGTTGGAGTTTGCCCGTTGAAATCGAAACCTGCGCCGCAAGCGTGCCGGGCGCAAGCAACGCCAGCGAAAAAACCAGAACTGATAGAAAGGAGCGCACCATCCCGGTGGTCGCGCGAATCAGCCTTGCCGGGCCTTGAAGCGACGGTTGACTTTATTGATGATAAACAGCCTGCCGCGCCTTCTAGCCAGCCGGTTGGCGCGGTGCCGCTTCAACAAGGAGCGTAGTGAGTTTCGAACTTTCATGGGCGCAGATTACCTTCGGGCGGGATGGTTGTCAAGGCCTTTGTAACGGTCGGGAGGGTTCCGATATTCGTCCCTCTCCTGCGCAGGTACCCGGAGATTCACCTCTTGGCGCGCGGGTTTTTAGGAATTTATTTTCTCTTGCTGCCGGCATCCGTGTCCGGTTCATTCTCGATATCGCTGTAGATATACAGGTGTACGTTCTCATGACCTCTTATGAATTCGGCAAGCCTGGCTTGGTTTTCTGACACCTGTGCCTGCATGGTTATGAGTTGCGCCTGCAATTGATAGTTTGAATATCCAAATGCACCCAAAATGACCAATATCAAAACAATTGTAGATGATATTATAGCGATTATTTGCCCGTGTTCTTTCAACATTTTCGTTTTCCATCGCTGGATTTTACTATACATGCGGAGCGAATCACTCCTACGAATCGTACAGTGCAAAGGGCGGCAATTGCAATAGTCTCGTGTGTGTTTAGACGGTATGAATTGCTGCTTTTCCATCATGAAAGCCCAAATAAACCCGAAGGCTGACCCGTGCCGTTGGAATCGAATTTGAACCTTCCATGAAGGACCGTTTCAGCGTTACTCCTTTAAACCTTCCGGTTATTTCCGCTTGATTGT
>JAPOUU010000040.1:0-22428 GCA_026708505.1 Hyphomicrobiales bacterium | reverse complement strand
GCTTCGCTTTTTTACGACCACGATTTCAAGATTGGGCATTCACGCCTTGGCATCGGCGTGGACGCGCAAAGAGACGGTTTTTACGGTGCATTCAATTATTACCACCCGCTTAGCGACACCGAAGAAGGGCGGGAGGGATATGTCGAAGATGCCCTGCGCGGCATGGATGCCGGTCTTGCCGTTGAAAGCACTCTGGTGCGCGTCGCGGGCAATCTCGGCTACTGGCTGTTCGAGGGAGACGACGGCGCAGAGGACGATTGGAAGTTTTCCTACGGAGTGGACGCGGGGCTTCGGATCAGGCCCGGTATTTTTCTGGAAGGGCGCCTGGAGCATCACGACAAGAAAGCATCGATCGGACAACGAGCGAGCGTGGGCGTGGCATTTCGTTTTACCCTTCCCGGCTTCGAAGGGAAAAGTTACAGGGACGGCGGGAAAGACCCGGACTTGTACAGGTTTGTCGAACGCGAGAAGCGGATCCTTTACGAAGAGCGTGAATCGGGACCCAGGGTTTCGGTTGTTCGAACGGGCAGCGAGGCGGCCGGCGGCGAGGCGATTGTAGAGGGCGGCACGGTAAGCCTGGATATCCGGTTGAGCGAAGCCCTTGGAGAGGATGTTGTTTTGAACCTGATCGGAGGCGGCACTGCAACTTACGGTTCCGACGGCGATTGGAGTTTGTCCGTCGGCGACACGGTCTGCGCCGAAGTCACGGAAGATAATTGCCAGGCCATGGTTACGGCCGGCAATACCGAAGCCGACGAAGACGTGGTAGTTGCAATCCGTGACGACCTGCGCACCGGCGAGATGCCCGAGAGCATAATTCTTTCCGTGGAAATTGCTTCGGCGGGAGGGACAAGATTGACGCCCGGCGCTCCCTTGGTTCTCACCATTCCCGCGGATTTGCCGCTGCCGGCCATTGAGCTGACGGCAAACACGACCATCGCGGAGGACGGAAGTGCAACATTGAATATCAGCTTAAGCGAGGGGGTATCCGAAGATATCACATTCAGTCTTGTCGCCGGCGGTGATGCGACTTATGGAGCTTCCGCCGACTGGCATCTGGATAACGGCACCCAGTGCGATGCCGCCGACGGAACGGGAACGAATTGCCAAATCACCATAGCCGCGAACGGCAGATCTTCCATGGCGACGGTCACGGTTAACGATGATCTCACCACCGAAGAACAGGAAACTTTCACCGTTGCCGTCGTGGTTGATCCGGCAAGCGTGCACCTCGTGCAGGCCGGAGATTCCTCGCCC
The DNA here is from genome assembly GCA_026708505.1 of Hyphomicrobiales bacterium. Taxonomy (GTDB): domain Bacteria; phylum Pseudomonadota; class Alphaproteobacteria; order JAPOUT01; family JAPOUT01; genus JAPOUT01. The sequence goes on along the minus strand of JAPOUU010000040.1, from coordinate 21,171 downwards.
CTGCTTTTCACCATTCCCGCCAACACCGCCAACACCATGAAATTCACCACCACCGCCGCGACCGTTACGGAACGCGGAAGCGTAAGGGCGCCGGCGGGGATGAACCGTTTTACATTTCCGGAACTTGTTCTCACCGACACGCTTCCCGCAGGCATAGAACTCACCTTGGTAATAACAGGCACCTCCGAAGAGGGGGATTTCGGCATTGCCGCGGCCCTTAACCAAATAAGCACCAACGGCGCCAGATATGATGCCAACACCAAGGTTTGGACTCTTCCCTCGGGCATCACCAATCCTATATTGGTCTTTGAAGCCGCCCTGGAACTCCCCAGTCCCGACACCGATAACGAGGAAGTCATTATTCAAATCACCGACCCGAACAACAACCTGCCGCCCGGATGGAGCATTGCGGAACCGTCCAGCATTACGATTACCATCATAGATGCAGGCTGAATTATCGCACCTTCTTCGCGCTTTCACGCGGCTTGAGGGCGTTGCGTTTGCGGCCGGGCCTTGCTAATCCCGCGTTGCGTTGGGGGAGCGGTTTCGCGTTCGTTTGGTTTTACGCGGGCGCGAGGTTTTCCTTGCCCGCCAGGGAGCCGTCGGCGTTGAGGCGATAGAGGAGAATCTCCCCGGTTTCGATGTTTGTCGCCTGTATTCCCTCCTCGTCGAGGTCTTCGAGGAACCCCGCGAGCGAGCGCAGGGAATTCCCGTGCGCGACCACCAGCAGGCATTTGCCCTCAACCAAACGCGGCAGAATCTCCGCCTTGTAATAGACGCCCACGCGCTCGAAAGTGTCGCGCAGGCTTTCCCCTCCCGGCGGCGCGATTGCATAGCTCCGTCGCCAGAGATGAACTTGTTCCTCGCCCCAGGTTTTGCGCGCCTCGTCCTTGTTCATGCCGGTGAGGTCGCCGTAGTCGCGCTCGTTCAGCGCCGCCGAGCGAAACACCGGAACGTCGCATTCCAATGTTTCCAGCATGATGGAAGCCGTCTCGATTGCGCGGCTTAGCACCGATGTGTGCGTTTCATCGGGCACCATGCCGCGTTTTGCGAGCAGGGCTCCCGCCTCGCGCGCTTCATTGCGTCCGCGTTCGGTCAAGCCGATGTCCTTTTGTCCGGTGAACAGGTTCAGCGCATTCCACTCGCTTTGGCCGTGACGCACGAGCAGCAAACATCCGCTCATTTATTTTCCCCGAAACCCAATACGTCGCGCATGTCATACAATCCCGGCTTTTTGCCGTCGCACGCCCACTCGAGCGCGTGGAGCGCGCCGCGCGCATATATTGCGCGGTCTTCGGCGCGGTGGGTGAGGGCGATGTGCTCGCCGTTTCCGGCAAACAGTATTTCATGCTCGCCGATGATGCCGCCGCCGCGCCGCGCGGCCATCCCGATGGATCCGGGCGTCCGGGGCTTGCGTTGCGTGTGCCGCTCAAGTTCGGCTACGTCGGAGAGTTTTTGTTCGCGCGCGTCCGCAATCGCCTGTGCGAGAAACCACGCCGAGCCCGAAGGCGCATCCACCTTGTTGCGGTGGTGACTTTCGAGAATCTCCACATCCCATTCCTCTCCCAGATGCTTTGCGCCCAAACGTGCGAGTTCCGCAAGCAAGGTCATGCCGAGGCTCATGTTGCTCGCCTGCACAATAACGGAGTGGCGCGCGGCGGCATTAATGCGTTTTTGTTGTTCGTCGTTTATCGCCGTTGCGCCGATGATGTGGGCGATGCGTCCCTGCGCCGCCAGTGCCGCATGCTCGGCGGTCGCCTCGGGAGTCGAGAATTCAATAATCCCTTCGGCCTGCGTGACCAGATCAAGGAGCGAATCGCCGACGGTGATGCCGATGTCGTCGAGTCCGGCCAGCCGTCCCATATCGACGCCGACGGCATCGCTTCCTTTCGCTTCGACGCCGCCGATGATTCGCAGGCGTTCGCCCGCTCCCCCGGGCGCGAGGGCCTGGCGGATGATTTCGCGTCCCATTCGTCCCGCGCATCCGGAGATGATGAAGTTGCGTTGCTTGCCCATTGTCAAAGCCCCTCAAACAAACTTTTCACGCGCTCGAAGAATCCGTTCACCCGGGGATTTGTCGCGGTATCGGATTGTTCGGCAAACTCGTTGAGCAATTCCCTTTGCCTTCCCGAGAGTCCGACCGGCGTCTCGACGGCTATTTCGACATACAAGTCGCCGTGGTCGCGCGAGTGGAGCACGGGCATTCCCTTGGAGCGCAGGCGCAGCCTGTGTCCGCCCTGGCATCCTTCGGGGATTTTGATTTTGAGGCGCTGGTTTCCGAATGCGGGGATTTGGACTTCGCCGCCGAGCGCCGCCGTTGTCATAGCGACGGGCACCTGGCAGTACAGGTCGGCGCCGTCGCGTTGAAAGAGTTGGTGTTCGCGCACCGAGATGAAGATGTAGAGGTCGCCGTTGCCTCCGCCCGAAGCGCTCGGCGCGCCCTCGCCGTTGAGGCGGATGCGCGTTCCGTTGTCGATGCCCGCGGGAATGTCGACGCTGATGCGCCGTTTTTTGCGCTCGCGTCCCGAGCCGTTGCATTGGGTGCAGGGGGTTTCGAGGCGTTCGCCCTTGCCCTGGCACTGGGCGCATCCCTGCTCGAAGGTGAAGAAGCCCTGGGTTGTGCGAATGCGCCCCGTGCCTGCGCAGGCCGAACATGTGACGGGCTTGGTTCCCGGAGCGGCGCCCGAGCCCGAGCATGTTGCGCATGCGACCGGAGCGACCACGGAGATTTCGGTTTTTTTGCCCGTGAAGGCTTCTTCGAGGGTGATGGTCATGTCGTATCGAAGATCCTCGCCGCGGCGCGGGCCCGCGCGCCGCCGCGCTTGCGCGCCTCCGCCCAGGATGTCTTCGAACAGGTCGCCGAAGACGCCGGAAAAGCCTCCGCTGCCGCCGGCGAATCCGCCAAAGCCCGCAAAGCCTTCGGCGCCCGGATGCATTCCCGCGCCTCCGCCCGAACTGTGCGCCTTGAACGCGGAGTGTCCGAGGGTGTCGTAGGTTGCGCGCGCCTGTTCGTCTTTCAGGACCTCGTAGGCTTCATTGATGTCCTTGAATTGCCGCTCGGCGTCGGCGTTGCCGGGATTTTGGTCGGGATGGTACTTCTTGGCGAGATTTCTATAGGCCGACTTGATTGTTTTTTCATCGGCGTTCCTCGCCACGCCGAGAGTTTCGTAGTAGCTCTGTTCTGCCATAGCGGATAAGGAAAGACGGCCCTAGCGCCCGGGGCTTGCGTCCGGAGCGCCGTTAGGATGCGGAGCGATGCTGGTCATCGCCGTCGCCGGAACCGGTGTCGCCGGAACTGCCGTCGCCGGCATCGACTTCCTCGAAGTCGGCATCCACGGTTTTTGCATCCTCGCCGGCCCTGGCGGATTCATCCATGCCGTTCGCGCCCGCATCGCCGCCCACGTTGCCGCCCACGTTGCCCGTGTCGCCGCCCACGTTGCCCGCATCGCCGGCTTCGCCGCCGGCCGCCGCCTGTTCCGCCTGCGCCTGCTGGTACATTGCGGTTCCCAGCGCCATTCCGGCCTTGGCGAGCGCTTCGCTTTTGGCTTGAATCTCCGACAGTTCTTCGCCCTTGAGGGCTTCTTCGAGTTCGCCGATGGCGCCCTCGGCGGCGGTGCGTTCGGCTTCGGGAACCTTGTCGCCGCCCTCGGAGAGCGTGCTGCGCGTGGAGTGGATGAGCGCGTCGGCCTGGTTGCGCGCTTCGACCATTTCGCGCCTGCGCTTGTCGTCTTCGGCGTGCTCTTCGGCATCCTTGATCATGCGCTCGATGTCTTCCTTGCTCAGGCCTCCGGGATCCTGGATTTGGGTTTTCTGCTCCTTGCCGGTCGCCTTGTCCTTTGCGGACACCGAAACGATTCCGTTGACGTCGATATCAAAAGAGACCTCGATTTGCGGAACGCCGCGGGGCGCGGGGGGAATGCCGACCAGGTCGAACTGCCCGAGCAGCTTGTTGGCCTCCGCGATTTCGCGCTCGCCCTGGAAGACGCGGATGGTCACGGCGGGCTGGTTGTCGTCGGCGGTGGAGAAGACCTGCGACTTGCGCGTGGGGATGGCGGTGTTGCGCTCGATGAGCGGGGTGAAAACGCCGCCGAGGGTTTCGATTCCCAGCGAGAGGGGCGTGACGTCAAGCAGCACGACGTCCTTGACGTCGCCGCCGAGCACGCCGGCCTGGGTCGCGGCGCCCGCGGCGACCGCTTCGTCGGGGTTGATGCTGCTGGAGGGTTCGCGCCCGAAAAGTTCTTGGACGAATTCGCGGATGCGCGGCATGCGCGTCTGTCCGCCGACGAGAATGACCTCGTCGATCTGCCCGGGGCTGAGCTTCGCGTCCTTCAAGGCATCCAGGCAGGGCTGCTTGGTGCGCTGCACCAGCGGCTCGACCAGCGCGGCCAGTTTTGAGCGCGTCAGTTTCATGGTCAGATGCTTGGGTCCGTCCGCGTCATGGGTGATGAAGGGGAGGTTGATTTCGGTTTGCTGCGCGGAGGAGAGTTCGATTTTGGATTTTTCGGCGGCCTCTTTCAAACGCTGCAACGCCATTTTGTCCTTGCGCAGGTCGATTCCGTTTTCGGCCTTGAATTCATCCGCGAGGTAGTCGAGCAGGCGCAGATCGAAATCCTCCCCGCCGAGGAAGGTGTCGCCGTTGGTGGAGCGCACCTCGAAGACTCCGTCGCCGATTTCCAGGATGGAGATATCAAAGGTTCCGCCTCCCAGGTCGAAGACGGCGATGGTTCCGGCGCTTTTCTTGTCGAGTCCGTATGCCAGGGATGCGGCGGTCGGCTCGTTGATGATGCGCAGGACTTCGAGTCCGGCGATGACGCCCGCGTCTTTCGTCGCCTGCCGCTGCGCGTCGTTGAAGTATGCGGGAACGGTGATGACGGCCTGCGTGACCTTTTCGCCGAGATAGTTTTCGGCGATTTGCTTCATCTGTTCGAGGATGAAGGCGGAAATTTGCGAGGGGGAATATTTTTTGTCGCGCACTTCAACCCATGCGTCTCCGTTGTCGGCTTGAACGATTTTGAAAGCGGATTTCTCCTGGTCCTCCTTGACGGTTTTGTCGCCGAAGGGACGTCCGATGAGCCGCTTGATGGCGAAGAGGGTGCCTTCCGGATTGGTGACGGCCTGGCGCTTTGCGGCCTGTCCGACGAGTCGTTCGCCTTCGGCGGTGAATGCGACGACCGAGGGGGTCGTGCGCGCGCCTTCCATGTTCTCGATGATTTTGGGGGCGTCGCCTTCCATGACGGCAACGCACGAGTTGGTGGTGCCGAGGTCTATTCCGATGATTTTGGGCATTTTAGTTGCATGTCCTTTTTAATTGCATGTTCTTTGTTGCGGGAGTTGATTTGTCCTAGCATATAGGGTCGGCATTCGCCCTTTTCAAGCGGGAAGGGGGGATTTTCGTCGCAATTTTCATCGCAAAGAGCGAGGTTTCATGGAACAGGTGATTCGCGAATCGGACGGATTCAGGCTCTACCGGGGGCATTTTTCGCCCGTTGAGCAGCAGGAGCTGGTCGCGCAAGTGCGCGAAATTGCGTCCCATTCGCCGTTTTACCGCCCGGTGATGCCGAACAGCGGGCGCCCGTTTTCGGTGCTGATGACCTGCGCGGGCCCGCTCGGCTGGGTTTCCGACATCCGCGGCTACCGCTACGAGGCGCGCCATCCCTCGAGCGGCGCGCCGTGGGCGCCGATTCCCCCGGGCCTGCTGCGCCTGTGGGAGGGGCTGGCGGAATATCCCGCCCCGCCGGAATGCTGCCTGGTTAATTTTTACCGCGGCAAGGGCGCGCGCATGGGATTGCACCAGGACAGGGACGAGGATGCCATGGACGCTCCCGTTGTTTCCGTCTCGCTGGGGGACATGGCAACCTTCCGGCTGCGCATGGAGAAGGAGAAGCATTCGCGTTCGTGGCGGCTGTGTTCGGGGGATGTGGTCGTGCTGGCCGGAGAGTCGCGCCGCGCGTTTCACGGCATCGACAGGATTTTTCCCTCAAGCTCGAACTTGCTGGGCGAAAAAGGCGGACGCATCAACCTCACCCTTCGACGGGTGCGCCTTCCTTCCGGAGAGGTTTAAAGGATCGCGCCGCAAGCGGCGCGCGGGCATTTTCGGGAGTTCCATTTTCGGGAGTTCGGGGCCGCGCATCCTTTTGTTACTACGAAAGAAGACCCCAATGACATTGATGGAACTTGGGATAATGACGGAGTAGATTACAGTCGTATTGATCCCATTTTAACTTGTTACGAAGAGCCTGAGGATATTGATGCAATGAAGGAAAAATATGGGAATTGAGCAGCTGTTGTCACAAGACTTCCCGGTTTGAAAATGTTCCATCAGCAGCTATGGGGACGTCCGACCAAGTCATGTTGGAAACACTAGCACCGCTATTCGCATTCACCGTAAATGCGCTTTTTTACGGCATATTCCCGAGTCGCCAAAGTTTCATCAACCCGCATCCCAATCTTGTGCTATACTGACGATATGAACCACGAGAACCCAGATCCTCAATTCGAAAAACTGGAGCACTAGAACGAATTGCTACAAAAACAAGTGGAGAGCGATATGAAAGTTCTACAAGCCGAGAGAAAAGAAGCAAAAGCCGAGAGTGATTCTGCATTTGAACGATTTCGTACGGATATGGAAAAGGGAATCAATTCCATGAGAGAAAAAAATGATTCCAACACCACCAAGATAATGATTGGAATGGGTATCAGCGTCACTGTCTTGAGTTTGGTGATTGCTTTTGTGGGAATACTCCTGCGTTTCTAAAAGTGCTTTCAGGTTTATGAAAGTTTCACAAGCGTAAATCTCTCATGGCATCAGGAGGAAGCGCTTCTTTTAGTTGCCCGTTATCGATATACCCCTTAACAAGAGATATACCGCATTTCCATTTTTCAGCGAGTTGTTTTCTAGTTTTTGTCCTTTAAGTTCGAAATTGGGAAAATCCTCTTATGGAAGGTTCAAATTCATCGAAGGATTCAGATCGCCTGTTTCCCGTGTCAATTTGCAAGTTGCGTTACTTCCCTTTGCTGGTGCCAGTGTGTATATTTTTGCTTGCGCAGTTCTTTATTGACAGATATCGAAAATCGGTTATCATGGTAAATAGACTATAGGAAGCAAAAGGAGAATTGTGATGGAACCAATTACGTGTCTTCAGGGGGCGCAAGCCCTTGTTCAATTAGCCGAGGACGATCCTGACGGGGAGGGTCTAACAAATTTACAAATCCAGAAAATTTTATATTTTGCCAACATGCTCCACATTGGCAAATACGGTCCTGATAATCCTTTAATCAGAGGTAAGTTTTTAACTTGGGTATACGGCCCTGCTGTTAGAGAACTTTATGAGCGCACGAGCAGGCACGAAAACGGTTTTATCCAAGCAGAAGTATTTGACGACATTCTTCCAATAATGAAAAGGAACAAGGAACCAACGGAAGAAAAGTACATGCCCCACGTTGAGGTTTTGAACGAGGCGTATGAAAGATGGGGAAAACAGCCTCCATATAAACTGATAGGAATTAGCCACTGGAAAAAAGGAGCGTGGAGAAAATCTGTAAGAGATGATGAAGAGGAAATAGATAATAAATTGATTAAGGAAGAGTATCATGCCCGATACGGATGAAAAAAACGATGAAGGAAGTTATGATTTAATAGGTGCTGTAAGAGAAAATTTTGGGAGTGAAATTCCTCGACGTTTTGGAGAATACCGGGATTTAGCTGAATATATCGAGTTTTCTAAATTCCAAAAGGCGATAATTTCGTGGGTTATAACTATTTGTATTCCATTTTTATTTGTTGGAGTGTTTTTATTTCTTTTATCGTTTTTCGTTTCTTCATGTTCTGAAACCACATCATTACACATTCACAAATATGAATACGAAAAACCAAGATTAGAAAAACAGGTTGAGACAGGGACTTCAAACCGTAAACATGCCAACCAGTAAATTACGCGTGTGAATTTGTGCCTTCTCCATCATTGGCAGGCCTTCCTCAATCATAGCATCAACCGGCCTGCGCCCGTGAAACATCTCTATCTCGTTGGGATGCATCGCCCAGCGGTTGGCCTCCGTGCCGAAGCATGAATACAACGCATTGTAGATAGCTGTGACTGTAGCGATACGTTTCAACTGTTCACGGCTAAGCGATTCCTTCCACTTTCCGCTCTTAATCTGCATCCAAGTTTGGTGATCGACGGCCAATATTTTCCTTGCGTCCGAGTCGGTGAGTTCCCAAGCCTCAATTGCCCGCACACATGCTTGCATGCAATCTCCGGGATTCACCTGCGTGCCCCTATCCTCGCTGCAATCACCAGAATCAAGCTCGGTAGCTTTTGCTAAATCAAGAGGTGGCTGCGCCATAATTCAGTCTCCTTTTTCGGAATGCGCCATGTGGACGCAACGTATAGCACCCTATGACAGACATCAAATCCTCTCAAACCGATACCCGCCTCATGTGTGCTATCCGCCCTACCATATAAATTGCTGATTCGTCCAAATTCACACCCTGCTCAATAGCATCGATGACACTTTGCCCCTTATCGAACGGACCCATCTCCAACCAGAAATCAGGGCCCAGCAAAACTGATATTTGCAAGAAGTTTTTTGTTCGCTTTTTCGTCTTGCTCTGTCACAAGACTTCTTTCAATCTATTCTCCATCAAAGCATGTGGAACGTTAAACATGGCAGCGAGTTCAGAGGACGAATGATAAGGAACGAATTTTTTAACTAACAACCGAGGCATAAGCAAACATGTCGCAAAATAATCTGCCTCTCTTTCCATGTAGTCGTCAGAATTACCATTTGCAGTTTCCGTTCTCTTCGACATAAACGCGTATCTTTCCGGATCAGCAATGTAATCATCTTTGTGAAGAATCCAATGGCCAAACTCATGGGCAGCTGTAAAATACTGCTTTTCTATTGCGTCCTTTTCGTTTAGGTATATGTCGGCGTTTTCGAAATCAAAAAATCCCGAAAAACGATTAGAAAATTCACCAAAGTCTGCTGTATATACCTCTACCTTGTTCTCTCGAGCAATTCCGTAAACGGGAACCGGAGGCTCCAAATACCTCTCCGTGAGTTCATCAGCTTTTTTCTCTATCTCTTTGTCGTCCATTTTTATCTTTCCTTCCTTTTGTTCTGCGCCGCCGCTTCTGCCTCATCTATGGTAATCGTCTTCATGGCCATTACAGGTTTGTTTAAATAATTAAACCAGGTAAGAACCGCAACAATCACGCCAATTACGATCCAAAAACGAGTATTAAGGTTATCCGTCCTTGTCCGATTTAACCTGAACTCTTGTCCGAGTTTGCCGGTCACTCGCAAGAAATCATTTCTGTAACTATCCACTTTTCGATTCACCTCTCCGGTTGATGTTTTGGTTGTATCACCAACGTTATCATCACCCTTCATAGGCGCCTCCTTGATATTCATATATTAAGTTGTTCAACATTATGCCCATACCAATATCGGAGCATCCGTCTTGATGTTGAAGGCCGTGTTGCGAAAGCGTTTCTGCGGTTTCACCGTGTTTCATAGCCCTGATCCCTTATGTAGAACGACTCGTTTTATACGTATTACGGTTGCACGAATTCGCTTGCCAAGTCCAGAACAAAATGGAAACACATCAAATTCCAAAGGTGTACCGAGGAATTTTGAGGTTTCCGAGTCCGCAAGGATATAGCCTTCTCAACGGAAGATTGCGGGACGAACTTTCCGTTGCGAATTCTCCGCTTTGCCGTGCGCCTGAAACTCCGTTCCGGTGTTGCCGGGATTGCGGCTCAAGTGACTTTTCCCTCATGGCGATTTAACCCTGCATCCATGATTTTATTTATTTTGAAGCGTGTATTGGTAGCATAACTACCTTTATGCCGGTAAAAATAAATATAATTCTTGAGTTTGTTTATTTTGAACCCTATATTGGTAGCATGGCTACCAAAAATGAAACTAAAATAAACAAAATACTGCGCGCCACTCCCCCGGGAACCGTTCTGCTGTCTTCGTGGTTAACATCACAAGGCTATAGCCTGGACCTTCAAAAGCATTACAAAAAAAGCGGATGGCTTGAATCGGTGGGAACCGGCGCCTTGAAGCGCAAAGGGGACGAAGTTGATTATTTGGGCGGGCTTTACGCCCTGCAAAAACAGCTGGGCTTGTCGGTGCACGTTGCCGGTCGCACGGCATTATCGCTTCTTGGCCGCAGCCAGTATATTGATCTTGCCCCGGGGCGTGCAGTGTTAATGGGAGCTCCGAAAGAAACGTTGCCGCTATGGTTTAAAAAGAAAGATTGGGAAGAAAGAATAGACTATTACTCGACATCGTTCCTGCCTGCGGATATGGATTTAATGGATCTATCGGATAACGGCTTTTCAGTGAAAATATCGCAACCTGCACGCGCCATCCTGGAATGCTTGTATCTTGCTCCGAAGCATCAAGAGTTTTTTGAGTGCTACGAATTAATGGAGCTCTCGAATGATTTAAGGCCTAAATCGGTTCAGGATTTGTTGGAAAATTGCTCGTCTGTGAAAGTTAAGCGCCTGTTTGTTTATTTGGCGGAGAAATTAAAGCATCCATGGCTGGAATTTGTGGATTTATCAAACGTGGATTTGGGATCGGGAACGCGAAGCCTGGTCAAAGACGGCGCATACATAGGTAAATACAAAATGACCGTGCCGAGGGAATTTGAAAGAAATGAACAGCCGGGAATATAAAAAACGAGCTGGCTTGTTGTTAAGAGCTTTCGAAGTTAAAGCATAAACCCCATCCTCAAAAGTGATATAGCCTTTTTTGCTTAAAAAGATTGCACCCAACCATCTGCTTTGGCCGGGCGCTAAAATCCGACCGGGCCCGACCGGGCCCGACCGGGCATTGTCCTTTAGGCAGAACCCGATTCGAATCAACACCGTTTATACATTCTTTCCCGTCTGCTCGCAACGGGAATCGAGCCCGCCTCTCCCGGGTGGCGCTGCGGGGCTTTACAGGGCAAGTTGCCCCTGATGCCGCCTCTTTTTCGGGATACGGCCGGAACAGAGGGATATGGAAATTCCGCGAAAAAGGGGTATAATTGGGCATGAATCGCATCGGAACGCTTTGGTTGGCCGACGCCTTGCGCCTTATTTGAGCTCCGGTGTTTTCTCCTGTTTGAGGCCCTCGAATCCGTGGTTTCAAGCGGGGTTTGTTATGTAAGACAAGGGATATCCCCATTAATTCAAAGGCCTGAAATCATGCTAAAAAATCCCTTGCTACAACCTGCAAAATTTGTAATTATCTCTCCGTATCGGTTTTTTATCCCCTTATGTTCGGCCGTTTTAGGAGAAGCTTAGGAGGCTCTGGTTGATATTGTGAAGATTCCGGCAAAAATTCTTTTGCTTCCGGTTGTATCGCTTATGCTCGTCGTAGGGGCGTCGTCGCAGGCAGATGAAGCTCTTTTCTCTAAATCTTCGCAGGCGCTGGAGGATTTGTGGAGCGGTGTGCTCGGCTGTCATGATGCCGGCGACACGCAGGGCTTCGCTCCCCGCGATCTTTACAATTCCGACAGCATTAATATTGACGCTTCCGGCAATTCCGGCAATTCCGGCAGCGCAGGCCGGCGCGACTACTCCGAATGCGCGCGGCAATCCTTGCGCAACACCACTTCGCGCATGCTTGTGAACACCATCGAGGACGCCGTGCGTTCCGGCGGCGTCGCGCTCCTTGAGGAGCAATTCCGTTTGGACTCGAGTGTTTCGTGGGTGTGGGACCAAGACGTGCGCGGAGAGATTGATGCCGTCATTCCGGTTTGGGGGAAATGGCACAGCGACGGAACCGGCTCGGCTTTCTTCATGCAGCCCGGCGCCGTCCTCTGGAACGGAATCGAGGGCGCAAGCCGCATTGACACCAATTTGGGCTTGGTGGTCCGGTCGTATCTCGACCCGGACACGGCCGTGGGAGGCTCGGTGTTTTTCGATTACGACCTCGAGCGCGGACACAACCGCCTGGGCGCGGGCTTGGACGTGCAAAGCGGGATCGTCCATGCCGGCGTGAACTACTACCATCCCCTGGGCGGCTGGCGCAAAGGCCGGAGTGTTTTCCTTGATGGCGCGGCTTTGAGTTATGAAGAGCAGGCCCAGCGGGGCGTGGATTTCCGTCTCGGATTCAGACTCCTGAACAGGGTCTATCTGGACGGCGCTATCGGCGTTTGGCGTTTCGAGGGAGAGCGCGAGGAGGTCAAAAGCGACTGGCACTCTTCCTACGAGATCAGCGGAAGACTTCGGGTCTATCCCGGACTTTTCCTGGAAGGCGGTTATGAAAGCCATGATGAAAAGGATTCCCTGGGCGGGCGTTGGAACGCGGGTTTGACGCTCAGTCTCCTGTTGCCCGGACTTAAGGGCGTGGAAGGCAGCAGGGAGGGCAGCAGGGCGAAGCCGAACTTGTGGCGGCTGGTCGAGCGCGAAAAGCGCATCCTCTACGAGGAGCGCCTCGACATCGTTCCCTCGGTCACGGATATCAGGGGTTCGGGCGGAATGTCCGTGGAGGAGGGCGGCACGCGCTCCGTGACGTTCGAGTTTGACAAGCCTCTGGAGCGGGAGGTCACGGTCGTGTTTCAGGCAACGCCGCGCTCAACCGCGGATCCGGACGAATACACTTTGAGCGCCACGACAACGGTTACTCTGCCGGAGACTCCGGGAACATCGCAGGCAGGACAGGGACCGAACGTCATAGTCGGCGGAGCGCAGACGAACGGCGAGCACGGACGCCTCGAGATGCTCCTGCCGCGATACACGAGTTCCGTGACCCTCACCGTTACCGCCGTGGATGACGATCTCTCCGAGATGGATGAAATCATCGAACTCTCCGCGACCACCACCGGCACGAACGCCCGCTACGCCCGTTTCACCGGCCTCCTGCAGATCACCATTCCGCGCAACGACGACTTCCATATCGGTTTTGCCGAGCCATCCTCGCGGGTTGAAGAAGGCGACAATGCGGCGGTAACGACGCGTCTGCAGTTGCGGCTCGGGCGCCCCGCGCCTGCCGGAGGCGTTCCGATTTCCGTAAGCGCAACCAGCGGCGACCCCTCCGTGGACATTTCGAGCGACATTACCTTCACGTCCCCGACAATCCTGACCGTCCCCGAGGGAACGAACGAAGGACTCGTGCCTCTAGCAGTGGCGTCCGTTGAAGTCATCATCAACGCCGATACCGACGGCGAGGGGCCGGAGCAAGTCGTCTTCACGATTATGGAGGGCGCCAACTTCCCGGATCTCCCGGATCAGCCGTGGCGACTCGAGCCCGGTGCGACGACGCACACCCTGACCATCGGCGCAAACGACAATGACATCGGCTTTGCGGCCCTTGATTCCACCAACGGCGTCAACCTCGCCAGTTACGACGAGGCGGACGGCGTCGTTGCCACGCGAACCGTTGAAATCACCGGCGTTGCGGCTCCCGCGGGGGGAATTCCCCTTACTTGGACGGCTACCAGCGGCGACACTCCCCCCGTGGATATTTCGGGAGACATCAGCGCGGTTCGGGGAAGCTTCTCCATCCCGGCAGGGCAGACCAGCGCGACCTTTGACGTCGGCATCGTTAATGACGACATTGCCGAACTTTCCGAAAGCATACGGCTGACCATCAGCGGAGACGCCAACCTTCCGTCAAGCGGATACAGAATCGCTTCGCCCACCAACAGTTTCTCCATCAATCCCAACGACAACACCGTTCAGTTTGCGAGCGCCGGTTCGACTCTCGAGGAAACCGATGACACCGTCGGAATCACCGTTCCCGTTAACGTCAACTTCCCCTACGCCGTCGGCGATATCCAAGTCGGCCTTGCGGTCACCGGAAGCGCGGGCAGCGGCGAGTACACCATTGACATCCCGGGCACCGGGTCCTATTCCCCCGGCAGTTCCGGAAGCCCGGGAATCCTCACCATTCCCCAGGGGACAAGCGCCGTTAACATCCGGGTTCGCAGCCAGGGCGCGGACGGCCAGCCCGAACTCGCCGAAAACATCATCTTCACGCTCTCGGAGCGCTCGTCTCCCGACCAGCTTCCGGACGGATGGATGCTCGGCGCGCGCACGGTGCACACCGTCACCATTCCCGAAAACGAACAGCCCAGGGGCAGCATCGGTTTCGAAAGAACAACATCGTCCGCAAATGAAGGCGATCCTGTCACCCTCGTGGTGACATCGAGCAATCCCGCGGACGAAAACCTCCTCCTTACCTGGACGGTAACCACGGGAGCCGCGGATGTCGACGACCCCGATACGGGAACCGTGACCATCAGCAACGGAAGCAGCAGGGGGGAGTTCTCCTTCACCATCCAAAACGATGCGGATCCGGAAGATTCCGAAGATGTCGTGGTCACGCTTAGCAGGCATTCGAGTCTGCCCATGGCCTGGTTGTTGAACTCCAGCAGCACCACGCACACGATCACCATCCCCGCGAACGACAGGCTCGTAAGCTTCACGCCCGACTCGGCTACGGAAACCGAAGTCACGGGAACGGGGCAATACGACCTGGCCTTGGATCTGAACGACCCGGCGCCCGCCGGCGGCCTGCCTTTGCTAATCACCAAAGCGTCCGGCAGCGACCCGAACAACGAACTCACGCTCTCGGCACCGAATAGCGCCGAGGCAAGCTGGAATGCCGGCAGCAACACTTTCACCATCGCCGCGGGCCAGACAACGGCAACCCTGCGCATGACTTTCGCCGAGGATACGGGTTTTGAAACGGATATCTACACCTTGAACTTTGCCGGAGGCGCCAACTTCCCCTCGGCCGACGGCTGGGAAATCGCCAACAGGCGTTTTGTGCTGACGGTCGAAGATCCGGAGCCCAACATGGTGCAGTTTGCTCCGACGGACATAGCGAACAGCATAAACCTGACGAGTGTTGACGAGGGGGACAATCTTTCGCTAACGGTCGTGGTTTCCGGCGGCAATCCCGACACGGCCTTGAATTTCACATGGTCGGTTACGGATAACGACAACGACATCACCGATCCCGATAACGGCACGTTGAGCATTCCCACAACCACGGACCGTGTGAGTTTCAACATTCCCATCCGCGACGACGGCGTGGATATGGAACTTCCCGAAAGTTTCACGGTCAGGCTGGGGGGCAGCACTCTTCCGCAAGGCTATGATTTCGGCGACAACAGGGATCATGAGTTCGTCATCAACGCCAACGGGAACACCGTCACCTTTGCCGGGCCGTCGCCCGCCTCTCCCATTCCCGAGGGGATGAGCGCGACCATTACCGCGACCATTGACAAGGCAATCCCCGTGAATACGACCTCGTCGGACAGGGCTGTTGCCATCGCACTGACCGGAAACGCGGTGAGAGGCACCGATTACAGTCTTTCGGTTTCGGACGGAAGCCTCAGCGGTAACACATGGACGTTGCCGACGGGGGCGGACAGCGGTGCAGAGACGCGGGAAGCGGTGCTTACCATCGAGGCTTTGGATACCCCTACCGTCACGACCGATAGAAGTCTCACGATCGAGATTGCCGGAAGCGGAACCACGCTGCCGACCGGATGGACCGAGACCTCCGTATCCCACAACATCACTCTCACCAACGATGACTTCCCGACCGTCGGTTTCGCCGGCGCGGCAAGTTCGGTGGCTGAGGGCGCCACCTCCTACCTCATTCCCTTCCATATCGTAAACAGCGGCAGTTTCGGCAGTAATTTTGATGTAACGATAACGGCGACGGGAGACATCGGCGGGAGCATTCTGGCGAGTAACACGGTTGCGATTAACGGCCTGACGAATCAAGGCTGGACAATCATGACCATTCCCGACAACCAACTGGCCGACGGCAACAAAACCGTCATGCTCACGCTTACGGCCGTGTCGGACAACGGCTGGCGCGTCAACAACGATCGAAGCACGCACACTCTCACCATCACGGACGATGACGTGCAGACGGGAACCATCGAATTTGCCACGACGACCCCCACGGAAGCCATAGAGGATCCGAACGGGGACATGACGTACACGGTTAACATCAATGTGAGCGGATTGGCCGCGCCCGCGCCGGCGAACGCGTTCACCCTGCCCGTTGTTGCCACGGGCACGGCAACCCCTGCCACTGATTACACCGTTTCGCCGTTGCTCAACGCCGTTTCGGTATCGACCACCACCGTCAACAACGGCGTGCTGGGATTGGAATTCACCATCATCAACGATAGTGACCGTGAGGGACCGGAAACCATTATTCTCACCCTTCAAGAGCCGTCGCCGACGGAATGGAATCTGGGAACCAACACGACGCATACCATCAACATTCCCCTCAACGACGCTCCGGTCGGCTTCGCCGTTAACGGCACCGATACGGAAGCTACCGAGGGCGCGAGCACAAGCGGTAGCGCAAACCCCTCCAGACATGCCGATGTATTCATCGATATCGATCGCGCCGGCTCAGGAGCGCCTTCCGACTTCGACCTTAATGTTGTTGCTACCGGAAATTTCGAAGCGGGCGACTACACGACTAGAGTAATCGATCCGGTGGGCGAAGATCTCAATGACAATGTCATCCGTGTTCCGTCCGGTACAACCCAGGTGTCCTTCGTTGTCACGGCTCAAGACGATACCGACATCGAGGACGAAACCATCACCTTCGCCCTCTCGGGTACATTGCCCTCGGGTTTCGTGTTTGCAGACGACATGCACACCATTACCATCAAGGACAAAGGCAGGGTTGTCGCCTTCGCCAATGCCACCGCGGCGGCGACGGAAGAGGCCGCTTCCGTTCAAACACAACTCACCATCACGCCCGCGCCCACGGCGCAAATCACCATTCCCGTTACCATCACCAGTGACGAAACCGACTACACCCTGACGGCGGGAGGCACGTCAATCACCGGCAACAGCGGCAATGTCACTTTTAACGCGAACCAGGGCACAGTTGCGCTTGTTCTCCAGGCAACCAACGATACCGACACCACCGGGGGGACCGTCACCGTCGCCATTGATAGCGGCAATCTGGCCAACGGATACGTGGAGGGCGATACGGATTCCTGGGCGGTCACCATTAACGACAATGACTCCACCATCTCGACGGTTGGTTTCGTTGCCGACGGGATTACCGTTCCCGAGACTCCCGTTATGGTTCAGCCCAGGCAAGGAATACAGCCGCCTTCGACCCGTCGGTCAGAGGACGGCACCGGCAATCTCATAATCGCCATTGCCGCCAAGCTCCCGGACGGCAGTCCCGTACCGAATGGCAATTTCCCGGAAGACGGACTGCCCGTCACTATCACAAGCTCCGATACCGCCGGAGACGATATCACAGTCATGGGCGGATCTGAGTTTGACCTTGTTATGCAACTTGATACAGACCTAGGGGAAGGTATTGCGACAATTGAAGTCGACATCGATGATGACAGCATTCCCGAAGACACGGAGGTTTTCACCCTCACCATGAGTCCGGACACGGGCTTCCCTTCGAATTATGAAATCGCGGAAGGGGGCGGCAACTTTGAAATCACCATCCTGCCGAGCGACAACACCATCGGGTTTGCCTCCCCGACCGAGACGATTCACGAGGATGCCGGCACCCACGAGGTGAAGGTGGTGTTGTCGTCGCCCGCATCTTCCGGTGCTCTGCAGGACGGCATACTGGTTTCGCTGATGTCCGGTGATGCCAGCATAATTCAACCTACGCGCGGTCCGAGTTACGAGATTGAAGCCGACGACGAGGAGACACCCCAGGATGAGTCCATGCAATCCGACACGGTCTATCTGATACCTTCGGGCGTTAGGGAGTATGTGCTTCCGGTCACGGTTCATTCGGGGGCGGTAAGCGGAGCGAGCGAAGACGTTATACTGACTCTTACGCTTGAGGGCGACAACAACCCTTCCGACTGGAATACGAGTGGTCCGGTGATGCAAACCCTGACCGTGCAGGGTGCGGCCGGCATGGTCAGTTTCGCGAATTCGAGTGTGTCGTTGAAGGAAGGCGAAGGCGCCGGGCTGGTGATTTCGCTTTCGCGCCCCGCGCCGCCGGGCGGCTTGAACTTTTTCCTCTCGGACGCCGACAACCAGACCGATTTAATTGTCGGCAATCAACTCTCGGATGGGTTCTCGCCGACTTTCACGCCGTATGGGACGGGGGGCGCTGGAGTTCTTAGCACTTGCCCGGATGGCGGCTGCGGCATAGTGCATGTCCCCGCAGGCGAGGACGAGGTGGTCATTCCGGTCATCGCTTATGATGACGATGCCGCCGAGGGGGAGGAGGAGCACGTCTTGACGATTTCTTCGGTTCCCCATAGGCTTGACGGAACCAGCATAACGCCTGAACTGCCGTCCGGCTGGACGTTTGGCAGCGGCGGCATTTCCGCTGCCAATGCCGCTGCCACTGTAACCATTGCGGCGAGCGACAACATCATCCGTTGGAGCAGTGAGGGCGTCACGCTCGTTGAGGGTGTTGGCCAAACAGGTTTCAATCTCTTTACTCCTTCTCCTGATAACTTGCCGTCGGGCGGTTTGACGTTGCCGGTGTCTGTGGTGCCTTCCGGCGAACTTACATTCATCGCAGGCGTGACCAATGGTGAAATCGTGGTGATGAACGATAGCACTCGGGGTAGAACGAGATTAAATTTCAGTGCTCTGTCAGACGATGTCAGGGAAGTGGAAGAAACGGTGGTTATTGCTATTGACGAATCCGCCCTGCCGGAAGGTTGGAGTTTTGCACCGCAGGGGACACGGAACGATGCTGTCGGCCGCGAACCGTACAACGAGGCGCATGTCACCGTTACGGACACCTCGGGCACCATCGGCGTGGTCGGCTTTGAGGAGGACGAATCCACGATTATTGAGGGCGGGAGCGGTAATGACATCCAGGTCAAACTCACTTCCACCCTTCCGGCTCCCGCGGGAGGGTTTACCCTGAATATCACGCCTACGGTGGACGGGACAACCAACCCGGGCACCGACGGTGCGATTACCGTTTCCGACGCTACCAGCGGAGTTGCCAATGTTGCCACTTTTGCGGCCCAGCAAAACGAGGCGACGATCAACATTTCTGCGGCGGACGACTCGGTTGTGGACGTCACGGATGTCAGTCTTGCCATCACCAGCGACCTCTCGACCATTCCCGCTATCTCTACCTGGGTTCTCGGCCGCGACACGCATCTTGCCCACATTCAGGATGCCACCGAGGAGAACCTCATCAATGTCGCAGCGCGCGTGCGCACCGCGAGCGAGGGCGACAGTTTCGACATCGTCCTGGACATTCCGGAAAAAGATATACTCTCAAGCAGTGATGGACACAATTTCGCCGTCTCCCTCTCAATCGATAGATGCGATAGCAACCCCAGCGGCGACGTCTGCGTCTCCAGTCCGTCCACCAATCTCCTCACTCAGACTGATCTGCGCGACCAGCCAAACGATAAAAACAAAGACGCCGTCTTCACTGTTAACGTCATTGACGACGATGACGCCGAAGGAGTCGAAGAGGTCGATATCACTTTTCAACTCACCCGGGTGAATCGCGACCCGAACCCGATTATGCCTGACGGCTGGACGCCCGGCGTACTCGTCACGACCCTGCGCATCGAGGGTTCAGACCAAACCGTCGGCTTTGCCGACCGCACCGCCGAACTTGATCTCAGCGACAGCACGGCTCTCACGCTTCCCGTGACGCTCTCGAACAACGCGCCTTCGACCCACACCCTTGATCCCGACGGCACGCCGGACAGCGGCGACGAGTTCGAGGTCGGCGGCCTGCGCCTGCTGGTCACGGCAAACCACCCGAAGATTGTCTTCGACAACTCAAGCCTGCCCGCCTACCAGCGCGGCTTTCTCTCCCCGCAGCAGACGATCATGACGGTACCCGGGGGTGTTACCAGCACGGACATCTCCGTTCCGTTCAACGCGGATGATTTCGATGGCGGCGATACGCAGATTGTGCGTTTCTCGATGGCGCCCGTAAACAGCCGGTTCTATTACGGCGACCCGGACGAGCGCGGCGGGCCGGAAGGTTTGTATCCGGGCTGGGAGATCGGCAACGATGTCACCGATGTGACAATCCTTCCGCCGCGTACGATCGGATTCTCGACCTATTACTCGCGCGTGGCCGAGGGCGGGACATCGCAGATCGCGGTCGTGTTGTCGCGCCCCGCTCCGAGCGGCGGTTTGACCGCCAAGATTGCTTCGAACAATACGGAGGTTCTGAAATTCGGCACGACCGCCGGCGGCGCCGACACGTTTGACGCCGTGTTCAGTGAAGGCAGCACAGGGCCGGTAATGGTTAACGTTTTCGCGGTGGATGATCCTCCCGAGCTCAGCACGACCGGAGCCCCGGTTGAACCCGGAGAGGTTGGAATTCCCGTGAACGCCGGCAACAGCGTTGATTTGACGGTGACGGAGCTGCCTTCGGGCTGGTCGCAGGCGAAACCGCAGCCCTACGGCATTGCGAGCATTTACGCGCTCCATTCGGTTTTCATCGACGACAACGACACCAAGACCGCAGGCTGGGAGTTGACGGAAAGCGAAGTTACCGAGGGCGGCAGTGTGACACTCAGGGTGGACATCTCCAAGGCCGCTCCGTCCCCTCCCAACGATATTTCTTTCTTTGCCAATGTGCGTTCGCGCAAACAAGGACTCGATACCAGATTCGACGGTAACGGCGTAAACTTTCAGTTTGTTCCCACAGCGGGAAACAATTTTGCAACGGTGGACATTCCGATAATGAACGACACCGACGTTCAAGGCACGCGCTATTTGGATGTGACGCTGAGCTTTAATCGAATTCCGGACGGTGAATGGACCATCAACCCGTTGCGCGAAACGCTTCTTTTGAAGGTGTTGGACGATGACGGACACACCGTTTCCATCGATACCTCCATGTCCACCTCGACGAGTTTCGAGGGCGACCCGGATGCCAAACTGGTGTTGAGCCTTTCCGGACCCGCGCCCGCGGGGAACAGGGGAGCGGGGGTGGTGCCGGGCAGTTTCTGCGTGAAGAACGACAACGGCGTCTGCGTCTATCCGACCTATACGGGCGGCCTGGGCGTAACGATACACTCCTCCGATATTGCGGATGCGCACACGAACCCGCTGACGGTCATCATCCCCGAGGGAAGAACGACCCACGAGGTTCCCCTGTCCGTGCTGCGTGATACGGTCGTGGAGCCGAACGGTTCAACGGTGGAATTCCGTTTGGGACTGAACATCGGCCACACGCGGACGAGCGACGGCG
>JAPOUU010000101.1 GCA_026708505.1 Hyphomicrobiales bacterium | reverse complement strand
ACGCAGAATCGGTTGAGAACGGGAAGCATCCCGGGCATCGCGGCGTCCACAAGGGAAACCTGGGAATTCGCCGATGCGCCGAAAACCGTCGGCGCCTTGGAAAAAAGCTTCGCCTCGGAGCGAATCTGTGCGTGGACCTCAAGCCCGATGACCATTTCCCAGTCGTCTCCGGACGCCCCCTTAACATAATTGTTGCTCATGAGACCCACCAGGGTTGCGGGGCGGCGTTGAAATCCGCCGAATCCTCCACCGCCTTTGCCGCCCGCAACAGGGTCGCCTCATCGAAACGGCGGCCGATGAGTTGCACGCCCAGCGGCAGCCCCTCCCCGTTCAGCCTTGCGGGAACGGATATTGCCGGCAGGCCCGCGAGGTTGACCGGCACGGTGAAGATGTCGCCGAGATAAAGGGCGAGCACATCATCGCTCTTTTCCCCGAGGGCAAAAGCCGCGGAAGGCGTCGTGGGGGTAAGCAGCACATCCACCTTTTCGAAGACGCTGTCGAAGTCCCTCGCCACCAGCGCCCGGACCCTTTGCGCCTTCAAATAATATGCATCGTAATAACCCGTTGAGAGCACATAGCTCCCCATGAGGATCCGCCGCTTGACCTCGACGCCGAACCCCTCGGCCCGGGTGCGTCCATAGAGTTCCTCCACACCGTTCGCGCTGGCGCGTTTGCCGTATCGGACGCCGTCGTAGCGCGCGAGGTTCGAGGACGCCTCCGCGGGCGCAATAATGTAGTAGGCGGGAAGCGCATGCCGTGTGTGCGGCAACGAAACCTCGACGATTTCGGCGCCTTGTTCCACAAGCCAGTCGGCGGCCTGCTTCCAGAGACCGCTGATTTCATCAGGCATGCCGTCAACGGAATACTCCTTCGGGATTCCGACGCGCATTTTGGAGACGCCGTCCTTCAGCCCGCTTTCGTAATCGGGAACCTCAATGTCGGCGCTTGTAGAGTCGCGCGGGTCATGTCCGGCGATTGCGCCGAGCAGAATGGCCGAATCGGTAACGGAACGTGCGAGGACGCCGGCTTGGTCGAGGGAGGAGGCGTATGAGATGATTCCGTATCGCGAGCACCTGCCATAGCTGGGCTTCAAGCCGACGGTGCCCGTAAGCGCGGCCGGCTGCCGAACGGATCCGCCCGTGTCCGTTCCGAGCGCAACGGGCATGAGTCGCGCGGCCACGGCCGCAGCCGAGCCGCCCGACGAACCTCCCGCCGTAAGCCGCGCATCGCCGCTGCCGCGCCACGGATTGCAAACGGCGCCGGAACTGCCGGTTTCGGTTGAGGAGCCCATGGCGAATTCGTCACAGTTGAGTTTGCCGAGCAGGCACGCGCCGGCGCGCCACAGCCGTTCGGTCACATCCGATTCGTATGGCGGCGTAAAGCCTTCGAGGATGTTGCTGCATGCGGTTGAGGCAACCCCCTCGGTGCAGAACATGTCCTTCACGCCCAGCGGAATCCCTTCAAGCGCCCCGCCCTCCCCGCCTGCAAGGCGTTTGTCGCTTTGCTCCGCCATTTCAATCGCGCGTTCGGGCGTCGGGGTTGTAACGGCGTTGAGCGCGCCGGCGCCGTCGATGGCATCGATATGCGCACGGGCGGCCTCGACGGCGCTCACCTCTTTCTTGCGCAAGGCTTCACGCAGCCGGTGAAGGCTCCACTGTGTGATTTCGCTCACGGGCTACTCCAGGATCTTCGGCACGGTGAAAAAGTCGTCCACGCGCTCGGGAGCGTTGGAGAGCAATACATCCGGCGAAGGCGTTTCTGCGGTGCTGTCGTCTCGCGCATGTTCAAGCAGGCTTCCCCCCATGCCCGTAAAGGCATCCACGCCGTCGGTATCGACCGACTCCAGCTGCCCCATCCAGTCAAGGATTTTCGACAGGTCCTCGCGGAATTGCTCAAGTTCGCCTTCCTCAAGGTGCAGTCGCGAGAGTGCGGCGATTTCGCGGATGGTTTTGGTTTCGACGCTCATTGGTTTAGCGCGCTGCCTGGGTTATGCTGTTCATGATGTTGCAGGATAGCAGGAATGAGCCGAATATTCGAGACTTGCTCGCCCTGATTGGGAAGATTGGGCGGGGGCAGAGACTCCTCGGGGTTGACCCCGGAGAAAAGCAAATCGGCTTGGCGTTATCGGACGTTTCACTGACGATAGCCTCGCCGCTGACGGTTTTGCGCCGCGGGAAACTTGCCGCGACGCTTGAAAGTTTCAAGGCGGTCGTTGCCGAGCATGACATTGGCGCCCTGATAATCGGACTGCCGCTGCAGATGAGCGGAACCGTCGGATCGAAGGCGATGTCATCGCGCGACCTTGCCCATCGTCTGGGCCGCGGGTTGGGCTTGCCGTTCTTGTTGTGGGATGAGAGATATTCAACGAAGGCGGTCGGGCATGTTTTGCGCGAATCCGCAGCCACCCGCAAACGCCGCGAAGCCCTGGTCGACAAGCTTGCGGCGGCACATATTCTGCAAGGGGCATTGGATTGCATAAAGAATACCTCCCGGAGTTAAGGGGCACGACATTCTAAAAAATTTGATTGGGGTTGCGGGTCGAATATGACAATTCACGCCTTTTCAAAAATATAGAATGCCGGGCGAGCATTTTCCGCAGGGTGAAAGATGTTTTCCTTGTATTTTATTCGTGCAAAAGATAGTCTGATACAAGGGGTGTAAAAGAGGATGCGACAATAAAAAATGCAAATAGAAGAAATTCGGAATCTCGTAGAAAGGCTGTCCAAGGGCATGTTGCCGAAGGGCGAACTTGTCAAGGTGCATGTCAAGGAGAATGAATATTGGGAAGGAGGAAAGTTTCTCGATGTCATCATCGTGTTCGAGGGCAAGAAAAAGTTAGACCACAAAAAGACACTCAGATTGG
>JAPOUU010000109.1 GCA_026708505.1 Hyphomicrobiales bacterium | reverse complement strand
CTGTCGCGCACATCCATCTCGCGCAGCGACTCGAGGGTGTTGCGGACGTAGGAGAGATTGTCGCCGGACTTGCCGGTTGCGCGGAGGAGCCTGTCGAGTCGCGCGGCGTCGTTGATTTGGCCGGCATATTGCGAATGCCGCCGATCCACCGCATAAAAGACCGCATTGGCCCGGCGCCTTGTATTGCCCTCGGCGTCCAGCAGGTGAACGGGAAGATACTTTTCATGGTAGGCGCCCGTGACCAGCTCGCGCTTGCGTAAATAGCCGAGAACCTCGTCGACCCGCTTGGAGGCGATCCGGAAGGCGCAGCCGCGGCACGCCCCTCCGTTCTCAAGCCCGAAAACCAGGCCGGGGCGCTTGGGAGTGCCCCGGTAGATGATGCTGGAAACGCACAAGGAGCGGTGGTAGCCGTACAGCCGGGCGGGGGATTTTTCAACATAGTCGAACTCGGGGCGCCACATCAAAGAGGCGTATCCGAACACCCAGAAATCCGTGCGTTTATAACCGCCCACGACTATCGGGAGGCTGTCTTCGCAAGGGTGGTCTCGAGATCACCGTAGCCGACCGGTCTGAATTCATAGGCGAGATTGAGCCTCAGGGCGATTTCCTCGGCGCGCCGTTGGAGATCCTCCGAAGGCTCCTGGGCGATATAGACGATGCGCTCGTAGTTCCCGAAATAAAGCGGCAGGAGTTCCTCGTGCTTATGGAGTTTCAAACCTTCCCATATCAGCTTGTCAAAATGGCGCGCGAGGAAGTCGGTGAGGAAGAAAGAGGTGACGTCCTCGTCGGCCTTGGCGGCAAACGCCTCGTTGCCGGAAAAGAAAGAATAGCAGTGCGGCCCCTCGATGCGCTCCACGCCCTCTTCCTCAAGCACGGCGTCCAGGAGCCCTCCCGTGCCGCAGTCGCCGTAGAGCAGAAAGATGCGCTCGAATCCGTCCCCGCGGGCGCGATGGATGCGGGCGCGAACGGCATCGGGAATCTTGCGCGGGAAGTTATGGAGTTCGGCCGGCAGACAGGTGAGTTGAAGTTGCCCGCCCCAGTCGTTGCGCTCAATAAGATCGAGCACTTCGCGTGCCAGTGCGCCGCACGCGATTAAAAGGGTTCGCGCGGCAGGAGTCGCCATACGCCTAGGCGGACGCCATCTGGTTATGCCTGCGCGCGATCAATTCCTTCGCCGTTTCAACGGCAACGGCGGCATCGCGACAGTAGGCGTCCGCGCCGATGGCCTGGGCGAACTCTTCGTTCAGCGGCGCGCCTCCGACAAGCACGATGTAATCATCGCGGATGCCCTTCTCCTTGAGCGTTTCAATCACGACTTTCATGTAGGGCATCGTCGTTGTCAGCAGAGCGGACATTCCCAGAATATCGGGCTTGTGCTCTTCAAGGGCCGCGAGATAATCCTCGACGGGATTGTTGATGCCGATGTCGACGACCTCGAAGCCCGCGCCTTCCATCATCATGCCGACGAGGTTTTTGCCGATGTCGTGGATGTCGCCCTTCACGGTGCCGATAACCATCTTGCCGAGACGGGGCGCGCCGGTCTCCGCGAGGAGCGGCCGCAGGATCACCATCCCGCCTTTCATCGCGTTCGCCGCAAGCAGGACTTCCGGAACAAACAGGATGCCGTCTCGGAAATCGATGCCGACGATGCGCATGCCCTCGACGAGGGCTTCGGTCAGGACGCGGTAGGGCGCCCAATCGCGCTTGAGCAGGATGTGCACGGCCTCTTCGATCTCCTCTTTGAGACCGTCGTAGAGGTCGTCGTGCATCTGCTGAACGAGTTCCTCGTCGTTGAGGGAATTGAGGTCAATGTCTTCGTTGGGAGTATCGTTCATAGCGGGGCCCTCCGGGGTACTACTGGGTTGCGGGGGATTGATAGCACCTTTTTCGCCTGTAATACAATTAAATTTTCGCCCGATTTTAGCATAATTCGGGCGGTTGATACAGCCTCGGCGGGGGTGCCGTACCGGGGGCATGAGGTGCTTCTGCAAGCAAGGGATGAATTTTATTGCGCCGGACGGCAATGCTGTTGCCGACGGCCTTTCTTGTCGCCTGCGGAGGCGGCGGCATCTTTAATGGAGACGGCGTTTTCGGGGCGTTCGGGGCAAACCGGTAGCAGCAACAACCGCCCGCAACCAACCAACAAACAGTTCTCCTGAAAAAAACACCCCGGCAAATCGTTTGAAATGCCGGGGTGTCTCCTTTGGGTTGGTTCGCAGACATGTGCCATGGGTCCGTACATCCATCGCGATCTCAAGGGATTTTTTGCAATAATACCGGGTACTTACGAATTATCCGCGATATTGGGCGGTTTTCGGAGGTGGAAAAACCGCCGGAATACGGGGGAAAATTGCGAATCGGTCGGGATTTTTGCCGGAAACGGGAGGGTTTCGGGGGGTTTGATGCGGGCCGGAGGGCTCGGGATATGGACGCGGGAGGGGGATGATTCGATGCAAGGGGGGCAATCGGCAGGCCCCTTCGCGCACACCGTCCCCTGCCTGCCTGCCTCCCCTTCCCCGCAAGCGCGGGGCGACTTTCCTCCTGCGGAGGTCTTTTGCTTCTCCGGGCAGAATATGGTATGATGATTCCATTCAGGTTTTTAGAAAGGGTTTGAGAATGAAGGTTCGTTTGTTTTCCGGTAAATTGCTGCTTCCGTTCGCGGCGTTTTTGTTGCTTGCGGTTTCGGATTTGTCCTCGTCTTCGTCTTCAAGGGCGGAAGACGGTTTTTGGTTCGCGCACTCGCAATCAAGTCTCGAGCAGTTGTGGAGCGGCGTGATGGGTTGCGCCGACGTTGCATCCCCCCCCCCCCCCCCCCCAATCAATATATTCGTGACCGCCTAGACGACGACGGCAGTTCCGTTCCGACGGGAACCTCGAGCGATTATTCGCAGTGCGGCAAGCTTGCCC
>JAPOUU010000094.1 GCA_026708505.1 Hyphomicrobiales bacterium | reverse complement strand
GAAGATGCCTTGCGGCAGGGCGGTGTTGCGCTGTTTGGCGAGGGTTTCCATATTGACTCGTCGTTGAACTGGGTCTTTGGAGAAACGATAGAGGGCGAGATTGATGCGGTGCTTCCGTTATGGAGCAAAGACGGGCATATCATTTTCGCCCAACCCGGACTGATAGTTTGGACGGGAATCGAAGAAGCAAACCGTGTTGATAGAAATCTTGGTGTGGTTTATCGGGCTCCCGTCGGCTTCGGTGCCATCGGCGGGGCGTCTATTTTCTATGACCACGGCTTTCAAGTGGGCCATTCACGCATTTCCCTTGGTGCCGACATACAGCGGGGATACCTTCGCGGGTCGGCAAACTACTATCAACCGCTCAGCGATGAAAAGGGAGGCCGCACCGGCTACATTGAACAGGCTTTGAGCGGCATGGATGCCCGTCTTGTATACGAAAGAAGCAAGTTGCGTGTAAGCGGGAACCTCGGGTATTGGAAATACGGAGAAATTGAGGGCAGTGAAGGTGATTGGGAGCTTTCTTATGGTTTGGAGGCGGGTGTTAGAATCAGGAAAGGAGTGTTTGTCGAAGCGGGATACGAAAAGCATGATGATGCATCGATTGGAGGCCGTTTTGATCTGGGCGTAGCACTTAAGTTTTCTTTGCCCGATTTCGAGGGTGCAAGCTATGGTGACGGGTCAAGGTCCGTGAACTTGTATAAAATTGTCGATCGGGAGAAACGAATTCTTTACGAGGAGCGGAAATTGGATGGAATTCTTCTGTCCCCTAGAGGAAACGTTGTAGAAGGAGGCACGGTAAACGTATCGATTCAATTGAGGCAAACATCGACAGAGGATGTGGTCATTAATCTTGTTGGAAGCGGTTCGGCTACATACGGAACAGACGATGACTGGACAGTGTCTGTCGCTGGAACGGTTTGTGATACCTTCACCGGAACGGATTGCCGGATAACCATTACGGCAGGCGAGACGGTTGCCGATAGTAATGTCGTGATTACTATTAACAATGATGGAAGAGGCGAAGATGCAGAAACCATCATTCTCTCGACCGTCGTTGCTTCCGGAGATACGAGCCTGACCAGCCGTCCTCTGATTCTAACCATCCCTGCCGACCCGCCATTTCCGACCGCTTCGTTTAGTTACACGGCAGGCGACACCCTCACGATAAGCAGGACGACAGCCGACGCCATGCTAGATGCAACGTTAAACTTAAGTGAGGCTCTCAGCGAAAATGTTACGGTGAATATAGCCACAAGCGGAACGGCGGTGTATGGACATCAAGATGACTGGGATCTTTCCCGCCGAGTTCCTGCCGGTGACGATGATACCCATCGCGTCTTGTGTGACGTTATCTGTGAGGTGATGTTTCCTGCGGGGCAAACCAGTGCCGATATACAATTCACTGCATACCTTGGTTCCGCAGGTAAAACAGTCGTGGCCGAAATCCAACTTCCAACGGCGGCGCAAAGCCTCTTGCGGGTGGGAAGTCCATCAAGGTTGGATTTCACCATCGAAGACGAACCCGCGCCGACTGCTTCGCTGAATTACAGTGGAAGCACAATGATTGCCGGCACCAGTAGTAATATTCGCATGAGAATTGACTTGAGTGAAGTTCTCAACCAAGATGTCACGGTGTCCCTTCATCCCGGCGGGACGGCAACTTATGCTAACGATGGAGCTGGAACTTGGAATTTTGTGTATCATGTGGTTCCGGAAAACCAGATGCCTGGCGATACAATAGGGGGGCGTAACGACTGCCCTCCAGCTGTTGCTAAGAGTGACGAGGGTTGTGAAATTGTCATACCGAGAGGGCAAACTATCGTTGATATAGAAGTGGTTCCTGAAATCCTCCCCAGTAGGGAAACCATCACGCTTACTCTTGGAATTGATTCAGCGGGTTCGACAGGTTTGGTAGTGGGAACTCCCTTTACCCAGATGCTGACTGTGCAATAATCCTGCTGAATTGACTGGCAATGTTTCCAATTAAAAACTTGTATCTTCCCCCACCGTCTTTTCTCCAACAATCTCCTATAACTTCGCCAACCATTACCGAAGCAGCCAGGTCGCATTAGAAAACGACAACCGAATTACCTCGATGGATTTAAAATGCTTGGGACGGGATTAGAGAAAAGAACGGCGGGAGAATTAAGTCCAGTATAAAAGGGGATTTTCCAGTGATTCTCCCGCCGCCCACGCATACACACATATAATCGGCAGCGTGAGTATGATAAATCCCAAAATGATAAGTGCCGTTGCTTTGGTCATTTTTCCCAATATGTCTCAATTCGTCATCAGTTGCCCTCGCACATGCGTTGATGTGCTTCGGCCTGCCTGCGTAGGTGGTCAACTTTGGCGATGAGCCGTTCGACTTCGATTCTAATGCGCTCGGTTTCCTTTAGCATCTCTATTGTCTTCAATTCGTCTTCGTGCGCCTGCACAAAACCTTCTGTCTCAACTTCCTTGAAGCCACTATCTGGAGAATATCTGAAAGTTTTGTAACCTTCCTTGTTATATTTTGCTTCCATTCGCAGACGATTAGCTTTGACTTGAATGCCATCGGATTCATCTTTCAGTTTGGCTACCTCGGCTTCGATGGCAACTACCTCGTTTTCCGACTCTGTGAGGTTGAAACAATGCGCTTCGTTGTCCGAACTTGTGGTTGCGAGGGCTATAGTTATCGCTGTGATAATGGTTTGCATAAGTTTCCCGTTTCAGAGGCT
Organism: Hyphomicrobiales bacterium; assembly: GCA_026708505.1. GTDB lineage: Bacteria > Pseudomonadota > Alphaproteobacteria > JAPOUT01 > JAPOUT01 > JAPOUT01. The sequence goes on along the minus strand of JAPOUU010000094.1, from coordinate 189 downwards.
GCAATGTTATATGTTATCTCGTCACGCTGGTGTTGTCCTTGTTATAGCCGGTCGCGGGAATATTCTCCAGTTTGAATTGCTCGTGCTATATCCCTTTTGTCTAATATCCCCATCTTTGCCGATAACCGTTCAGACAGGAGAGGGCATAAACGGGCGCATAGAAGCCGAAAAACCCGATAATCGTGCGGT
>JAPOUU010000115.1 GCA_026708505.1 Hyphomicrobiales bacterium | reverse complement strand
GGATTCGCTCGACGAGTTTGCGCGCGCAGTGGAAGACTCCGATGGAATGGGCGAAGCGCGAGTGTGTCGCCGAGGGAAACACGAACTCGACCTCCCCGAGTTGTGTGATGCGCCGCAACCGCTGGAAATCAGGGGTTTGGAGGAGTCTCCATGCGGTTTTTTCGGCGGGGATTTCCGGGTGGAAATCGATGATTCCGTGTATAGCGTCCTGGATTCGTTGATCTCTTGCCATCGTGGTGCCTGTTGTTGTATTAATTGGTCGAGAGTATCACATGAAGACGCTGGACGAGACCACAAGGGAAAAATTGGAAGCCGCCGCCTTTCGGCGGCTGCTCGGGCATTTGCAAAATCGCACGGATGTTCAGAACATTGATTTGATGATATTGGCGGGTTTTTGCCGCAATTGTCTCGCGGATTGGTATCGGGAAGCGGCGGAGGCGGAGGGCATTGAGATGTCGAAGGACGATGCCCGCCTTGGTGTTTACGGCATGGCGTTTGCGGAGTGGAAGGAGCGCTACCAGAGGGAGGCGACCGAGGAACAGAAGCGCGCGTTTGCGGAGGCGGGCACGCGCCATGACGCCAAGTCTTCTTAAAAACCCTGCGTACAGGAGGCTTTTTTTGGAATCGCGCCAAAAGAAAATGCTTGCGAAACTCTTTTCGAGGGGGTAACCTCCCCTAGTGATGCTCGGGGGGCATGTGGCCCGGAAGAGGGTCTTTGATTTTACGGAGACGGAAGGACAGATGAAGTTTACCGCGGTGAAAAAATTGTTGGGTGCCGGTGCGCTGGGCGTGGTGTTTGCGTTCGCGGGATGCGCGCCGTTTGCGGTTCAGTACGGCATAGAAGCGGAACTGCCTTCAGGCGACAGTTTCTCGGAGTGCCTGGCCAGGGAATACCAGGACCGTGCGCATTCGGAAGCGTATCGGGACGGCAACTGGTCCGACAGTTATCTTTTTATTGAGCGGATGTATGCCGCCGCCGCAGGCGAGATTGTTCCTCCTTTAAACCCCGACAATTTTGCCGTTGCAGACCACCGCGCCGACTTGGAGGAAGCTTATGCGCTTCTCATTAACGTGCTGAATGCGGGAGGTTCGAATAATTGCGTTTGTGCGAGGACGCAGCGTTATTTTGACGGTTGGATGGAGCAGGCGAGTGATAACAAACTGGGTGTGGGCGGTTCCTGGTTCTACGGCCCCGGCGGATCGGTTCAGCCCGGATGGACGCTCGCGGAGCGCGCCGCTTTCTACGAATCCTTGGACGTGTGCGAATTGTCGCTGGTTGTGCCGGAGCCGGAACCTGTTCCCGAGCCTGAACCCGTCCCCGAGCCTGAACCGGAACCCGAACCTGAGCCGGAACCTGAACCTGTCCCCGAGCCTGAACCCGAGCCCGTGGTTGAGGAAGTTGTGGAAGAGGTCGTGGTAGAAGTCGTTGAAGTCGCGCCTGTGATTGAGGAGCCTGTGGTGCCGGTGGTGCCCGTTGAGCCCGTGGTGCCCGTGGTGGTGGTGGCGCCCGAGCCGGAACCCGAGCCCGCGCCGGAACCCGAACCTGAAATAATCAGGGGGAACTACGCGGTTTACTTTGCCTTTGACAGGTCCGATCTCACTCCCGAAGCGATGGCCGTGATTAAGGAGGTCGTCTCGCTGATATACGGCGCGGACACCTACTCGGTTAGCGTTGTCGGTCACACGGATACGGTCGGCTCCGTCCAATACAACCTCAAGCTCGGACAGCGCCGCGCGAATGCGGTCGAAGAGTTCTTGATGGAGCAGGGCGTGGAGAAGTCAAAGATCAGGACAATCTCGCGCGGGAAGGGCGAACTGCAGGTTCGAACGAAGGACCAGGTTCGCGAGCCTCGCAACCGTCGTGCCGTTATCACTGTGGACGGCGAGAAAGAGAACTGATTTTAAGGGGCGTAGATTTACGAAAGGAAGAAAAACGCGCGGGAACGGGATGCAAAAGTCCGTCCCGCGTTTTCTTGTAAGCAGGTTGGGAAATGTCGAAGCGCATTGACATATTAAACGGACCAAATCTGAATCTTCTTGGCACCCGGGAACCGGAAGTGTACGGCAGCGACACGCTCAAGGACATCGAGGCCGCTTGCGGCGCCCGCGCAAAGGAGCGCGGGCTCGAGATTGCGTTCCATCAAACCAACAGCGAAGGCGAGTTGGTCGATTTGATCCAGAAATCAAGCAAAACGGCGGCCGGGGTTATCTTGAATGCCGGTGCTTACACGCACACATCGATAGCCTTGTATGACGCGCTGATTGCCTGCAAAGCCGAAGTCATCGAGGTTCATTTGTCCAATCCGCAGGCGCGCGAGGAATTCCGCCATGATTCTTTCGTTGCCAAGGCCGCGCTGGGCTCGATATGCGGCTTCGGCGCGAAGGGCTACCTGTTCGCCATTGACGCGTTCGCCGACCGGCTGAAGAAGGCAACGAAATGAGCGGCGGCTGGATGAAGTCGCGCCTGCAGGTGCTTGCGCAGATTCTCGAGGAAAAGAATCTCCAGGAGATAGAGGTCTCCTTCTGGGGGCTGCGTTTCCGGGTGGTGCGCGAGCGCGAATCAGGCGGACGGATTGTAATGCCGATGGCCGCGCCTTCGCCGTCCCCGGCTGAAAGCGCGCCGCCGTCCCCGTCGCCCGCAACCGCGTCTTCGCCTCCGCCGTCCGAATCAAGTGACGCGAGCAGCCATCCGGGCATGGTTCCTTCGCCGATGGTCGGGGTCGTGTATCTCGCGCCCGAACCGAACGCGAAGCCTTTTGTCTCCGTCGGCGAACAGGTCAAAGAAGGGCAGACGCTTTTGATTATCGAAGCGATGAAGACGATGAATATGATTTCGGCCCCCCGCAGCGGTACATTCTCGCGCTTGCTGGTTGAAAACGGCCAGGCGGTCGAGTATGGCGAACCGTTATTGATAATTGAATAAGCGGTTGACGC
>JAPOUU010000069.1 GCA_026708505.1 Hyphomicrobiales bacterium | reverse complement strand
ATCATCGGATTGATGGCCGGTCCCGCGGTGTCCTTGTACGGATCCCCGACGGTGTCGCCGGTGACGGCGGCCTTGTGGGCCTCCGATCCCTTTCCTCCGAGATTGCCGTCCTCGATATATTTCTTGGCGTTGTCCCAGGCCCCTCCCCCCGATGTCATCGACAAGGCGAGGAAAAGCCCGGTGATGATAACTCCCAGCAGCATGGCGCCGAGCGCGGAGAATCCCGCAGCCGTTCCCGCAAACCAGCTCACAATGAAGAACAACGCAATCGGTGACAGCACCGGCAGCAGCGACGGCGCGACCATCTCGCGTATTGCCGCGCGCGTGAGCATGTCAACGGCCCTGGCGTAATCGGGCTTGGACGTTCCCTGCATGATCCCCGGGTCTTCCCGGAACTGCCGGCGCACTTCTTCGACAACGGCGGCCCCTGCCCGTCCGACCGCCATCATTCCCAACGCGGCAAACAGATAAGGCAGCATCCCTCCGACGAACAGCCCTATAACCACATACGGGTTGGAGAGCGAGAAGTCGGTGATAATCCCCTCAAAGTAGGGATAAAGATCGGCATTGTCCGTGAAGAAGCGCAAATCCTGCGTATAAGCCGCGAACAGCACCAGGGCTCCCAGTCCCGCCGAACCGATGGCATATCCTTTTGTGACGGCTTTGGTGGTGTTCCCGACGGCGTCCAGGGCGTCGGTCGTGTCGCGAACATCGGCGGGGAGGTTGGACATTTCCGCGATTCCGCCCGCGTTGTCGGTGACCGGACCGAACGCGTCCAGGGCAACGACCTTCCCGGCAAGCGAGAGCATGGTGGTCACCGCGATTGCGATGCCGTAAAGCCCGGCAAAATAGTACGCAATCGCTATCCCCAGCACGATGACAAGCGCAGGCAGCGCGGTTGCTTCCATCGAAACCGCCAGCCCCTGGATAACGTTTGTTCCGTGTCCGGATTCCGATGCTTTTGCCACGCTTTGGACAGGGCGAAAATTAACCCCCGTATAATACTCGGTGATCCAGATGATCGCGCCCGTTACGGCAAGTCCCGTTATTCCGCACCAGAAGAGGCTCCATCCCGTGAACTCCCCGTCATCAATGAAAAAGGTTCGCTCAAGTCCGAGGAGTCCGTAAGTGATGAGGAACAATCCAACGACGGAAAACAAGGCCGTCGCGATGAAGCCCTTGTAGAGCGCGCCCATGATGTTGCGCGACTTGCCGAGCCGCACGAAGAAAGTTCCCAAAATCGAAGTCAGCACGCACACGGCGCAGATGGCCATCGGGTAGAGCATCATGAAGGTTGCAAGCCGCCCGATGAAGAAAAGCGAAGTCAGCACCATGGTAGCAACCAGCGTGACCACATAGGTCTCGAAGAGGTCCGCGGCCATGCCCGCGCAGTCGCCGACATTGTCGCCGACGTTATCCGCGATGGTGGCGGGGTTCCTCGGATCATCCTCCGGGATGCCCGCTTCCACTTTGCCGACAAGGTCGCCGCCCACGTCCGCGCCTTTCGTGAAGATGCCCCCTCCCAGACGCGCGAAGATGGAGATAAGCGATGCGCCGAAGCCGAGCGCAACCAACGCGTCAATGACCGTGCGGTTGTCCGGGGTGAGGTCGAAGCCCAGCGTCAGGACGGTGTAGTATGCGGCAACGGAAAGCAGTGCGAGTCCGGCAACCAGCATCCCCGTTACGGTGCCCGCCCTGAAGGCAATGGAAAGTCCTGCGGCGAGGGAGTTTGTCGCGGCCTGGGCGGTCCGGACGTTTGCGCGCACGGATACGTGCATGCCGATATATCCCGCGGCGGCGGAAAGCACGGCCCCGATGAGGAAACCCGCGCCGACGGCGACGCCGAGCAGCCACCACAGCACGAAGAAAATAACCACGCCGACAATTCCGATGGTGGTGTATTGACGGTTGAGGAACGCGGATGCGCCCTCCTGGATGGCCGTCGCAATGGCCCTCATTTGTTCGTTGCCGCTGTCGGCGGCAAGCACCGAGCGGCTGGCCCAGATGCCGTAGAGGATTGCGATGATGCTGGTGAGAATGATGCCGGTGAGGCTCCACATAATCATTTGGAGTATTCCTGTGCTGTTGTCTGTAGGACGGGTTTGTCGGGGCAACGCCCCGTATAAGAAAGCCTTATAGGAAGAAAATGTGAAAAGTGCAAGCCGTTTTAGAAGTGCCGGAAGCTTTTTGTTGCGGGAATGGTTTCGCTTCCGTCGGGGCGGATGAGGATAATATCGTTGTTTTCGGCGGTTTCGCCGATGCGCGCAACGGGAACGCCCGATACGGAGCCGATTCTATCGATGGCGGCGCGCTTCGAGGGTTTGGCGCAGAACAAGAGCTCGTAATCGTCCCCGCCCGTCAGAATTCGCTCTATGAGAGAATCATCACCGGCAAGCATTTTTTCCGCCGCCGGGGAAAGCGGAATGTCCGCCTCGCGGATGCGGGCCCCGAGCCCCGAAGTCTTGCAGACATGCTCCAAATCGCCGAGCAGCCCGTCGGAGACATCAATGCTCGCGCTGATGCTCCCGACCAGGGCTTGTCCCAGTTCGAGCCGGGGAACCGGCAGAAAATATCTTTGATGCAGATAATCGCGCTCTTGCGTCGACAAAGCACCCTGCCGTCCTTCGAGCAGCAGGAGTCCCAGCGCGCTGTCGCCGATGGTGCCCGAGACGTAAATGTCGTCGCCCGCTTCGGCGTTCGAACGCAACGGCATCGAGCCTTTCGCAACGGTTCCCAGAACGGTGACGGCGACGGTGAATTGTTCCCCCGCCGTCAAATCGCCGCCCAGCAAGGGAATATCGAAAACATCGCCGTCGCGCGCCAGGCCTTCGGCGAAGACTTTCATGCCGGACTCGCCCAGTCTTTCGGGCCAGCACAAAGACAAAAAATATCCCAACGGTTTTGCGCCTTTTGCCGCCATGTCGGACAGATTGACCCGCAGCGTCTTGCACGCAACATTTCCGGGTTCGTCCTCTTTTCGAAAATGAACCCCCTCGACGGACATGTCCGCGCTCACGACCATCTCGCACCCTTCGGGAACATCGAGCAAGGCGGCATCGTCGCGCAATCCGAGAGCGCCTTGATGCCCCCGGGCGAGCGGCTTGAAAAACTTCTCTATCCGCTCGAACTCATTCATGCCGGCCGGTCTCCCGGGCCGCCTGCCGACCGGACTCCCGGGCTATCCGCTCCAGAATTCCCGGAACCAAACGGGTTTGTTTCGCCGAAAAAAACGACTCGGCAATTTCTTGGTATTCCTGGATGATCTTGTCGGACGGCATCAATCTTTGGAACAAAATTTCATACAGTCCCGCCCGCAGAATTGCCCGCATGGTTCGATCTATCCGTTCCGCCCGCCAGCCTTCCGCCAGGGCGCCCTCCAATTTGGAGTCAACATCGCCGAGATGCCCGGCCACTCCGCGCAGCAATGCTTCAAAACTTTTCTGCTCGGTCTCGTTGAGACTGGAATCTTCACGTTCTAAAAATTCGCTTATGAGTTCTTCGGCTTCAAGAGCCGTCATATCCATTTGATAGAGGGCCTGCACAAGTTGTAAACGCGCGGGAGAGGTCACTTCAAATCGTCTCTCAACTTAAGCAACGACAGCACCGCTTTCACTGCGTCTCCCCCCTTGGTCATGGCGCGTTTTTCGGCTTGCGCGCGAGTATTGACGGTGAGGATTGCATTGCCTATCAGAATGCCTTCCCGGGTGGATAAATCCATCAACCCCCGGGCGGATTCCTCCGCAACGATGTCATAATGGCTTGTCTCTCCCCGAATGACGCATCCCAGTGCTACGAAGCCATCGAACTTGCGATTCGAGTCGTGGAGCAGCCGGACGGCCGCGGGGACCTCAAGCGCGCCAAGAACCCAAACATGTTCGTGGGTTGCACCGGCTTCTTCCAGCGCTCTTTTCGCGCTGTTCATGAGGGGCTCGGAGACGGACCCGTAATATCTTGCCTCCACAAGTGCGATATGAAAATTTCGTTTTACCATTTACGCGGCTCCCTTTTGGTTACGACGATACTCGATAAGGTCCGCAATTGTCGCAATTTTAAGAGTATGCTTCTGCGCGAATTTCTCCAGATCCGGCAGCCGCGCCATTGTCCCGTCGTCTTTCATGATTTCACACAGCACTCCGGCAGGAAGCAGTCCCGCCATCCGTGCGATATCAATGGCCGCTTCCGTATGCCCCGCCCTTTCCAGTACGCCGCCCTCCCGGGCAACCAGCGGAAACATGTGCCCGGGCGAGACCAAATCCTTCGCGCCTTTGTTCGGGTCTATGGCAACGGCGATCGTGCGCGCCCTGTCGTAGGCGGAGATTCCCGATGTGACCCCCTCGCCCGCCTCAATCGAAACCGTGAAAGCGGTGCGGTGGCGCGAATGGTTGCGCGCGGTCATTTGCTCCAAATCCAGCTCTTCCGCCCGCTGCCGCGTCAATGCCAGGCAGATCAATCCCCGTCCGTGGGTCGCCATGAAGTTTACGGCATCGGCATCGCAATGCTGCGCCGGAACGACCAGGTCCCCCTCGTTTTCGCGGTTTTCCGCATCCACCAGAATGAACATCCGGCCGCTTCGGGCTTCGTTCAGGATTTCATCAATCGAAGCAATCATTTTGCCACCAGCCGTTCAACATAACGCGCCAACATATCAATCTCCATATTCACGAGGGTTCCTTCCGCGAGGCTTTTCCAACTGGTAGCCGACAGGGTATGCGGAATTACCTCAACACGGAAACGAAATGAATCAGCCTCGTCTATCTCGTTTACCGTCAACGAGATGCCGTCCAAGCCTATTGAGCATTTCGTCGCGATATAACGCGACAACTCCGCAGGACAAGCCAGCCATACGCGCCGGCAACCTTCAACCTCCTCCACCGAAACCACCCGCGCAATGCCGTCCACATGCCCCGACATCAGATGCCCCCCGAGAGACGCGCCGACGCGCAAGGCCGATTCCAGGTTTATGGAATCATTAATTTTCCAGTGTTGCAAGGTGGTTACACGGCGAGTCTCTTCCGATGCATGAACTTCGAACCAGCGCGAATCACCCTCCGCGCCGGACTCGGCAATCGTCATGCAGGCGCCCGAACAAGCAACGGAATTGCCGATGCCCAGGTCGCCCTCGGGCATTGAGCAGGAAATTCGAACGCACAAAACGCCGTCTTCCCGATTTTCCAGGCGGGCAATCTTGCCTACATCCGTGATGATTCCGGTAAACATGCTAATCCTCGTTCCCTTTTGAGACATAAGTCTCGTATTCGTCCTCGCCAACCTTACAACATCCAATCGAGGTAAAAACGGTCTTGTTCGGAACCGCTTCGCGCCCCAAACCGTCAAAAGCCGGCAGCTCCCCCTCCCCGAAAACCACGGGCGCGCGAAACCACTCGATCCGGTCCACCAAACCGTCCCGCAAAAACGAACTCGCCAGCCGCGCGCCGCCTTCCACCAGCAAGCGGGTCATTCCCCGCTTCGCCAGCAACTCCAGCGCCTTCGACATGTCGAGATGGTTGTTCTTTGTCGGCACATCGAGAAGGACAGCACCGCGATCCTCCAACGCCTTGCGCTTCTCGGCGGGAGAGTCGGGGCGCGTGAGAACCCACAAGCTTGCTTCGCGCGCGCTTTTCAGCAATTGGCTCTCCAACGGCAAGCGCAGTCTGCCGTCGGCAACAATTCGAATCGGCGAGCGCGATTCCATTCCCGGCAAACGGCAGGTCAGCATCGGATCATCCTTGATTGCGCATTCGCTCCCGACCAAAATTCCGTCGCATGCAGCCCGAAGCAAATGCCCTCGTTGCCGGGCCGGCTCTCCCGTTATCCAGCGGCCCTTCGGGGACGTGATGCGCCCGTCCCGTGAACTGGCTATCTTCAAAATTACCAGGGGGCGTCCCCGGGTGCGGTGCATCAAATAACCCGCATTCAGCTGCCTCGCCTCGTCCCGCAAAATCCCCGCTTCGACCTTGATATCCGCTTCTTCCAGGCGCCTGCGCCCCATATCCGAGACGCGCGGGTCAGGGTCTTTCAATGCGTAAACGACGCGCGAGACACCCGCCGCGATTATCGCATCCGTGCAGGGCGGCGTTTCCCCCGTATGGGCGCAGGGCTCCAGCGTCACATACATGCTTGCGCCCCTCGCCTTCTCGCCTGCGGATTTTAACGCCTGCGTCTCCGCATGGGGCCGCCCGCCTTTCGCCGTGTGCGAACGGGCGATAATGCGCACGGAATCTTTTTCTTTTCGGGCAAGCACGCAGCCGACCGCGGGATTGGGCGCGACCTCCCCCAGCACCCGGCGTGCGAACATCAGCGCAACACCCATTAAATAGCGATCATCCCCAGGGGTCATCGAGTTTCGGGCGGACGCAATCGCTTCACAAAATCACGGAAATCTCCCGGTTCGCGAAAATCCTTATAGACGGATGCAAATCTCACATACGCAACCGAGTCAATCTGCTGCAGCATGTCCATCGCCATTTGACCTATCCGCGCCGATTCTATCGCACTCTTGCCTAGACCCTCGATCCGGTTCAGCAATTCCGAAATCATCCGCTCGACATCCTCGGGCGCGATGGGACGCTTGCGCAAGGCAATTCGTATCGAGCGCGCCAGCTTCTCCCGGTCAAATGAAACCTTCCGTCCGTCCTTTTTCAGGACATTCAACTCCGGGATGTGAACGCGCTCAAAAGTCGTAAATCTCGCCTGGCACCCGCCGCAACTGCGCCGACGGCGAACCACGCCGCCGCCCTCGCTCGGGCGTGAATCCTTCACCTGTGTGTCTTCTACCTGGCAATAAGGGCAGCGCATAAGCCCAGTATAGAGCATTCCAGGGCGGTAACGCCACAATGCCGGCAAGGACAATCGCGGAAATACCGCCGTTGCGCCCGCCCCCGTATTAGCGGCGCTGCCGCCGTTTGCCCTCCGAACAGACGATTCGATGGGGTTTCAGCCCGAACAACGGGGGCGGGTGTCGCCCCCTAGGTCGCGGTCGTTAGGACGAAACTCCCGAAATGGCGGCAGCAGACACATCGAAGTTGCGCCTCCCCCGCCGTTGTGCTAGGCTCCGCGCATCAGTCCGTTCAATCAGGGAGTAATGCACTCAATGAGCATCAATGTTAAAGGCAAGGTCGCGCAGGTCATTGGCGCGGTCGTTGACGTCCACTTCGAAGATCACCTTCCCGCCATTCTCAACGCCCTTGAAGTCGAAGCAAAAGATTCGCGGCTTGTCCTTGAGGTGGCCCAGCACCTCGGCGAAAATCTGGTTCGCACAATCGCGATGGATACGACCGAAGGACTCGTACGCGGCACTCCCGTTCGCGACACCGGCCAGCCCATTGAAGTTCCCGTTGGAGACGGAACGCTCGGACGCATCATGAACGTCATCGGCGAGCCCGTTGATGAAGCGGGCCCCATCAACGCAACGCTCAAACGAGCCATTCACCAGGAAGCTCCGGAATTTATCGAGCAGTCAACCGAGTCGGAAATGCTTGTGACCGGCATCAAGGTCGTCGACCTTCTCGCCCCGTATGCCAAAGGCGGTAAAATTGGACTGTTCGGAGGCGCCGGAGTCGGTAAAACGGTTCTCATCATGGAGTTCATCAACAACATCGCGAAATCGCACGGCGGATACTCCGTCTTCGCGGGCGTCGGCGAGCGTACGCGCGAAGGCAACGACCTGTATTGGGAAATGATAGAGTCGGGCGTCAACAAGAAGGGCGGCGAGGAAGGCTCTAAATGCTCCCTCATCTACGGGCAAATGAACGAGCCTCCGGGCGCGCGTGCACGGGTTGCCCTCTCCGGCCTCACCGTTGCCGAACACTTCAGGGACCAAGGGCAGGACGTCCTGTTTTTCATTGATAACATCTTCCGCTTCACCCAGGCGGGCTCGGAGGTTTCGGCGTTGTTGGGACGAATACCCTCCGCCGTCGGATACCAGCCGACGCTCGCAACCGACATGGGCGCGCTGCAGGAACGCATCACCACGACCAACAAAGGTTCAATAACCTCGGTGCAGGCGATTTACGTGCCCGCCGACGACCTGACCGACCCGGCACCGGCAACATCGTTTGCGCACCTTGATGCGACCACCGTGTTGTCACGCGCCATCTCGGAGAAGGGAATTTACCCGGCCGTCGACCCCTTGGACTCCACAAGCCGAATCCTCGAGCCCAGAGTCATCGGCGATGAGCACTACGAGACCGCACGACAAGTTCAGCAAATTTTGCAGAGATACAAGGCGCTGCAAGACATCATCGCCATCCTCGGCATCGATGAACTCTCCGAAGAGGACAAGATGATTGTTGCCAGGGCGAGAAAGATTGAGCGGTTCTTGTCGCAACCCTTCCATGTCGCCGAAGTCTTTACCGGCTCGCCCGGGAAACTCGTGTCGCTCGCCGACACCATCTCGGGCTTCCGCAAGCTTTGCGACGGCGATTACGACCACTTCCCCGAAGCCGCCTTCTACATGGTCGGGAATATCGAAGAGGTCGAAGAGAAAGCCAAGAAACTCGCCCTCGAGTCCGCCTGATGTCCGAAAACGGATTTCATTTCAATCTAGTATGTCCGGAGTTTCAAATCGGCTTTGATGAAGTCGAGATGGCGGTGATTCCCGGGGTTGAAGGGGATTTCGGGATTCTGCCGAGCCACGCGCCGATGATTTCCATGTTGCGTTCCGGAGTCGTGGAAGTTCACTCGAGCAAAGAGGGAAACAAGCGGATTTTCGTACGGGACGGGTTTGCCGAGGTGCTTGCCGGGGATGTGGTCGTATTGGCGGAAGAGATTGTACTGCTTGATGATTTGGATGCGGGAGAACTGGCGCAAAAGATTCAGAACGCCCGGGAGGATGTTGCAGACGCCAAGGATGAAGAGACCCTTGAAGGGGCAAAGGCGAATCTAGAGCATTTGGAGCAACTAGAGCAGGCGATCAAACCGAATTAGAGGATCGATTAGCTAGACCTGGTTTGCATTACGGCCTGGACAATTCGCTAATTCGGGGTAATGGAATCAATCCATCAAGTAAGGACGGAGAAAAGTTTTGCTTATTTGAAAAATTTCGAATACGCAATGAACACACTGAGAGCAACGACAAGAGCAGCCACACTTATCATCTGCACGAAAATGGCCGTGCCAAGTCGTTCCATATCCGCACGAAGCCCTCCGATAGCCTTTTCATTACTCGATTGAAGTCGGTCAATGGCGGCTTCGTATTTGGTAAGGGCTGCTTCGTTATCAGCTTTCATGTTTTTCACGTTTCCCTATTTTATTCTACACAAAATTCATACTCATTTCCGTATGATTCTACGCCTAATTTACCAGAAAATCAGCAGAGCGTAAAAAAGGATAATAGTTGTAGTTGGTCTTGGCTTTGCTGTTCTAGCTTTGATACTTAAATAACGGTGATTGTATACTTAAGCACACAAAACCCCTGCAGTATGGGTTAGGGGTTTTGTTTTGTAGATTCATGAACTCTGCTATGCTCCGCAATAAAAGTATCAATTGCGGATTCACCTGCAGATATTCGTCTTCCTTGGTCAACTATAATCTCATAAACTTTGTCGGTTTTTTCGTTACTGGTGTCAATCTTCTCATCAAGCCAAAAAACAATAAGAAGAAAGTTGCCGCCAACTGCTCCAATGACGCCCAATATGCTAACCATCACGGAAACCCATACATTCATTCCATGTCCCTCCGTCATTGTCACTCCTTGACACTATTTACACAGGTGAAAGTATCATCTTTAATTAATTCTTTCTTTTTCTAACTCGGTTACTCTGACTTGTAATGATTGTAACCAAAAGAAGCCGACTGCAAAGGCTAATAACACGAAAACCCAAATAAAGCCTTTCTCCAAATAAACCACAAAGGAAACCGCTCCCGTTCCCTGGTACTTCGTAATAAATTCAAATAAACGGTTCACTAAAACAGGTTAAAGGGGTATAGACCGTAATACCAGTGGTAACCCGCAACTCCTGCGAGGAATGTAACTATGTTTGATACAAGTTGCGCTATCGTCATTTTCTGTTCTCCGTCCTTATTCAAATATAATAAATTCTGGTAAAAATGCAAGTATTTAAAAAAATATCTTCTCCGTCTAAATAACCTGCTTCAATCGTAAAAAAGACATCGCTACCGAGGGTTTTTTGGGTAATAGTGATGGGGCAATGCATCCATTGTGATAGAGCATTGAGAATCAGTCCCTACCCATAAATGATTATCCAGCAGGGGGCGAATCGTGCGTATCTAAACCATCAATCCTCGATTAGAGGGATGCAGGAAGGAGTTTACCTCCCTGCTAATGATATTCAGGGAGGCAAGCCCCCTACCCTCACATTCCCCTCGACCCCTAGAATAAGTTCTGCGCTGAAATCATCGCGAACAGCATCGGCACGGAGAGGAGCGTGTTTGTCCTTGAGAACAACATCGCACGGCGTGCGCTCGCGGCTTTAACATCCGCTTCCGCCGAGACAATGCCCAGCGCAATCTTCTGGTTCGGCCAAATCACGAACCAAACGTTAAACCACATAATTGTTCCCAGCCACATTCCAATTCCGATCATGATGTGCTTGTGGACCACGAATCCTTCCATTGCGCCCAGCGTGTACGCCTCCAGCAGGTAGCCGTTCAACGACGCGAGCACGATACCTGTCGCAATCGTTGCCATTGCGCCCCACCGGAACCACCACAACGCCGAAGGTGCTATCACCTTCGATATCGCGGGTTTTTGTTCGTCGGGGATATTCGGCATGTTCGGGATTTGGACAAAGTTGAAGTACCACAGCAACCCTATCCACATCACTCCCGAAATCACGTGCAGCCACCGGAACAGGAAAGTCCAAAAGGCATAATCCATACTCCAGCCCCAGCTCAAATACAGCAGAAACAGCACCGCGGTCAGCACAAAGCCGGCTACCACGGTGTTACGCAAAGACGTTAAAATCGCAGACATGATATCTCTCCCCGTTGATGAAACTCGTTTAACCCCCCTCGGCGGGAGTATACAACATTGTAATCGCCCTGGCTAGACCTTCGCGGCCTTGTTCTCCAAACCGCTCCAGTCGCGCTTCACGCCAAGCCTCAATAACAGCGGGGCCGCTATGAACACGGACGAATACGTTCCGACAAACACCCCCCAGATCATTGCGAACACGAATCCGCGAATCACTTCGCCGCCGAAAATATACAGCGATGCCAGCGCCAGCAGAGTCGTCACCGAAGTTATCAACGTGCGTGAAAGCGTCTGGTTTACCGACAGGTCCAGCAATTCCTCCAGAGGCATCTTCTTATACTTGCGCAAATTCTCCCGAACCCGGTCATAAATGACAACGGTGTCATTCAGCGAGTAACCCACGATCGTCAATATCGCCGCGATTATCGACAGATTGAACTCCAGGCGCAAAAACGAAAACACCCCGATCGTCACGACAACGTCATGCACCAACGCCAATATCGCCCCGATGCTGAACTGCCATTCAAACCGAAACCATATATACACCAGCACCAATACCATCGCGCCGAGGATGGCGAGCGTGCCGGATTGAATTAACTCTCCACTGACTTTGGGGCCGACCACTTCAACGCGCCGATACTCCACTTCCTCGCCCAGCAGCTCCCGTATCTGCGTGACAACATCCAGATCCGCCGCACTGTCCTCTGCGGTCTCGCCCTGGGCGGTCTGCTCCTCCACGCGGATGAGTACATTGTCCGGTTCGCCGAAACGCTGGATTTGCACATCGCCCAGGCCCAGCGAGCCTATTTGCGAACGCAGCGCCCCTATGTCTGCCGGCCCTTTCGTGCCGATGTCTATCATCACGCCGCCGCGGAAATCTATCCCGTAATTCAGCCCCATCAGCGAAAACAGCAGAACCGACGCGACCAGCAGGGCGCCCGATGCCGCAAAGGCCAAGCGGCGGTAGCGGAGAAATTTAAAACGTATGTTCATGCGCCCTCCTCAACTTGCGCGCCCAGGCGAATGCGTCGAATGCGCAGCGTCTTCGGACGAACGCCCCGCAGCCACAACACCATCAGCATGCGGGTCAAAATGAACGCCGTGAAAACCGAAGTGATAATTCCTATCGCGAGGGTGACCGCAAAACCGCGAACCGGTCCGGAGCCGACTTGGAACAATACCAGCGCCGCTATCAGGGTCGTGATGTTGGCGTCCAGGATTGTTCCCAGAGCGCGGCGGTAGCCCGCCTCAACGGCGTTCAGGGTCGATTTATCGGTGGAGAGCTCTTCGTCGATGCGCTCGAATATCAAGACATTCGCATCAACCGCCATGCCTATCGTCAGGACAATTCCGGCAATTCCGGGCAGAGTCAGGGTTGCCCCCAGCAGCGACAGCGCTCCCAGCAGCAAAATCAAATTCACCAATAGGGCGATATCCGCAAACAGCCCGAATCGCCCGTAGGCAAACAGCATAAACAGCAAAACCGCCGCCAAACCGATCACGCAGGCAATCGCGCCCGCGCGAATGGAATCCGCCCCCAAACCCGGCCCGACAGTGCGCTCCTCGATAATTTCCAGCGGAGCGGGCAATGCTCCCGCGCGCAGCAATATCGAAAGGTCGTTCGCGCTCTCAACCGTGAAGTTTCCGCTTATCTGCCCCGCTCCCCCCAATATCGGTTCGCGGATGACCGGCGCGCTAATCACCTCGCCGTCCAAAACAATCGCAAAAGGCTGTCCGACGTTTTCCTGCGTCACCTTTCCAAAGCGCCGCGCACCGGTGTTATCGAAACGGAAGCTCACCACGGGTTGGTTGCTAATCTGCTCAAACGCCGGCTGTGCATCCACAAGGTTTTCTCCGCTAACCATGATGCGCTTTCGAACCAGATACGGAATCTTCGGCTCCGTGTCCGAATACAGCAATTCGGATCCGGTCGGAGGCCTCCCCTCTTCGGCGCGTTCGGGCGACATTGAAGAATCAACCAGATGAAAACTCAGTTTTGCCGTTTGACCGAGCAGTTCCTTCAGCCGTTCGGGATTGTCCAAGCCCGGCGCCTGGACAAGAATGCGCCGTTCGCCTTGGCGTTGAATGGTCGGTTCCCTCGTGCCGAGTTCGTCAATGCGGCGGCGGATAATCTCTATCGATTGCGATACCGCCGATATCGTTCGTTGCAAACGCGCTTGCTCGCTCAAGCGGGCTTCAAGGACGTTCCCCTCGGCGCTGATTTCCAGTTCCTGCACCGGCACCGGTGTGAACACGCTTGTTGCTATCGGCTCGGACAGACCCTCCAGCACATCCAGGGCGGCGGCGATTCTGGCGGGCCCGTCAATCTCTTCGGTTTCTTCAGCCGCTTCGCCCTCTTCCCCTTCTCCCTCCTCCTCTTCCTTTTCTTCCTTCACGATAATCTCCACACGCAGTGCGTCTTCTCGAACCCCGAGGTTGCGATAGCCGATGCGCTCGCCTCGCAAGCCCGAGCGTGCGTCATCCACAAGAGTCTCGAGACGCTCGCGCACGGCCGTATCAACATCGACCTCCAAGAGCAAATGCGAACCGCCTTGAAGGTCGAGTCCCAATACGACTTTATCGCGCGGAAGCCAGTCGGGTAGCGTATCTAAAACTTTTTGCGGAAAAACGTTCGGCAGCGCAAACAGCAGGCCTGCAGCGCACACCGCTAAAACGAAAGTAATCTTCCATTTCGTGAAATATAACATTTAGAGTTGTGTGCGTTAGTTTTTGTCTTTTGGTGTTGCTTCTTCGGAAACGGGCTCGGTCTTCGAGCGCACATCGCTCAACGTGTTTTTCAACACGCGCACGCGCACGCCTTCGGCCAGCTCCACAATACATTCGTGACCGTCCACAACCCGATAGACCTTGCCTATCAATCCGCCGCCGGTCACAACGACATCGCCGCGGCGAACCGCTTCAACCATCGCACGGTGCTCGCGTAATTTCTTCTGTTGGGGGCGCAATATCAAAAAGTAGATAATCGCGAACACCGCAACGAAGGGAAGTATTCCTATCAGGAAATCTCCCGCACCGCCCGGCGCGCCCGTCTGCGCATGCGCCGTGGATATAAACATTTCGAGCAAACTCGTCTCCATCGTCCTAACTCCGTCTCATAAAATCACGCGATACCCCATCTTGACCTCGCGCTAAATAATAGTAAGGTCAAATGCAACTTCTTGCAACAGGATTCGCCTAATGACCACTGATTCAAAACGTATTGCCGACGCCCTTGAACGCCTCGCGCCGGGTCCAAATGTGCGCCCTCCCGCCCCCGAAGCCAGCGCTTTCGTGTGGCATTCCCAGCCGGCAGGGTTCCAGGCCGTGCACCAAGTCGCGAGCATTGAGCCGAAATTGCTGCGGGCCATTGAGCGCGCGAAAGAGACCCTGTTGCAGAACACCGAGCGCTTTCTCAAGGGGCTCCCCGCCAACAACGCCCTGCTCTGGGGCGCAAGGGGGATGGGGAAGAGTTCGCTGGTTAAAGCCCTGCATGTAGCTCTTGCCGCACAAAATCCCGGAAAACTCGCCCTCGTCGAAATCCACCGCGAGGACATCCAGGACCTTCCCAAACTGCTCGATGCCCTGCGCCCGCTTGAAAGACGCTTCATCGTCTTTTGTGACGACCTTTCTTTCGAACAAGAAGACCTCTCCTACAAATCGCTCAAAGCCGCTCTCGAAGGAGGCATTGAAGGACGCCCGGACAACTGCCTCTTTTACGCCACATCCAACCGGCGGCATCTTCTCCGCAGAACCATCGATGAGAACGACAACACAATCCATTCCACCGAAACCGTGCAAGAAAAAGTGTCTCTCTCGGACCGTTTCGGTCTGTGGATAGGCTTTCACCACTGCTCGCAGGACGAGTATCTCGAAATGGTCACCGCTTATGCAAAGCATTACGAGCTGAATATTTCCCCCGACGAACTTCAACAAGAAGCCCTCGAATGGAGCATGGAACGGGGCGCCCGGTCGGGGCGGGTCGCCTGGCAATTCATCCAGGACCTCGCAGGTCGGTTAGGACAACGCCTCTGACATCATCCCATATACTGCATCGGGTCAACCGCATCGGAGCCCCGACGCAACTCAAAATGCAGTTGAGGTTCCACAACGTTCCCGCTTGAGCCCGAACGCGCTACCACATCCCCCTGATCAACCGTATCCCCTCGCCGAACCAAAATCTCCCTGTTGTGCGCATACGCGCTAACCCAGTCATCCGCATGGGCTATCAACAGCAGGTTGCCATAACCCTTTAGTTCGTTGCCGACATACACGACGCGCCCGGAAGCGATTGCGCGAACCGGGCTGCCGGGCGGCAGTGCGATGTTGACGCCGTCATTGTGCAATCCTCCTTCTTGAGCGCCGAAGGTGGCAAGCAAGTAGCCGCTAGCCGGCCAAATGAAACGCCCGTCGCCGCCGCTCTCCTCAAAACCGACGGAAATATTCAGCACGTCTCGGCGCGGCCGCATGGGAAGAAGCGGAGCGTCGGCGAGTCCATACGACTCGCGCACCTCTTCGAAATTCGCAAACCAGGGATTCTCTCGCACCCCGCAGGCCGATAAGAACAACAAGCAGATTACAAAAAATGCACGCAGCAACGTCATCGTTTTAACTCGCCAAGATGTTTCGAGAGATGCGTGAAAGTCTCCTCATGTGTGAGATTCAAATGCAAGGGCGTGACAGTGATGCAACCAGCCTGGATGAAGGCAAGATCGCTCTCCGGAACGGGACTGTCGGTCGCATCGTCAAAACCAATCCAGTAATAAGGAACACCCCGGGGGTCGACGCGCTTGGCGATGCGTGTGAGTGATTGGTCCCGCTTGCCCTGTCTTGCCAGCCTCACTCCCGCGACATCTTCGGCGGGAACATCAGGGAAATTCACGTTAATCAACACATCGCTCGGCCATCCTTGTTTCAGCAAAAACGAAATCACCTCCGCGCCATGCGCCTTCGCCGTTCCCCAGCGCGTTACCGCCCCGTTGTCGTTCGACCGAATCTGACTCAAGGCTATCGAGGGTATCGATAAAATCGTCCCCTCCATAGCGCCTGCAACCGTCCCGGAATATGTAATGTCATCGGCAATGTTGCCGCCCCGGTTAACTCCGGACAGCAACAGGTCCGGAGGCTTTCCGTCAACGAGATGCTGCGCCGCCAATAGCACGCAATCCGTCGGCGTCCCCCTGACCGCAAAACGGCGCTCGCTAATCTGCCGCATCCGCAAGGGATCGGATATCGTCAGGGAGTGCGATGCACCGCTCTGCTCGTCATCCGGCGCGACCACCCAGACATCCGAACTCAATTGTGCGGCTATCTCCTCAAGAACCTCAAGGCCCGGCGCATGAATGCCATCGTCATTTGTCAAAAGTATTCTCAAGAGACCCTCCTTTTCAATCTTCTGTATGATGCTCGTATATGAGAGCAAACTCCTTGGAATAACCGCATTGCCGCGAGTTCATTGCGTTCGTAAGAACCTTCCTTCTCAATCCGCGTCATACCGTTCATATACGGACGCAGGACCTTTGGAATAACTACACTACCATCGGCGCATTGATTCTGTTCCAACAATGCCAGCAGTGCACGCCCCAACGCAACACCCGAGCCGTTCAGCGTATGCACAAGTTCAATCTTTCCGTCATCCTTGCGACGATAACGCGCCTTCATCCGGCGGGCTTGAAAATCTCCGCATGAAGAACAACTCGAAATCTCGCGGTACTTATTCTCGCTAGGAAGCCAAACCTCAATGTCATAGGTTTTTTCTGCGGCAAAACCCATATCTCCCCCGCACAACAACATAACCCGATAGTGAAGATTGAGGCGCCTGAGAACCTCCTCGGCGCAACCGAGCATGCGTTCCAACTCATCCGCCGAATCTTCCGGGCGCACAATGCTCACCAACTCGACCTTCGAGAACTGGTGCTGTCGGATCATGCCGCGGGTGTCCCGTCCCGCCGCGCCCGCCTCCTTCCGAAAGCAGGGCGTTGCCGCGGTGAATCGCATGGGCAATTCCTTCTCGGCGAAGATATGCTCGCGTGCGAGGTTGGTCAGGGAAACCTCGGCGGTGGGAATCAGCCACAAACCCGCCTGTGTGGAAAACTGGTCATCCGCAAATTTCGGTAATTGCGTCGTGCCGTACATGCAATCCTCGCGCACCAAAAGGGGCGGAACGATTTCCTGGTAGCCGAATTCCTGCGTGTGGATGTCCAGCATGAAAGACGCAAGTGCGCGTTCCAATCTTGCCAACGCGCCGCGCAACACCACAAAACGCGCCCCCGAAAGTTTTGCCGCAATAGCAAAATCCATCATCCCCAAACCTTCACCTATGTCGGTGTGGTCGAGTGGGTTGAAGTCAAATACAGGTTTCTTTGGCACCATCCCATCATCTCGAGGCTGTTCGACATTATCGTTTTCGTCTTCGCCATCGGGGACATCAGATAAGGGGAGATTAGGAAAAGAATTTAAGCGTCTTTGCAGTATTTCTATTGCTGCGTCCTTTCTTTCCTCCCAATCGCGCAAGGCAATCTTGATTTTTTTTACCCGTTCGCTGAGTCTCTCCTCTTCCTCTAAATCTTGCCGGTTTCTTGCTTGCGCTATATGTTTAGTCAGTTGCTTGCGCATGCTTTTTCCTTTTTCTATCTTTTGAATAAGGTCACGGCGCTCTGCATCAAAATGTTCCCACTCGAATGGCTTTGGATACAAGCCACGTTTTTCCATTGCCTCAACGAAGGCATGTTTATTCTCTCGTATCCATTTAATATCCAGCATGGGTTAAACCTCGTCTTCTTCGGGAAAGTGGCGGCGCTCAATCATCGCAACGCACACTATCGACAACTCGTACAATAGCAAGGTCGGCAAGCCCAATCCCAATTGTGAAATAAAATCCGGCGGCGTCAGCAATGCCGCAACCGCAAACACCCCGACAATGGCGTATTTGCGCTTCGAGCGCAAACTGTCCGCCCCGAGCAACCCCACGCGCGCCAGCAAGCACAACAGCACCGGCAATTGAAAGCATATGCCGAACGCGAATATCAGCGTCATCACCAACCCGAGATATTCGCTCACCCGGGGCAGCAATTCTATCGCAACCTCGCCGCCAATCCCCGGCTGCTCCATCCCGATGAAAAACCGCAATGCCAGCGGCATCACGATGTAATAAACCAGCAGCGCCCCCAGCAGAAACAGCACGGGCGTCGCTATCAGGAACGGCAGAAACGCCCGACGCTCGTTGCGATACAATCCCGGCGCAACAAACATGTACAATTGCGCCGCTATCACGGGGAAACCGATGAACAAGCCGCCGAACAAGGCAACCTTCAACTGCGTAAAGAAAAACTCCTGCGGGGCCGTGTAAATCAGGCGCAGATCCGAATCGTCCCCGGAAGCGCGAACATAGGGATACAGCAGTAAATCGTAAATCTCGGCGGCAAAATAAAAACACCCCGCAAAGCAAAGCAGCAGGGTAATCAATGAATAGATCAACCGCTGCCGCAACTCTATGAGATGCTCGAGCAAACTCGCCTTGCTCGATTCGACCTCATCCTCCCCGGGCGCACCTTCCTCCATGACGCTTTACTCGGTCGCTTCTTTGGGGGGCGGCGGTGTCTCCTCGTTTGAGGCGGGCGGCGGTTTTTTCGCTTCGGCGAAGGGAGACGCCTTTTTTTCCGATTTGGGCAGCGGCGGAGCTATCGCGTTGGTGCGTTGTTGCACCGGATCCTCTCGACGAATGCGTTCCATTTCACGGTTAATCTCTTCGAGTTCGGTTTCGCGTCCGAGTTCCTCAAAACTCGCGCGAAACTCCCGGGCCAGTCCCCTCGCCTTGCTCGTGTAACGTCCGACCGTGCGCATCAGCCGCGGCAGGTCCTTCGGTCCGACCACGATGATCGCGACTATCGCAACAAGCAGCAACTCGCTCCAGCCTATGTCCAGCATCGCGCGTCAACCTCTATTGTCCGAATGCGCCCGTGCGGCGCAAAAATCACGAGCCCCGGTGGGAGGCGTCACTCTTCTCCGTCTCGGTGGAATCGGCGGTGACATTGTCCTGCGTGCTCGTTTCATGCTCGATCACCCTGGGCGATACGCTCGAATCCTTCGAGGCATCCTCCGACTCCATTTTTTCCGCCTCCGAGAGACCCGTTCGAAAACTCTTGATGCCTTTGGCAACGTCCCCCATCAGGCTCGAAATCTTCCCCCTGCCGCCGAACAGCACCAACACCAACACAACCACCAATAATATTTGAAGCCAACCTGGTCCCATTAGAGCAACCTCGATTTTGTATTTTTGAACATATAGGCAGTTTAGCCCTTTTCGCCGGAAAGGTAAAGTGCGCCGCTCATGCAAAGACCAAGACCTTTGCCGGGTCAAAGTATAAATCCAGCCAGTCCCCCTGCGCAGGAAGCATGATTCCCGGCAGGCGGGCGCGAAAGAGCTCCTCGCCCTCGCTGAGATGGAACTCGATAAGCGAGTCGCTCCCCAGCAGGCGGGCGCGCCACACCCGCGCGCGGACCCGGATGCGGTCCCCTCCCCCCTCCAGGCTGAATGCCTCCTGGCGAACCAGCACGCAAACCTCCTGCGATTCGGCAAAATCCCCGCGCAAGCCTATCGAGCCGAGCCGCGTGGCAATCAAACCCTGTTTAACGACCCCTCGAATCTCGTTAAAATCGCTAAAGAAAAAAGCCACCTCGGCATCAACGGGGCGGTAATACATCTCTTCCGGGGATCCCAACTGCAACAAGCGTCCTTGTCGCATCAGGGCGATCCTGTCCCCCATGCGCATCGCCTCCTCGGGGTCATGGGTCACCAGCAACGAACACGCCCCTATTGATTTCAACAGCGTCAAAGTGTCGTCGCGGATGCTGTCGCGCAGGCGCTTGTCCAGCCCCGAAAAAGGCTCGTCCATCAACATCACGCCCGGACCCGGCGCCAATGCCCTTGCCAGGGCCACGCGCTGCTGCTCGCCGCCCGAGAGCCTGTCCGGGTAAGAATCCGCGGACGAACGCATATCCACGCGTTCCAGCCCGCGCAGCGCCTTCTCGCGACGCTCCGCTCCGTTCATGCCTCGCAGCCCGAAGGCGACGTTCTCCAGGACGCTCATGTGGGGAAACAACGCATGGTCCTGGAACATCAGCCCGATGTTGCGCCCCTCCGGCGGAACGAAGCAATCCTCGCCGTCCACCTCTGCGCCCTCAATGAATATCCGGCCGCTGTCGGGCCGCTCAACGCCCGCGACCATTCGCAATGTCGTTGTTTTGCCGCAGCCCGAAGGGCCGAGCAGGCACAAAACCTCCCCGGCCGATACCGACAGGCTCACATCCCGAACCGCCGCCAAATCATCATAACGCCGCGAGACATGTTCCAATACGACCACCGGAGAATCGGTCCTCCCGCGTATCATCCTTGCGCGTCCGATTCTTCCCCGGCGGTTTCGACGGCCTGCAACTCTTTCTCATAGGGTTCAGGTTCAGGCTCGGGTTCCGATTCGGATTCAGGCTCATCCTCGTCAAAAGAGAAATCCGAATTTTTCACTGTTTCAGAAGGGATTACCTCCCCTTCTTCAATCTCTTTCTCAAAGTCCAGCGGCACTACCGAATCCAGCAGTCCGGCCGCTTTCAACTCCTCCGCGCCCGGCAGATCGCCCAAATCGGCAAAGCCGAAGTGCGTCAAAAACGCCTCGCTCGTGATGTAGGTAAGGGGGCGTCCGGGAATCTGGCGCCGGCGCCCCATCTTCACCCAGCCCGTTTCCAACAGCACATCGATAGTGCCCTTTGAGACCATCACGCCGCGAACCTCTTCTATCTCGGCGCGGGAAACCGGCTGGTGATAGGCGATGATTGCAAGGGTCTCGAGCGCCGCGCGCGACAATTTCCTTCGAACGACAACTTCCTTGCGCAGCAAAAATCCCAAATCCTCGGCCGTTCGAAACATCCATTTCCCCCCGACTTCCACCAGCACGGCGCCGCGGCCGGCATACTCCTCCTTCAGGCTCGATAGAATCGCCTTGACGTCGGTGCCTTCCGGCAGCCGCTCGGCCAGGGCGCTCACCCCTATCGGCGTCTCGCTGGCAAACAGCAACGCTTCGACTATCCGGCGCTCGTGCATGTCACTCATTGCGGCACCGTTCCCGGTGATTCGCGGCGGCGCAGATGTATCTCGCCGAAACTGCTGCGCTGCTGAAGTTCCAACTCCCCTTCCCGCGCCAATATCAAGGCCGCGCCAAACGTGCTTGCCACCCGGGAGCGCCCGGGCACTCTCGGTCCGAACGGGCACATTCCCAGCAGCGCGCGAAATTCCATCCATTCGCGCACGCCTTCCCGCGCTTTCGCCAAAGCCGTCTTTAACATTTCTCTCGCCTCCTCCAGCGTAATTACTTCCAAGGGCGCACGGGACCACGGACGGGCGTCCTTGCGCGCACGATATTCTCCATAAGAGCGAAGGAAATCATACAACGAAACGACATATTCCGCCGCCTCGTCCGTTACGACCGCCTCGGGATTGCCCCGTGCGAACACGTCCCTTCCCAGCAAAGGCCGCTTCATCAACTTTTCGGCGCTCTCCCGCATCGCCTCCAAACGGCGCAACCGGAATTTCAACGCCAACGCCAACTCCTCGGGCGATTCTCCCTCCTCCTCGGGTTGCGCGCTCGCCAGCAACAACCGGGACTTCAAATACACGAGCCACGCGGCCATCACCAAATAATCCGCCGCCAACTCTATCTCCAGTTCTGCGGACTTTTCCACGAACGAGAGATATTGCTCGCACAGCGCCAGTACCGAGATGTTCGACAAATCAACCTTTTGCGCGTGGGCCAGCTGCAAAAGGACATCAAGGGGGCCGGCATAGCCGTCAATGTCTATGACCAGCCCCTCGCCGACCGGGACGGTATCAAACTGTTCGGGCTCTTCGTGAATCTCCATGCTGCAATGATAATAGAGTGGGAATATCAAGCAAGCATGTCGTTTAGCCGGGCACGCGCATCCGGGGGAATCTCCGCCGTTTTCCCATGCCGGAGCGACAGGATTTTTTCCGAACGGCGGGCCGAGTCGCCTGCAAGCATCGGCGCCGCTCCCGCCAGCGCTTCCATTTCCGGCATCTTCCCGTTGCAATGGAGCGCAATGTCACAGCCCGCTTCCAGCGCGCGCCGGGCGCGCTCATCCATCGTGCCGCTGAGGGCGTTCATGGAGAGATCGTCGCTTATCAGGAGTCCGTCAAAGCCGAAGCCTGCGCGAATCGTTTCGCCAATCACGCGCGCGGAGAAGGTTGCGAGAGCATCCGGATCCAGCGCCGTATACAAGATATGCGCCGTCATCATTATCGGCACATGCGACAACGCTTTGAACGGAACAAAGTCGCATTGCTCCAAATCCGACAGATCCGAATCCACCACGGGCAGCGAGGCATGGCTGTCCGCACGGGCGCGTCCATGTCCCGGAACATGCTTGGCAACCGGCAGCATGCCGACATCCAGCAACGTCTCTATCGCAACACGCCCGAGTTTCGCAACCAGTTCGGCATCACCGCCGTAGGCGCGGTCGCCGATGACGTCATGGGCACCCGCAACGGGAACATCCAGCACCGGAAGACACATCACATCCACGCCCAAAGCGGCAACATCACGCGACATCAAACGCAGGCACAAGTCCAGCGCCCCGGCGCCTTTGCCAAAGTCGCGTTTTGCCAAATTGCCGAAAGTCTCCGCCGGCGGATATTCGTTCCAGTGGGGAGGACGCAAACGTGCAACCCTTCCCCCTTCCTGGTCAATCAAAACAGGCGCGTCCCGACCGACCGCTTCACGCAAGGCCTCCACCAAACGAAGCGTTTGATCGGGTGTGGAAATATTTCGTTGGAAAAGAATGAACCCCCACGGCGAACTCTCTCGAAAAAACCGCCGCTCGGAATCCGTTAGCGTATCACCTTCGCAACCGCAGACGAACGCACGCGAAGAACTCAACTATCCGAGGACTCCTTCGCCTCGTTTGTTTCGTTCGCTTTGCTCGTTTCGTTCGACTCGGCAGGCTCTTCGACGACTTCCTCGACGCGCTCTTCCTTGGGGGCGTCGGCCTCCAGCTGCGCCGCCTGCGCATCCGCCTTCGACGGACGGGCCGTGCGCTTCTCCGCAATGCGTGCGGCCTTGCCGCGGCGCTCGCGCAGATAATACAATTTCGCGCGGCGAACCTTGCCTTTGCGCAAAACTTCTATCGCGGCGATTACCGGCGAATACAACGCAAACACGCGCTCAACCCCCTCGCCGTAGGAAATCTTCCGGACCGTGAAACTCTCGTGCAGGCCCGACCCCGAGCGTGCAATGCAGACGCCCTCGTAAACCTGGACGCGCTCGCGGCTCCCTTCAACTATTTTGACGTGAACACGCAACTGGTCGCCCACGGAAAAATCCGTGACACCCTTTTCGGGCGTTAGCTCCTTAATGCGTTCCTGCTCCAATTGCGCTATCAGATTCATCTCAATTACCTCGTTCTTTCTTCTGCCATAAATCCGGCCGACGCTTGCGCGTTGCCGCCTCGGCCTCCTCCGCGCGCCAGCGGCGCACCCGTTCGTGGTCCCCTGATAATAACACATCCGGAATCTCGCGTCCCTCCCAAATGCGCGGGCGCGTATATTGCGGATATTCCAACAGCCCCGCCTCGAAACTCTCTTCGCCGGCGGACGCCCCATTTCCCATTACCCCAGGAAGCAGGCGAACGCAAGCCTCAATCACGGCCATCGCCGAAATCTCGCCCCCTGCGAGCACAAAATCCCCGACGCTCACCTCCTCAATTCCGCGGGCATCCAGCACCCGCTGGTCGATGCCCTCGAAGCGCCCGCATAATATGCCCACGCCGGAGGCCTCCGACAAACGCCTGATCCGTTCCTGGGTCAGCCGCTCCCCTCTCGCGCTCATGCACAAGAACACGCCGTCTTCGGGCATGCGCCCGGCGACCGAATCCACCGCCGCGCCGACAACATCGGCGCGCATCACCATCCCCGCGCCGCCGCCGGCAGGCGTGTCATCCACGCTGCGATGGGCATCCGTTGCAAACGCGCGAATGTCTTCCACATGCAATTTCCAGCAGCCGCGCTCCAGCGCCTTCCCCGCAACGCTCGCCCCCAGCACGCCGGGGAACACCTCCGGCAACAGCGTCAGCACCCAGGCTTCCCATGTTTTATGCGTTTGCGCGTTCATGAGCGCTGCCATTCAAAACGCCGCGCCATTTCCGTCAAAACCACCCGCGCGTCCGATACCGAAACCTCGGCGACATTCTCGCGCGTGAACGGAATCAGCAGGCTTTGTTTCTTGTCTTCCATGTGCTCCAACTCCAAAACGTCCCCCGCGCCGAAATCCCATACCGCCTTGACGCGGCCCCACAACGCACCGTCGTCGCCATAGGCGTCCAGGCCTATCAGTTCGGCGTAATACCACTCGTCCTCCTCGGTCTGCGGCAGGGACTGCCGTGACACATATATCTGCATTCCCGCGAGCGCCTCGGCGTCATTCCGGCTCTTAACACCCGAAAGCCTTGCGAGCACGTCCCCGTCCTTTACGCGAAAGCCTTCAATTGAAAAGCGTCGCTCGCCGGATTCGTCAAAGATATCGCCATAGCGCGCGATATTTTCCGGCTGCGATGTGAACGGGCGTATTCGAACCTCTCCGCGCACCCCGAACGCAGAAACAATCACCCCCAGGCAAACCTTTTCGGAAACGCCCGTCTTACTTCTCCGACTCCTCTTTCGAGGATGATTCCTCTGCGGGAGGATCTTCGGCCGGAGTTTCTTCGGCAGGCGCCTCTTCGGCGGGGGCTTCCTCTGCCGATGCTTCCTTGGCGGGAGTCTCCTCTACCGGAGTCTCCTCCGTTGGAGTTGCTTCTTCGGCGGGAGTTTCCTCCGCAGGGGCGGCCTCTTCTGCCGGAGCTTCCGCCGCGGCGGCAGCGGCCGCTTCCTTGGCGGCAATGCGTTCCAAAGTTTTTGACCGGGGTTTTGCCTTCTGCGGATTGTTCCGCGGCGTGCGAGTCGCTATTCCCGCCGCATCCAAAAACCGGGCAACCCTGTCTGTCGGACGTGCGCCGCGCTCATACCAATAGCGGGCCCTGTCTTCCTGCAACACAACGCGCCGGGGGTCGTCCTTTGATATCAACGGATCGTACGCCCCGATCTTCTCAAGAAAACGTCCATCTCTGGGCGCGCGGACATCCGCTACCACAATTCGATAATGCGGACGTTTCTTTGTTCCGCCGCGCGCAAGTCTAATCTTCAATGCCATAATCAATCACTACTTCTCATTGTTTCGGAACTCATCCCCCGCCTAACCGGCAGAGAATTTTATCTCGGTGTGCTCGTTTTTCTGCCGGATATCTTTTAACTACCCGGTAAAATAAACCTCATTTTCCAATTCGTCAACACCCTACCGAATCTTTAATATTTAAGCGAATCATCGGGGGAGGTCATATTTTATTCAAAGGGTATCCTTGTCGCTCCAAATGCGCCAAACTCTGCGTTCTTACTGTGATCATAAAACGCTCCGCCGATAAAGTTACCCCCTTCAAAGTCTGCCCGGATTCCTTTATTGGCCGTTGTGTGATTTATACTTTGACCTATCTCAACAGGAAAATCGAAAATAAATTCAATGTCTCCAACACCTTCGAATCCATTAAACTGGAAACTACTTAACTGA
>JAPOUU010000033.1 GCA_026708505.1 Hyphomicrobiales bacterium | reverse complement strand
CGCAGGTCCAGCGTCTGGGAACTAACTAAATGGTTGGGGGGGGGGGGGGGGGGGGGATTCGTGGTTGCCGCGGGCGTTGAGCCGAACGGAATCGTCAAGGACATCGCTATCGCAACGGTTGCAAAACGGAACACACTCATTTGGGGCCTCCTGGGGCTGAAAACTACGATTGGGGTGATTCTATTAACCCGCCTCGCGAGAGTCAAGGCTAATTTTCGGAGACGGGAAAGAAGCGACAGGACGCGGGATCGCCCGAAAAGGGGTAGATAGGGCAGAACGTTCCGCACCCCGCCGCCGGAACCATTCTATCACAAATCAATCGTTCCCGCATCAAGGGCTTGGGCAATCAAATACAAGCGACCGGACGGTATCCGATTGCCGGCATTCTCGCATCTCCGGACTTCCGGCGCGCGCCTGAACAGGCGGCACGCGTTAAGGCAATCCGACAAGTTCGCGCGTACGCTTTAGAATGGGTTGCGCCAGATTTTCGGCGCGCGCGGCCCCGTCTTGGAGAACACCGTCCAAGTAATCAACATCACCGCACAAGCGGCGCATTTCCTCGCCCACGGGAGTCAGCCGCGTGACCGCAACTTCCGCCAAATCCTTTTTAAAGTCCGCAAAATTTCCCCCGCCGTAACGACTCAAAACTTCCTCGCGCTTGATGCCTTCCAGCGCCGCGAATATGCCGACGAGATTTTCCGCTTCCGGACGCCCCTCCAAACCGGCGACTTCGCTGGGAAGAGGGTGTGCGTCGGTCTTGGCTTTTTGAATTTTGCGTGCGATGGACTCGGCATCGTCGGTGAGAAGGATGCGCGACATCTCGGATGCGTCCGACTTCGACATTTTGCTCTTGCCGTCGCGCAGCGACATGACCCGGCAGGCCTCCGCGGTGATGAGAGGCTCGGGCGGCGGAAAGAAGATCTCCCCGCCTGCGAAATCGTTATTGAATTTAATCGCGATGTCCCTGGCAAGCTCAAGGTGCTGTTTTTGATCTTCCCCGACGGGAACATGCGTTGCGTGATAGGCGAGAATGTCGGCGGCCATGAGCACGGGATAGACATAAAGCCCGATGGACGCATTCTCGCGGTTTTTGCCGACTTTCTCCTTGAATTGCGTCATTCGGTTGAGCCATCCGATTCTCGCAACGCAGTTGAGTATCCATGCGAGTTCGGCGTGTGCGGAGACGCTCGATTGTGCAAAGATGATTTGCTCCTTCGGATCAATGCCCGCGGCGATGTAGGCGGCGGCGGTTGCGTGAATGTTTTCGCGCAGACGTTCGGGATCCTGCCAAACGGTGATGGCGTGGAGATCGACAATGCAGTAGATGCACTGGTAACGTCGCTGCAACTCGACGAACTGCACAATGGCGCCGAGATAATTTCCAAGATGGAGGTCGCCGCTTGGCTGCACGCCCGAAAAAACTCTTTCTTGTGGTGTTGATGTCGTCATGATTTTTCTTGTTTGCGTGAATATTTCGGTAGTACGATTTCTATGATTTCGCGCCAATGGGCGGCGCCGGTGAGTTGGCATGCTACGGCGTAAGCGAAAAACCCGGCGCAGAACATTGCGAACAGCACGCTCGCGCGCCCAAACAATCCGCTTCCGAGCGACTCCGCCAGAGGACCGATGCCGCCGCCCTGGTGCAAGCCCCACACTACCACGACCATGACCGCGGCGGAAGCGAGGAATCGTCCGGCCCGTTTGCGCAGGCGGGCGTCGAAAACGAGATGCCCGCCCTTGTGCAGGACAACTCCGAGCAGCGTCGCGTGCGTCCAGGCGGCAAGGGATGCGGCAAGCGCAATGCCGACATAGCCGATGGCAAAGAAAAAAGCGCAAGCGGCGGCGACATAAACCCCGTTTGAGATTGCATTATAGAGGAGCGGCGTTTTTGTGTCCTGCCGTGCGTAGAACACCGTCACGAAGATGTGCGCGAGAACGGCGGCGGGCAATCCCCATGCCATGACCGCCAGGGCGGCGGCGGTCGCACGCGTGTCGGATGCGGTAAAACGGGCGCGCTCAAAGAGAACGTTGATGATGGGCTCGGACAACAGAAACAAAAGAACGGCGGCGGGCAGTGCGAGCAACAATGCAAATTCCAAAGCGCGGCTTTGACTCTTCAGGGCGCGATCGTGATGGGGGCCGCGCCATTGTCTCGAGAGTTCCGGCAATAACACAACGCCGATGGAAATGCCGATGAGCGACAGCGGCAGATGATAGAGTCGTTCGGCATATTGGAGAAAGGAAACAGCGGACTCCTGGAAGGATGCAAGCGCGCTGGTCACGAGTATGCTTCCCCAGCCAATGACGCCGGCGAGCGCAACGGGCAAAAGCAACCGCAGGAGTTTTCTCACTTCGGGACTGGGACGCGGGATTTGCAGCCGCCACTTCAGGCCGATGCGCCGCGAGGCGTAAATCAGAACGCAGAGTTGCACAATCCCGGCAAGAGGACAGCTCCACGCCAGCAACAATCCGGGATTGGCGTTGTAGGGAACCGCAATAAGCAGCGCGGAGATCATTGCGAGATTGAGCAGTATGGGCGCCGCCGCGCCGACCCAGAAGCGTCCCATGGAGTTGAGCACGCCGCTCAGCAGGGTTACAAGGGATACAAGCAGCAAATACGGAAACGTGATGCGCGCGAACAACGTTGCGAGCTCGGTCTTGCCGGGGACGTTCGTAAAGCCGGGCGCGAATACCAGAACGATGAACGGCATAAGCAACTCGAGCACGATGGTAACCGCGATCAATATGACGAGCAGCCAGTTGAGGATGATGTTTGCGAAGTGGAACGCCTTTGCCCGGCCGGATTGCTCGAGATGGCCGGAGAACATCGGCACGAAAGCGGCGCTGAGCGCGCCTTCCGCGAAAAGGGAACGTCCAAGGTTTGCCAATCGAAGCGCAATGAAAAAAGCGTCCGCGCTGGCACTTGTTCCCAGCACCGCGGTCATGAAGATATCGCGGATGAACCCGGCAATGCGCGAGATCAGCGTGTAGAAAGCGATGGCGAAGGTGGAACGAAACATTCCCGTTCCGGTTCGCGGCGGAGGCGCATCCGCGGCGGGAACGTCCTGCGGAAAAGACTCCCGGGTCATGGTTGAAGCGCTTGCAACAGGCGCGCGCGAACAACTTGCTGGCGTTCTTCGGATTTGATCTTTCCGCCGTTTTTCTCGCGCACATAAAAGACATCAACCGCGCGCTCGCCGAAGGTTGTCACATGAGCGGAAGCGACCTTCAAATCCAGCTCGAAGAGCGCGCGCGCGAGTTCAAACAGCAAACCGGGACGGTCGAGGGCGGTGATTTCAATAACGCTGCGTTCAACGGATGCATCATTATCGACCCAAACCTCGCCCTCAATGTTGAAGGCTTCCCTGGATGCGTGATGGGGCATGGTGCGCGACTGCGAGGGAAGCCCGGGGGCGCTTTCTTCAAGGGCGTCGCAGATGGCCGTGCGCAAACGGACAAGGCGGGAAGGTTCGGTGATGGCGCCGCCTTTGTGTTCGCGCAGTCGAAAGACATGCAGCGCCATATCGTCTTCGGTTGTGAAGAGCCTTGCATCCACAATGGAAATATTCGCGCGCGCGCATGTTCCGGTGATGCTTGCGAACAAATCCGGACGGTCATGCTGGTAACAGAGCATCTCCGTTGCCGAGCGAAATTTGTCGGATACCATCTGCACGCGTTTGCCTGCTCTGTCTTGCGGCAGGGACGTAGCGACTTCATTGATCATGTTGGCATGCCGTTTGTGGTCGGGAGTGTCGAATGCACCCCAATAATAAGGGGAAAACCGCCCGAGGTGGTTTTTAAGTCGCGGTTCGGGCCAGTGCGAAAGTTCCCTGGCGAGCAGGCCGCGCTTGATGTCGACATTCTCGCTTAACGGGGAAGAGTGCCCGGTAAGGCGCGCTTCCGCGGCGTGGTACAAGCGGCGCAGAAGCGTCCCCTTCCAGCCGTTCCACACGCCGGGTCCGACGGCGCGAATATCCGCAACGGTGAGCAGCAACAACAGCCGCAACCGTTCCGGCGAGCCGACCTGCGCGGCGAAGTCTTCAATGGTTTTGGAATCTTGTATGTCCCGCTTTTGCGCAAAATTGCTCATGAGCAGATGGTTCTGGATGAGCCATGCGGCGGTGTCGCCCTGTTGCGCCGGAATGCCGAGTCGCTCGGCGATGCGCTTGGCGAGTTTTGCGCCCGCTATGGAATGGTCCTGCTTGCTCCCCTTGGCGACGTCATGCAGGAAGACGGCAAGCGACAACGCCGCGCGATTGCGATTGCGATGCACGAGACTTGAGGCAAGCGGAAGTTCTTTTTTTGAATCGCCGTGTTCGAGTTTCCGAAGTTCCTGCAAGGCGTTGAGAGAATGTTCGTCGACGGTGTAGTGGTGGTACATGCCGAACTGCATGAGTCCGACGATTTTGCCGAACTCGGGGACAAACCTGCCCAGCACGCCCATTTCATTCATCTCGCGCAGGATGCTTGCGGCTTCGGAAGAAAGAAGACATTC
Organism: Hyphomicrobiales bacterium; assembly: GCA_026708505.1. Lineage (GTDB taxonomy): Bacteria > Pseudomonadota > Alphaproteobacteria > JAPOUT01 > JAPOUT01 > JAPOUT01. The sequence goes on along the minus strand of JAPOUU010000033.1, from coordinate 75,666 downwards.
AAGGAAAAGTTGGTTGGCCCGCGCATCGCTGCACAGTTTGGAGTCGATGAGATGGAGTTGCGCGGCGAGCAATGTGACGAGATGCGGATGCAAGGCAACTTGATGCGTCGCCCGCACGAGAAACAAACGAATGAAATTGACGGGATCCTGTTCGAAGATGTCGTCGGCACGGGCGTTGAGCCGTCCGCTTTCGATGACAAAGTCGCCGGTGTCGGTATCCGCGACACGGCGGGGCGCAGGCGCTTTGGGAGGACGCTTGTGCCCCTGTTCCTCGAGCTCGGCGCAAAGGATTCTCGTAAGACGTCCGCTTTGCCGCGCGGCGGTGAAGTATCGTTTCATAAAGCACTCGACGGCCGAGAGTCCGGATTTCTCCCGGTAGTCCCATGCCTGCGCGACGTGGAGTTGCGCCTCAAAGGTCAGGCGGTCTTCGGCGCGCTTGGACCAGAAGTGCATCTCGCATCGCGTCGCCCAGAAAAAATTATAGCAGTCGCGCAAAACGGCATAGTCTTCCGGCGTGAACAGGCCGATGCGCACCATCTCGCTCGGCTTGCGAAGCCGGTAGGTGTATTTGGCAAGCCAGAAGAGTATATCGAGGTCGCGCAGCCCGCCCTTGCTCTCTTTGACATTCGGCTCGACGAGATACCGGGACACGCCGAAGCGGCGGTGGCGTTCGTCGCGTTCGTCCAGTTTTGCATCAATGAAGTCGGCGCTGTTCGTGTTGGCGAGATGTTCGTGGAACTGCGCCTGCCAATCGGCGAAGAGAGCCTTGTCTCCGACGATGAGGCGCGCATCCAGCATGGCGGTGCAGGTTGCAAGATTGCGCGCCGCGAGGATCGAGCCTTGCGGCGAACGCGATGCATGTCCCACGACGAGCCCGATGTCCCAGAGCGTGAGAAGCATGTATTCGACCATCGTTTCCTCCCACGGCGTGGATTTATACGGATGGAGAAAAAGCAGGTCGAGATCGGAAGCGGGCGCGAGGGCGCCGCGCCCGTATCCGCCGATGGCTGCAACAGCGAGGCGTTCGCCTTCACTCGGATTGGGACGGCGGAAAACATAACGACAAACAAAACGATGGAGCTCCGAGAGAATGTCGTCGTGGAGGCCGGAGATGGCGACGGCGCAGGATCGGCCCTGGCGCGGATGCTCTTGAAGCAACTGCCGCGCGCCATCGATCCCGTCGTTTCGAAACTCGCGCAAACGTTCGACGAGAAGCCGGCGCAATGCATTGCTGTCGATGTCCCGGTTGCCGCGTGCAAGATCATCGAGGTCATGCCGCAATGCCGCGCGTTTCGACTCCCTGTCCGCGCGCTCGGACGCGGGATGCTCGACGGACTCGGCGGAAAGTGTTGCGGAAAGGCTCAAGATTCTTTGTCGTCGTTGATGAGAGACTGGAGTCGGTAGAGCATGTCGAGGGCTTCGCGCGGCGAGAGTTTGTCGGGCGAGATTTTCTCGAGCATTGCCAGTGCCGGGTGTTGTTCGCGCACGACCGGTTTGGACGCCTGCGCCCCGCCGTCAAACAGGGGTTTGTTTTGCCGCTCTTGCGCTTCGAGTGCGTCCAGTTTTTCCCGTGCGCGCTTGATGGTGTAGTCGGGAAGGCCCGCAAGGCGTGCGACTTGTATGCCGTAGGATCCGTCGGCAACTCCGCGCGCGACTTCGTGGAGAAAGATGATTTCGCCCTGCCACTCGCGCGAGCGCATGGTGACGGTATCCAGGCTGTTCAACTGTTCGCGCAGTTCGGTGAGTTCGTGGTAATGCGTTGCGAAGATTGCACGGCAGCGGTTGACGTCGTGGAGGTATTCGACGACGGCCCCGGCAATGGCAAGCCCGTCGAAGGTGGCGGTTCCGCGTCCGATTTCATCAAGGATGACGAGGCTTTTGTCGGTCGCCTGGTTGAGGATGATGGCGGTTTCGATCATCTCGACCATGAAGGTGGAGCGCCCGCCCGCGAGATCGTCGGCGGCGCCGACGCGCGAGAAAACCCTGTCGATAACCCCGATATGCGCATGTTCGGCGGGAACGAAACATCCCGCTTGCGCAAGTATTGCAATAAGGGCGTTTTGCCGCAGGAAGGTCGATTTACCCGCCATGTTCGGACCGGTCAGCAGCCAGATGCGCTTGCCGGCAACACGCAGCGAATCGGCGGAATCTTCGGAGTCTTCGACATCGGAGAGATTGAGCGCGCAATTATTGGGGACGAATTCGGTGTTTGCGGCGCGGGCGGCCTCGACGACCGGATGGCGTCCGCCCTGAATATCGAAAATGTTTGAATCATCCACCTTGGGTCTTGTGTATCCGCCGCTTTGGGCGACCTCCGCGAGCGCGGTGAAGACATCAATGCGCGCAAGCGCCGCCGCGATGGTTTTGATGACGCTTGAGGACTCCAAAACTTCGGCGCAAATCTTTTCGAAGATTGCACGCTCCATCTCGAACGCGCGCTCGGCGGAATGTTGGATTTGCTCGGCGAGATCGACGAGTTCGGCGGTGGAGAAGCGCACGGCGTTTGCCATGGTCTGCCGGTGAACGAAGTTTTCCTTGAAGGGTTCCTGCTCGAGCTTGCCCGCGGCGTTCGTGGGCGTCTCAATGTAATAGCCGAGGATGCCGTTATACCGGATTTTAAGGGCCTGGATTCCGGTTTCCTTGGCATACCGGTTTTGCAGCGAAACAATAACGCGACGGGAGTCGTCCCGAAGCTTTCGCTGCTCGTCCAGTTCCGCGTCATAGCCTGCCGCGATCACTCCGCCGTCCCGCAGATGCACCGGGGGAGTCTCGGCCAGGGCTTTTTGCAGATGCGTTTCGAGATCCACGCAAAGCGAGCCGATGTCCTCGATAATCTGCTGAAGCGTTTCGGGCAGTTCTTGTGCCGCCAGTTCGGTTTTGAGGGCGTGCGCGGCATGGAGTCCGTTGCGCAGCGCCGCGAGGTCCCGCGGGACGCCGCGCTCGAGGGAGAGCCGTCCGAGAGCGCGGGGCATATCCGGAACGCTGCGCAGGAGCGTTCGAAGATTCGAGCGCAATGCGTCCTGCTCAAGCAGGAAGCCGATGGCATCAAGCCGTGCATTGATTGCGGCGGGATCAAGCAGGGGCGCTACGAGGTATTCTTTCAGGGTTCGCCCGCCCGCGCCCGTAATGGTTTTATCGATGGCGCCAAGCAGCGAATCTTTTCTTTCGCCGGAAATGGAACGGATGAGCTCGAGGTTTTTGCGCGTTGCCGGATCAATTCCCATGGTGTCGACTTGCGCAAACCGTTTGGGCGCTTCGAGGGTCGGGATTTTTCCCGCTTGCGTCGTTTCAATATATCCGACGAGCGCGCCGCAGGCTTTGAGTTCGAGTTCCGTATACGGCGCGATGCCCTCAAGGGACGCAACCCGGAGCATCCGGGTGAGGCGTTCGGTGCCCAGGCTTGGAGAGAAATCCTGCTCGCTGAGGGGCGTGACGACTCCGGCCTTCTCGGCTTCGAGGGCTTGGACGGGCTCAAGCATAAGCGCGCTTTCGGAAACAAGGACCTCGCCCGGGGAAAGCCGTGCAAGTTCGGCGGGAAGATCGGCAACGGGCATTTCGTGCGTGTAAAAACTCCCGGTCGAAACGTCCGCCCATGCGAGCGCGCAGCTTTCACCGGCATAAGCGAGGGATGCGAGGAAGTTGTAGGACTTGGCATCAAGGAGGGTTTCTTCGGTAAGGGTTCCGGGAGTGACGATGCGCACGACTTCCCTGTTCATTACAACTCTGGCGTGTCGCTTCTTTCCGGTTACCGACGTGGGAACGGGTTCACCGGTTTGCTCGCAAACAACGACGCGAAAACCCTTGCGGATGAGTTTGTGGAGATAAGTCTCGGCGGAGTGCACGGGCACGCCGCACATCGGAATTTCATGTCCCGCATGCTTGCCTCGATGCGTCAGGGCGATGTCGAGGGCTTCGGCGGCTTGGACGGCGTCATGGAAGAAGAGCTCGTAAAAATCACCCATTCGGTAGAAAAGCAGGGAGTTCGGATGCTGCTGTTTAATGCCGAGATATTGCTCCATCATAGGGGTGGTTTTCGCGTGCGGGGACGGTACCGGCACGGCGGGGGCATCATCGGGCAAGTCAAGCGGGAGCAGATCTTTCACAGGTATGTTTTCCCACGAACGAGCGCTTGTTTCAAGGGAGGTTTGGGGGCGGGATTGGCTTGGGAGGAGATTTGTGGCATAAGGGTCGGGATTAGCAACCCTTTCCCCGCGTGGCCCCCCAATCAGCCACGCCGGGGACGACGCCCCCCTGTCCTCCTCACCTTACGGCAACGGGGGGCGTCACATTTTTCTCCGGAGAGCCTTGAGATGGAAGCGCGGAAGATTCAGACTTTATTCAAACGGCTCTCCGCCGCGCTGCCGGAGCCCCGGGGCGAACTCTTTTACACCAACGAGTATACGCTGCTGGTTGCGGTGGTGTTGTCGGCGCAAGCAACGGACAAAGGCGTCAACCAGGCGACGCCGGCTTTGTTCAAGATCGCCGACACGCCCGAGAAGATGATTGCGCTGGGAGAAAAGAAAGTGCGCGACCACGTCAAAACGATCGGGCTCTATCGATCGAAGGCCGCCAACATCATCAAACTGTCCAAACAGTTGCGCGACCAACATGGCAGCCGCGTTCCCAACGACCCGGAGGCGTTGATGGCGCTGCCGGGAGTCGGGCGCAAGACTGCCAACGTCGTACGCAATATCGCGTTTGGCGAGCCGACCATCGCGGTGGACACCCATGTCTTTCGAGTATCCAACCGCACCGGCCTGGCAAAGGGAAAGACCCCTCTTGAAGTCGAACACGCCCTGGAAAAGAACGTGCCGAAAAAATACCGCATGCATGCACACCATTGGCTGATATTGCACGGGCGTTATCACTGCAAGGCGCGCAAGCCCGACTGCCCCGCCTGCACCCTCAAAGACCTGTGTGAATTCAAAGACAAGACGGTAAAACCATGAACGATAAAAAATTTGACGTATCCGCGATCGGCAACGCGATTGTTGACGTAATCGCCGATGCGGACGAAAGCCTTCTCGAGCGAGTCGGGGTGGCCAAAGGCGGAATGCGCTTGATTGATGCGGCCGAAGCGCGGAAAATCCGCGACCTGATGGGCGAGGCGGTCGAGACGCCGGGGGGATCCAGCGCGAATGCGATTTCAGGCGTTGCGTCCCTGGGAGGACGAACGGCGTTCAGCGGCAAACTGGGCAAGGACCAATTCTGCGAGATTTTCCTCGACAGCCTTCGCGCGCAGGGGACGCAGGCCGCCTTGACGATTGATCCGGCTTTTGAGACGGGACGTTGCTTGATTTTGGTAACCTCCGATGCGGAGCGTTCGATGCTGGCATGTCCGGGCGCATCGCTTCACGCGGGACCCGAAGACATCGACATCGATATCTTTCAGCAATCGAAGATTACGCTGGTGGAGGGTTACATTTGGTCTTACGAAAAAGGACGCAAGATACTCGAGGCGGTGATCGAAAGTTCAAAAACATCGGGCGCGAAGGTGGCGCTGTCCCTTCCCAACCCGGAAGCGATTGTGCCGGCGCGCGACGAGATATTTGCGCAATTGGTGAACGATATCGACATCATCTTCGGCAACGAAGAAGAGACGCTCGCCCTTTACGGCGCGGACGATTTCAACCAGGCCGTTCGCATGGCCCGGGGCAACAACTACATCGCGGCGCTAACCCGAAGCGAAAAAGGATCGACCCTGGTTCAAGGCGATGATGTTCATGAGATTCCCGTCACTCCCGTTCATGCCGTCGATGCGACCGGCGCGGGAGACCTCTATGCGGCCGGATTGCTCTACGGTTTGTCCCAGGACTGGGAATTGCCCCGTTGCGGAGCGCTGGCCAGCCGAACCTCCGCCAACATTGTCGCCCAATACGGCGGACAGCCCCGCACCTCCCTCGCTTCTCTGGTTGAAAAAGTCTAAGCGCGCTTGCGCTCAACGTCCGCGCTCGCAACGGGCATGGTTTCTTTCGCATACTCTTCCACGAGGAGCTTGGTCATGTCGCCGACCTGGAAGTTATACGGTCCGATCTCGGAGACCGGCGACACTTCCGCCGCCGTTCCGGTCATGAAGCACTGTTCGAAGCTTTCCATTTCCTCGGGCTTGATTGCACGCTCAATGACTTCGATGCCGTTGTCCCGTGCCAGTTTGATAACCGTCTGCCTCGTGATGCCGTCCAGAAAGCAATCCGGCGTCGGCGTCAACAACTTGTCCTTCTCGACGAAGAAAACGTTTGCACCGGTCGCCTCCGCCACAAGCCCCCGATAATCAAGCATAAGCGCATCGGCATACCCCTTTGCTTCCGCGGCATGTTTGGAAAGCGTGCAGATCATGTAGAGGCCCGCGGCCTTGGAATTGCACGGAGCCGTTTGCGGCGAGGGGCGTCGATATTCGGCGATGTCGAGGCGCAGGCCTTTGAGGCGCGCTTCCGGGTCGAAATAACTTCCCCATTCCCAGGCGGCAATCGCGAAATGTATCGATGAGCGCTGCGCCGAGATCGCCATCATCTCGCTTCCGCGCCAGGCGACGGGACGCACATATCCAAACTCGATGCCCTGCACCTCAACCACCTTGCGGCAGGCATCGTCGATTTCTTCAACGGAATAGGGAATTTTGAACCCGAGGATTTCCGCCGAGCGTATCAGGCGCTGCGAGTGCTCGCGGAGCTTGTAAATCTCGCCGGCGTAGATGCGCTCGCCTTCGAAAACGCAACTGGCGTAGTGCAACCCGTGCGAAAGCACATGCAAACTCGCCTCCCTCCAGGGCACGAGATTTCCGTCAAACCAGATGTGTCCGTCACGGTCGGAAAATAGCATTATTTTACCTCATTATTACCTGTCGCAGATGATTGGTGTTTTTATCACACCGTGCTAGTTTGTGTCAATGGCGGAAGATGGCAAGCGGCATATACTGGTTGTGGACGATGACGAGCGGATTCGCAAGTTATTGAAGCGGTATTTGTCCTCGCACGGGTATCGCTCAAGCGCGGTTGGAGACGTTGCGGAGGCCAAGCGCCTGCTGGAGGGGGTCAGCTTTGACCTGCTGATTGTGGATGTGATGATGCCGGGAGAAACGGGCCTGGACCTGACGCGGGATATTCGCAAGAATTCGGACATTCCCATCTTGATGCTGACGGCGCGCGCCGAGATCGAAGAACGGATTGAAGGTTTGGAGCATGGCGCATCGGACTATCTGACCAAACCGTTCGAACCGAGAGAATTGTTGTTGCGTGTGAGGAATTTGTTGCGCGCAAGGGTGGTGGATCCGGCGCAAGAGATTCATGCGGTCGTGTTTGGAGAGTTTCGTTTTGAGACAAAGGACTTGCTGCTATACCAAAACGACGCGCGTGTCACCTTGACAGGCGCGGAAACGAAACTGCTGGATGCGTTTGCGAGATCGCCCGGGCGCATATTTTCCCGGATGGATATTAGCGAATGGGGCGATGCGGAACAGGAGCGATCGATAGATGTCCGGATTAATCGGTTGCGCCGCAAGATTGAGCCGGACCCGCGCCATCCGGTTTACCTGCAAACGTTACGCGGGCAGGGTTATGTGTTCCGCCCCGATGAAATCATCTACGGTCAGGATTAGGAAAATGTCGTCTTTGAAAAATTGGCTGCCGAAAGGACTTTACACGCGATCGTTGGTGATTGTGATTGCGCCTATGGTGATATTGCAGGCGTTGCTGAGTTATATTTTCATGGAACGTCACTGGATTTTGGTGACGCAAAAACTTTCCGAGGCGACCGTTAGCGAGATTGCCTTTGTGGTTTCGCTTTACGAAAGCCTGCCCGCCGGGCAGCGCGCCGAAACACTAAGGCAATGGGAAAGTTTTGCATTGCATGATTTGGGTTATTCCGTTTCATTCCGTGAAAAAACCGAAGAGACCCTGAAGCCTTTTCCGGACACACGCGGAGGAGGCTTGGCATTATTTGATTTTCCCCAGGAGTTCTTGAAGGAAACGCTGGAAAGGAACATTCCCTATCCCTCGAGTTTTGCGGTGGATAAAGACGGAAAACGCGTGCACATTCGCATCGATTTGGGCGAAAGCGTTATGAACGTGGATGCGCTGCGTAGTCGCGTGGTTGCGACCAACAGCCACATTTTCCTGGTGTGGATGTTGTCGATATCCCTGGTGCTGATAATTGTTGCGATATTGTTTTTGCGAAACCAGCTGCGCCCCATAAAGCGGCTGGCGGTAGCGGCGGAGCGGTTCGGCATGGGACGCGACCTGCCCGGCTTTCGCCCGGCGGGGGCAATAGAGGTGCGCCAGGCGGCCCGGGCGTTTATAACCATGCGCGAGCGCATCAAGGCGCAGATGGAGCAGCGCTCGATATTGATGGCGGGAGTGAGCCACGACCTTCGAACCTCGCTGACGCGCTTTCGCCTGCAACTGGCGATGCTGGAAGAAAAGGACGCCGATGTCGATGCCTTGCTTCGCGATGTTCAGGAAATGGAACATATTTTGGAGATGTATCTGCTGTTTGTTCGAGACCATCGCCAGGAAGCGTTTGAGGAGGTTGATGTTATCGCGCTATTGAAAGAGTTGCGCGCCGAATCCATCACGCCGGAAAAGATTCGCCTGGATCTGCCCGATGCGCTGCGTGCATTGTTGCGGCGCAATTCGATGAAAAGATGCCTGGGGAATTTGATTGAAAACGCGGACAAGCGCGCTTCAAATGTTTTGGTTTGCGCCCGCATGGACGAGGATGGCATCGAGATTGCCGTTGAGGACGATGGCACGGGCATTGCCGAGGAAAGCAGGGAAATTGTTTTTGAGCCGTTTCAGCGTTTGGAGGATTCCGGCAACAAGGATGTTTCGGGAAGCGGCCTGGGTCTGGTGATAGCGCGGGATATCGCGCGCGGGCACGGAGGCGACGTTGTGATTGAGACCTCGAATGCTCTCGGGGGCGCCCGTGTGATTCTTCACCTGCCTCACACTCTGGGCGGCATCGCGAATTAGAGAATGCTAAAATTAGGGCGGCTATTGCTTGGACGCTGGCAAAAACCCTAATTCTGGAACGAAATTCACCCCAAAATGACGGATACTACAAGCTTTCCAACCCGCTTCGAATCAACTGAGAGTAAAAGCAGCAAAAGACCAAATATACACAAGGCTATTGCAAAACCCTTCTCTTTGCGCTATATGATTTATAGGGAGAGGATTTGCCCTACGTGTGCGATGAAAACAAACACAAGGAGAAGAATGATGATAAAAACAATATGCTTTTTGATTTGTAGTGCGTTGGGAGGATGGGCTTTTGTCGAAGGCATGGCTAAACTCGTCAATTACATTCTTTCATAAAATAGTCGATAAAGCATTTTGGTTGTTATCTGTTGTTTCAGCACTACCTCCTGTGTTGGAATTTGTAAATGAAAAACATGAAATGTATGAAAGTACAATTGATTCGTCGTATCCATTTTTGAATTATTTCCTACCAATCCCCGATTGGCTGGTAGTCATGTCTTATGTTATTGCCGCTCCTTGTTGGCTGATAGTCTCGGTGTTCGCTGCGAATAAGGTTAAGAATTTTCTCGGATAAACCCCGCGTTGAACGCAAGATTTTCAGCAGGTTTGTGCATCCAAGGCATATAACCACCCAACATTTACCGACTCGGTCAAAGCCTAGGCAAACCAACCCCCATGCAGTATACTCGGAGCAACGAATCGGATACCCTGTTCGAGTCTCAAATTGAACTATTATAGCCCTTGAACGAAGTCCATTTTGTGTGTATAAAGTGCCGATATGAGTTCTGAACAGCCTACCCGCCGTGATTTCATCTATGTAGCGAGCGCCGCTTTTGCCGGTGTCGGTGCCGCCGCCGCCGCATGGCCCCTGATTGACGAGATGAACCCCGACGCCTCCGTCCTGGCGCTCGCCTCGATTGAGGTTGACCTCTCGCCGATTGACACGGGGCAGAGCATCACGATTCAATGGCGCGGAAAGCCGGTTTTCGTGCGCCATCGCACCCGGGAAGAAATCGCCGAAGCCGAAAGCGTCCCCTTGGACGACCTGCCCGACCCGCAGCCCGACGAGGATCGAATCCAGCGGCCCGAATGGCTTGTGATGATCGGAAGCTGCACCCATCTCGGATGCGTCCCGCTCGGCCAGAAAGGCGACTTCGACGGATGGTTCTGCCCGTGCCACGGCTCGCACTATGACACTTCCGGACGCATTCGCAAGGGTCCCGCGCCTTCGAATTTGGAAATCCCTCCCTATCAGTTCGTCTCCGAAAATCGAATCCGCATCGGATAAGCCCCTGTTGAATAAGCCCCATGTCCGAGAACAACCACTCTTCTTCCTACACACCCCGAAGCGCGCTGGCGAAGTGGATAGATAAACGCCTGCCCCTGCCCCGCGCCCTTCACGACAATTTCTCCAGCTTTCCCACTCCCGCCAATCTGAATTTCTGGTGGACTTTCGGGGGCATCCTGACGGTGTGCCTGCTGATCCAGATCGTCACCGGCATCGTGCTCGCCATGCACTACACGCCGAACTCGGAACTCGCCTTCTCCAGCGTCCAGCACATCATGCGCGACGTCAACTACGGCTGGCTCATCCGTTACGTCCATGCCAACGGCTCGTCGATGTTCTTCCTCGCCGTTTACATTCACATCTTCCGGGGGCTCTACTACGGCTCCTACAAGGCACCGCGCGAGCTCCTCTGGATGGTCGGCGTGGTCATCTACCTGCTGATGATGGCGACCGCCTTCATGGGCTATGTCCTGCCTTGGGGGCAAATGAGTTTCTGGGGGGCGACCGTCATTACCAACCTGTTCAGTTCAATTCCGCTGGTGGGCGATGCAATCGTCTCGTGGCTGTGGGGAGGATTCGCCGTCGGCAACCCGACCCTCAACCGCTTCTTCGCACTCCATTATCTCCTGCCCTTCGTCATCGTCGGAGTCGTGCTGCTGCATGTCTGGTCATTGCATGTTTCCGGCAACGGCAATCCAACCGGCCTTGATGTCAAAAAGGTCGACAAGGAGACCGTTCCCTTCCATCCCTACTACACGGTCAAGGACGGCTTCGTCATTGTGATGTTCCTGTTGCTGTTCGCCTACTTTGTATTCTTCCACCCCAACCTGCTCGGGCATCCCGACAACTACATTGAAGCCAATCCGCTGGTGACTCCCGCCCACATTGTTCCGGAATGGTACCTCCTACCCTTTTATGCAATCCTGCGCGCCGTTCCGAGCAAACTCGGCGGCGTCATCGTGATGTTCGGGGCGCTCGGCGTGCTGCTTCTGCTTCCCTGGCTCGACACCTCAAAGATACGCTCGGCGAAATTCCGCCCGCTCTATCGGCAATTCTTCTTCATCTTCCTGCTCGTATGCCTCGGGCTCGGGTGGCTCGGCGCACAACCCGCCGAGGGCGGATATGTCATTGCGGCGCGACTCCTCACGGTTTACTACTTCGCGCATTTCTTCGTCATCCTGCCCGCGCTGGGATATATTGAAAAACCGAAGCCGATGCCCGCAAGCATCGAGGAAAGCCTGGAGAGCAAAACGAAAACGGAAAAGTTATGAGAATTTTCGCCGTCACTTTCATCCTTGCGCTCGCTTTCGCGCTGCCGACCCACGCAAACGCGGCAACCGGCGACACTCCGCCCCTGCCAAGCATTGACTGGAGCTTCGAAGGTCCTTTCGGAAGTTTCGACCGCGACGCCTTGCGCCGCGGCTTCAAGGTCTACCAGGAAGTTTGCTCCGCATGCCACTCCCTGCAGTTCCTTCACTATCGCAACCTTTCGCAAACGGGCGGTCCGGAATTCACCGAAGCCGAAGTCAAAGCCATCGCCGCCAATTACACGGTGCAGGACGGACCCGACGAGTTCGGCGACATGTTCGACCGTCCGGCGCTCCCGCGTGACAGATTCGTCTCGCCCTTCCCCAATTCGCAAGCCGCCCGGGCGGCCAACGGCGGCGCGCTTCCCCCCGACCTTTCCCTCATCGTCAACGCACGCCCGAACGGCGCCAACTACCTCTATGCGCTCCTGACATCCTACGAGGAAACGCCCCCTCCCGATTTGGAAATGAGCGACACCCAGCATTACAATCTCGCGATGCCGGGCGCACTCATCGCCATGGCGCCTCCGCTCCTCGAGGACATCGTTGAATACTCCGACAACACCCCCGCAACCGTCGACAACATGTCGCGGGATGTCACCACCTTCCTTGCATGGGCGGCAAACCCGCACATGGAGCAACGCAAGCGCATCGGGTTCCAGGTGATGATCTACCTCGTAATCCTCGCGGGATTGCTTTATTTCGCCACGAAAAAGCTCTGGCGGGGGCGCAAATGGCAACAGCCGGAATAATCCGGCGTTGCGGTTGCGAATAAGGCGGCTTTATGCGTGTACTCCTGGGAGTCATCGGAGGCTCCGGCATATACGACATTGACCTGGAGGATGCGCGCTGGGAAAGCGTCTCCACCCCGTGGGGCGAGCCTTCCGACGAGATTCGGCGGGGGCGGCTCGGGGACGTTGAGATCGCGTTCCTGCCTCGGCACGGACGCGGACACATCCTCACACCCTCCGACATCAACTATCGCGCAAACATTTACGCGCTCAAAAGCATCGGCGTAACCGATTTGCTTTCATTTTCGGCATGCGGTTCACTGCGCGAGGAACTCGTGCCCGGCTGTTTCGTCATCCTCGACCAATTCGTCGACCTGACGTACAAACGGGAAAAAAGTTTCTTCGGCAAGGGAATGGTCGCGCATGTATCGATGGCATCGCCCGTGAGCAAGCGCCTTGGGGACTTCCTTGAAGCCGGATGCAAGGCCGAAGGCATCAACCACCATCGAGGCGGCACATACGTCACGATGGAAGGCCCTCAATTCTCTTCGCTGGCAGAATCGCTGTATTATCGCGCGCAGAATTGGGACGTCATCGGCATGACCAACATGCCCGAAGCAAAACTTGCTCGCGAAGCCGAAATCCCCTACGCAACCGCCGCAATGGTCACAGACTTCGACTGCTGGCATGAACAGCACGAAAACGTTGAAGTCACCCCTATACTAGAAGTCCTGCGCGCAAATGCGGAACGCTCGAAGAAACTGGTTCGCTACATAGCGCAACAGCTGGGCTCCGAACGCGGGGACGATAACGAAGGCCTGGACACGGTGCTTGACCGCGCAATCATCACACCGCCGGAATTACGCGATCCCAAGCTTTTGAAGAAGCTGGAGGCAATCACCGCAAGGGCGCTTGCAAGCAAATGAAACTCGTTCACACCAAGCAAACAGAAGACGAATCCCTTGAAGCGCTGATAAAGCGCCATGTCCGCGTAATACCGGATTTTCCGCGCAAGGGAATTCTATTCCAGGACATCACAACACTGCTTCAAAATCCCGGAGCGTTCTACCAGGTGATTGAGGGCTTGGTGCGCTCCGTCCGGGGAACATCCTTCGATGTCATCGCCGCCATTGAAGCGCGCGGTTTTATTCTCGGCGGCGCGATGGCGCACAAATTAGGCGTGGGATTCGTGCCGTTGCGAAAAGCGGGGAAACTTCCGTGGCGCTCCTTTCGCCAAGACTATGATCTCGAATACGGAACCGAATCACTCGAAGTTCATGTCGATAGCATCCACGAGGGCACGAAGGTCCTGGTGGTGGACGACCTGCTTGCAACCGGGGGAACCATGGAAGCCGCCTTTAAGCTCATTACGCGTTCTCGGGGAAAAATCGCGGGCGCGCGCTTTGTTATCGAACTGGCCCATTTGGGCGGACGGGAGCGTCTGGTGCAGGCCGGCCCGGACAACGACATTTCCTTTGATGCGCTGTATCGAATTGACGCCGAGGAATAAAGAAGAAAGCGCGAAATACGGACTCGTTGCAAACCCGAACGAAATGGTGCAACAATGGCGGCCCGAGTAAGGATGAGACGCTTGTGCCCCGATGACTACTTCATCAAACAGAAAAATAGACCCCTCCCGCCGAAGGAAGCCCGACGGATCGGAGAACAATAACGACCGCGTTGAAACCGGCCCGACCGATCTGGCGTTTCGGGAGATGGAAGAACTCGGCCTGACCGCTCCGAATCTTTCCCGCATGAGGGAATACCGCCTCGCACGGATTGTCGGGCAGCTTCAGAAACGGGATTTGGCGGGTGTTTTGCTGTTTGACCCCCTGAACATCCGTTATGCCAGCGACACAAGCAACATGCAGGTGTGGATCACCCACAACCATGCGCGGGCCTGTTTTGTAGCGGCGTCCGGATACATGGTTTTGTGGGATTTTCACAACTGCGAACATCTTTCCGCCCATTTGCCCCTGGTGAAGGAAGTTCGAAGCGGTGCGTCTTTTTTCTATTTCGAAACCGGCGACCGCACCCGCGAACATGCCCGTCATTTCGCCAACGACCTCGCCTCGCTGGTCCGGGAGCATTCAGGCGAGAACAAACGCCTTGCGGTCGATAAGATCGAAATTGCCGGTTTGCGCGAGCTGGACGGCCTGGGTTTTGAGATTTTCGACGGTCAAGACGTCATGGAGAAGGCCCGGGTCATCAAAGGGGAGGACGAGTTGAATGCCATGCGTTTTTCCATTGCCTCCACCGAGATTTCCATGAAGATGATGCAGGATGCAACGGTGCCGGGCATAACGGAAAACGATATCTGGGCGGTTTTGCATGCGGAAAACATTCGTCGCGGCGGAGAATGGATTGAATGCCGCCTCCTCTCTTCCGGACCGCGCACGAATCCGTGGTTTCAGGAATGCGGCCCCCGCGTCGTTCAAAACGGCGAACTGCTGGCCTTTGATACGGATCTGGTCGGGCCTTACGGGTTCTGTGCGGATTTATCGCGGACCTGGATGATCGGCGATGCAAAACCGACGGACGAACAAAAGAAACTCTATCAGGCGGCTTACGAGCATATTCAGTATAATGCGGGCATCCTGAAACCGGGAATGAGTTTCCGCGAAGTGACGCAAGCCGGGCTTGCTTTACCCGAAGAGTACAGGGCCCAGCGATACAGCGTCATGATGCATGGTGTCGGGCTGTGTGATGAATACCCCTCCATCCGTTATCCCGAAGATCTCGAAGGGCATGGCTACGACGGCGTTCTGGAGCCCGGCATGTGCCTGTGCGTCGAGGTATATGCCGGCGAAGTCGGCGGCAAGGAAGGCGTTAAGCTGGAAGACCAGGTCGTCCTCACCGAAGACGGCCATGAAAACCTGACCCGTTATCCGTTTGAAGAGAATCTTCTAGGCTGATGCAAAGCGAACGGCCGGCAGGAAGATCCAAAACCGGCTTCACTCCCCGTTGCCGGGAACTGTCGTTATTTCGCCGTTCCGAACGGGATTAACGGGACTTTTGCTGCGGAGCGATTTCCTCGCCGGTCTCCTGGTTAACGACTTTCATGGAAAGGCGAATCTTGCCGCGATCGTCAATCTCGAGCAACTTCACCTTAACATTGTCGCCTCGCTTGAGGACGTCCTCAACCTTTTCGACATGGCGCGGAACAATCTGCGAAATATGAACAAGCCCGTCGCGATTTCCGAACGAACCTTTGAAATTCACAAATGCTCCGAAGTTCATTAACTTCACAACCGTGCCGTCATAGATAAGACCGACTTCCGGATCCGAGGTGATCGC
Organism: Hyphomicrobiales bacterium; assembly: GCA_026708505.1. Taxonomy (GTDB): domain Bacteria; phylum Pseudomonadota; class Alphaproteobacteria; order JAPOUT01; family JAPOUT01; genus JAPOUT01. The sequence goes on along the minus strand of JAPOUU010000033.1, from coordinate 60,071 downwards.
GCGAATGCGGTCAAGCGCGTCATTGATGGATTGCGCGTTGCCCGAGGCGACCTTGATCGTTCCATCATCGCTGATGTCAATCTTGGCGCCGGTGGTCTCGACAATCTCGCGCACAACCTTTCCGCCGGTGCCGATGACTTCGCGAATCTTCTCTTGGGGAATCTTAATCACCTCAATGCGCGGCGCATATTCGCCAATCTCCGGACGCGCCTGGTCCAGCGCCTTCGTCATCTCGCCGAGAATGTGCAAGCAGCCTTCGCGCGCCTGGCCCAGCGCCTGCTCCATAATCTCCTTGGTGATACCGGTGATCTTGATGTCCATCTGCAGGGAAGTGATTCCCTGATCTGTGCCGGCGACCTTGAAATCCATGTCGCCGAGATGATCCTCGTCTCCGAGAATGTCCGAGAGCACCGCGAACTTGTCGCCTTCCTTAATCAGCCCCATCGCAATGCCGGCAACCGGACGCGCAATCGGAACTCCCGCGTCCATCAATGCCAGCGATGAGCCGCACACCGTTGCCATCGAGGATGAACCGTTCGACTCGGTTATCTCGGAGACCAGCCGAAGCGTATACGGGAACGACTCCTTCGTCGGCAATACCGCGCGCAGGGCACGCCATGCCAGCTTGCCGTGCCCGATTTCCCGCCGTCCGGTAAAACCGACGCGTCCCGTTTCGCCGACGCTGTAGGGAGGGAAATTGTAGTGCAGCAAAAAGTTTTCCTTATAGGTGCCTTCCAGCGCATCGACAAACTGCTCGTCTTCGCCGGTGCCGAGCGTGGTAACCACCAGTGCCTGGGTTTCTCCCCTCGTGAACAGCGCGCTTCCGTGCGTACGCGGCAATACTCCCGCCTCCGCGACAATCGGGCGCACGGTCTTCATGTCGCGTCCGTCAATCCTGTGACCTTGATCAAGTATTGCGCCGCGGACAATGCGTTTTTCCAGCGAGCTCAGCAAATCGCGCACCGCCGTTTCATTCGCGGCATCGGCCTCGTCGGGCGTCTCGCACAATTGCGCAATCACATCCTGGCGCGCCTGCGACAACGCCTGCTGCCTGTCCTGCTTGACGGTAATCTCGTAAGCACGGCGCAGGCCCTCTTCGGCCATTGAGGAGACCTTCGACGCCAGCGCCTCGTCGGCGGGTTTCGGCGTGTGAAATTGCTCCTTCGCGCATTTCTTGCCCAGCGCGCGAATCATCTCCACCACCGGGCGGAAGCCTTCCTGCCCGAACATCACCGCTTCCAGCATCGTTTCGGCGCTCAATTCGCCGGCTTCCGACTCCACCATCAAAACCGCATCCGACGTGCCCGCAACAACAAGGTCAAGCTTGCTGTCCGGCATCTGGTCCAGAGTCGGATTCAACAAAAACGACTCGCCGTCATAGCCGACGCGAGCCGCTGCAATCGGTCCCAAGAAGGGCAGCCCCGAAATCTCCAGCGCCGCCGAAACCGCAACCATGGCCACGATATCCGGATCATTCTCCATGTCGTGCGACAAAACCGTTGCAATAATCTGCGTGTCGCTGTTAAAGGACTTCTCAAACATCGGGCGAATGGGACGGTCAATCAAACGAGAAACCAAAATCTCCTTTTCCGAAGGGCGTGCTTCACGCTTGAAAAAACCGCCGGGAATCTTTCCGGCGGCATAAGTCTTTTCTTGATAGTTCACGGTGAGAGGAAAGAAATCCCGCTCCTCGCTCGAACCCTTGTCTGCTACGACCGTTGCCAGCACGACCGTTTCACCATAGCGCGCAACCACCGCTCCATCGGCCTGGCGCGCAATTTTGCCCGTCTCGACCGATAACGTCCGTCCGCCCCATTCAATTTCTTCACGCATAACTTCCAGCATAATGTCCTCTTTTCCTTTTAATTGTTTTTTTCATTCCTGTTGCACCACAAAACCGCGCAACAAGCGCAGTCACCATGGCAGTTGTTTTATTCTTGTGGGAGATTCGAGCCGAGCGAAACGCTCTTACTTGCGCAAACCAAGCCGCTCTATCAAAGTTCGATACCGTTGCGAATCCTTCTTCTTCAAGTAATCCAAAAGCTTCCGACGCCGCGAGACCATTTGCAACAGTCCCCTGCGAGAGTGATTGTCTTTTTTGTTTGTACGAAAGTGGCCGATGAGGTTTTCTATGCGCGTCGTCAAGACCGCAACTTGAACTTCACACGAACCTTTATCTCCCTCGCCGCGGGAATACTCCCGAATTACTTCACGTTTGCGTTCCGCTGTTATCGACATAATCCGTCCTATCGTTCTTTCTTCCTTCAGCCTGCATGCGCCCGCGCGATTACACGCGAAGGCGACAACAATTCTTCTTTCCCCTCAACAACACCGCGGCGCAACAACGCCACGGCAAAATTCTCCCGCATCGCAACCAAGGGCTCCCCGGGAGAATTGCATACTACACCGCAACGCTCGTCTGTGGAAGTTAAAAGAATCGGCTGCCCTTGGCGCAGCCGAGCCTCCTCATCCGGCGTCACGGAAATCACGGTGGTATCCGCCAAGACGCTCTCCAAGGGTTGGAGGCGCTCCCGGGCATTATTGCGCGAATTCCCCCCGTTTTCCAGAGAAATTTCCAGCGGAACCGCGCTTTCCTCCCCGAACATCCCCACCCGGGTGCGCCGGAGCCACCGGACATGCGCGCAGGTGCCCAGCCGCTCGCCCAAATCCCTCGCCAGCGCACGGACATAAAAGCCCTTGGAGCAGTCTATCTCGAAACGGGCGGTGTCAGCGGTGCTGTCCGCCTCGAGAAAGGAGGCGGCATGAAGGCTCACCCGGCGGGGCTCGAGGTCAACGGGCTTGCCCGCCCGCGCGAGCGCATACGCCCGAACCCCTCCCACGTGCAGCGCGCTATAACGCGGAGGCATCTGCTCCTTCTCGCCGAGAAAGTCGTTGAGGGCGGCGCGGATGTCTTCGGGCTTCGGGCGGACGGGACTTTGCGCAACGACCTCGCCTTCGGAATCATCCGTTGCGGTCGCCTCGCCCCAGACCAGCTCGAAGCGGTAACTTTTCGATGCGTCCGACAACAGCGAAACCAATTTCGTTGCCTCACCGAGCGCAACGGGCAGAATGCCCTCGGCGTTCGGATCGAGTGTTCCGGCGTGGCCCGCCTTGCCCGCACCGGTCATCGCCTTGACACGCGCAACCGCGCGCGCAGACGTAATCCCCCGGGGCTTGTCCAAAATCAGCCATCCCGAAGGCGGCGTCCGGGCGGCCTCCTCTTTTGATTGCAGGTCCCGGGCCACCTGGGGCAGATTAAGCAGGCGGTCGACTTCCCTGGCGGCGTCAAAGGACGGATCAATCGAGAAACTTAAATCGGGATAGCGTTTGAGAACCATCTGCATGGACAACTGCCGGCGCAGCAATCCTTTCGTTTTCTCGAGAGCCCCAAGGGCGGCATCGGTTTCCTTTCCTTCAAGCGGCATGAGGAACACGCTGGCATTTCGCAGGTCGGGAGAAACATGAACCTCGGTTATGGAGATGTGAAGCCTTCGCAGGTCGGGATGCGGCAGGTCGCCGCGCGACAATAATTCCGCAAGAATGCGCCGCATGGTTTCGCCCACGCGCAATTGCCGAACACCTGTATTGCTCGCACGGGAAAAAGCTGCGTTGGAACGTCTCATTGTTTTAAGGGGAAGGAGTCATTGAAGGTTAAGCCAGTTCGCGCTCAACCTCCTTGACATCGAAACATTCGATGACGTCGCCTTGCGCGAATTCCTGAAAGCCCTCGAACGCCATGCCGCATTCCTGCCCGGCGACAACCTCGCGCACTTCGTCTTTAAAGCGGCGCAGGCTTGAGAGCGATCCCTCGAACAACACTTCACCATTGCGCAGCACGCGAACTTTCGCGTTGCGGCGGACTTGTCCGTCCTCGATGCGACAGCCTGCAATCTTGCCCATTTTGGAAATATCGAAAATCTCGAGCACTTTGCCTTCACCCAGACGAGTCTCTTCGATGTGCGGCGAAAGCATCCCTTTCAGCGCCGCGCGGACGTCATCAACCAAATCGTAAATCACCGAATAGCGTCGAACCTCCACGCCCATGCGTCCCGCCGACACCCTTGCCGGCGCGCCCACGCGGACATTGAAGCCCACAATCATCGCCTTCGAAGTCGCCGCCAATGCAACATCCGACTCGCTCACGTCGCCGACGCCGGAATAAACCACCCGGACTTTCACTTCATCGGCGGCTTCCAAACTTCCAAGCATCTGCGAAACCGCCTCCGCCGAGCCCTGAACATCCGCCTTTACCAAAATGGTAAGTTCCTCTATCTCCGCCTTGCTGGCGCGCTCCATCAGCTCTTCCATCACATTCCCGCTGCGCACAACGCCCCCCACACGCGACTCGTTCTGCTTGCGCTGGCGATATTCGACAATCTCGCGCGCCTTCACCTCGTCCGGCAGCACCGTGAAAACATCACCCGCGTCCGGCGTGCCGTTCAAACCCATAACTTCCACGGGCATCGAGGGTCCCGCTTCTTTCACTTGTTTGCCCCTGTCATCGAGCAGCGCGCGAACCCGTCCCCATTGCGCACCCGCAACAAAGATGTCACTGACACGAAGTCGTCCCTGTTGTATCAAAAGCGTTGCCATGTGGCCGCGCCCATGTTCCATCCGGGCTTCCAGCACGACACCCGCGGCCGGACAATCCACCGCCGCACGCAACTCCATCAACTCCGCCTGCAGATTTATCGCCTCAAGGAGCTTGTCCATGCCCTCGCCCGTCTTCGCCGACAGAGCGACGCTCAAAACATCGCCGCCCATATCTTCCGTGATCACTTCATGACGCAGCAAATCCTGACGAACCTTGTCGGCGTTCGCGCCGGGCTTGTCGATCTTGTTAATTGCAACAATCATCGGAACCTTCGCTTCGCGGGCATGCCGTATCGCTTCTTCCGTTTGCGGCATCACGCCGTCATCGGCGGCAACAACCAGCACGACGATATCCGTAAGTTTTGCGCCTCGCGCACGCATCGCCGCAAAGGCGGCGTGTCCGGGCGTATCGAGAAAGGTTATCACCCCGCCGCCCTGCACGGACACGCGATAGGCCCCGATGTGCTGCGTGATGCCTCCGCTCTCCTTGCCGGCGACGTCGCTCTTGCGCAATAAATCCAACAGCGAGGTTTTGCCGTGGTCCACATGCCCCATCACCGTGACAACGGGCGCGCGGGACTCCTGCTTGGCATCCGTCTCACGCAACGAGCCGATGATGTCTTCAACATCCGACTCCGCAACACGCTTGACCGTGTGACCGAACTCCTCCGCAATCAATTGCGCCGTGTCACTGTCAATGACATCGGTAATCTTCACCATCGTCCCCTGCTGCATCAAAATCTTGATGACATCAACGGCACGTTCCGCCATGCGGTTCGCCAATTCCTGAATCGTTATCCGCTCAGGTATGACGACCTCGCGGGAAATCTTCTTCGCAGGCTGGGCCGGCTGGGCGCTGCGCGCGCGTCCGCGCTCCTGCTGTCTGCGTATCGCCGCAAGCGAACGCTGCCTCTCGTCCTCCGCGAGCGCATTCGAGAGCGTGAGCTTGCCGCTCGACCGTCCGCGAGGCTCTCCCATGCGACGGCGAGGCTGCTGTCGATTTGGCGAATCTCCGCCGCGACCGCGCCTGCCCGGACGCCCCTCGCCGTGACGCTCGCCGTCCTGGAGGGGCATCCCCTCGGGCTCGGTAACCTCCAAGCGACGCTGCGCCTCCGTTTCGGCAAGGCGGCGCTCCGCGTTCTCCGTATCGCGGCGCACACGGTCCTCTTCCACCTTGGCGCGGTTTTCTTCGGCTTCCTTCTGGCGGAGACGCTCCGCTTCCTCCTCCTGCTGCGCACGCTCGCGCGCCTCCCGGCGCTCTTGGTCTTCACGTTCGCGCGCCTGGGACAATGCCTTGTTGCGCGCCTCCTTCTCCTCTTCCGTCAACGTGCGTAAAATCAATCCGCCCGCGGAAGCCCGCGCCGATGTCGCCCCCGAATCCTTGGATGCTTTTGTCGTTGTTTTCTTGGCGGCGGTCTTGGCCGCCGTCTTGGTGGCGGTCTTGGCGGCGGTTTTTGCCTTGCTCTTGGGCGCCTCGGAGGCTACTTCCGTTTTGCGCGTTCGCGTCGCCGGCTTCTCTTCGGATGCCCCCGCCCCCGTGCGCGGACGCTTGCGCTCGACAACAACCTGCTTTGTGCGCCCGTGCGAAAAACTCTGGCGCACATGTCCGGTCTCGACACGTTGCCGTCTCGAGCCATCCTTGTCGTTGCTCTTGCTGCTCATCGTCTACCTGCGACGCCTAACTCCGGGAGCCGTCCTCTCCCAGCCAGCCGGCGGCTTTGCGCGCCTCCATGATTAATGCTTCGGCCGCTTCGACGGTTATGTCTATTCCTTCGAAGATGCCTTCTTGACGGACGTTCTTTTCATCCCACCCCATCAAATCATCCGTGGCACAGCCCGCCAAATCCTCAACGCTCGAGATGCCGCCGCGGCCCAGGGCCGAGAGCATCGAATCGCTCATGCCGGAAATTTCCCGCAGCGCGTCCTCAACGACGACATCGGATTCCCCGGATTCCCCCTCCTCGCCGTCCCCCTCGGAAGCCTCCGGCAACGCCTCTATCCATCCCGCCGCGATGCGCGCGTTCATAATCATCATCTCGGCTTGCTCGCGATTGCACTCGATGCCATCGAGAATGCCGGCGCGACGAACACGTTCACCGTTTTCGTTTTCGTACCAGCCGATCAAATCATCCGTGGCACAGCCCGCCAAATCCTCGACGCTCAAAACTTCACCGGCTCCGAACGCCGCCAGGATGCGCGGCGTCACCGAGGGAATCTCGACAAGCGCGTCCGCAACACCCGCCGCCTTGCGCTGCGCTTCATATTCCTCGTTGCGCCGCGTTATCTCGGCATGGGCGCGGCCCTGCAACTCCTCCGCCATGCCCTGCTCGAATCCCTTGATCTGGGCAACCTCCGAGGTCTCCGAAAACGCCAAATCCTCCACGCTTGCGAAACCCTCAAGCGCCAAAAGCTGCGCCATGGTCTCGTCAACATCCAGAGCGTCCATGAACAAAGCACTGCGTTGCTGGAGTTCCTGCTGCCTGCGCTCGGACTCTTCATCCTCGGTGAGAATATCGATGGACCAACCCGTCAACTGCGAAGCCAGGCGAACATTTTGTCCTCTGCGCCCAATCGCGAGCGAGAGCTGCTCTTCGGGAACAACAACTTCAATCTTGCGATGGTCTTCGTCCAAAACGACTTTCGAGACCTCCGCCGGCACCAGGGCGTTAACGATGAAGGTCGCCGGATCCGGCGACCATGGAACGATGTCTATTTTTTCTCCCTGAAGTTCGTTGACGACGGCCTGGACTCGATTGCCCCGCATGCCCACGCAGGCGCCGACCGGATCAATGGAACTGTCATTGGATATCACTGCAATCTTGGCACGCGATCCCGGGTCCCGTGCAACGGCGCGCAGTTCCACGATGCCGTCGTAGATTTCGGGGACCTCCTGGGAAAACAAATGCGACATGAACTGCGGACGGGTCCGCGTGAGAAAAATCTGCCGGCCGCGTTGTTCGCGCCGCACATCGTATATCAGGGCGCGGACTCTGTCGCCCGGATGAAAATTCTCCGAAGGCAGCGACTCGCCCCTCTGCAGGATGCCCTCTCCGCGTTCCAAATCCACCACCACATCGCCGAACTCGGCACGCACCACCGAGCCTTGAATGACATCGCCGATGCGGTCTTTGAATTCTTCGAACTCGCGCTCGCGTTCGGCGTCCCGAACCTTCTGCGTTATCACGGGCTTTGCCATTTGCGCGGCTATCCTCCCGAACGCCATCGGCGGCAAATCCTCCGCTATCAAGTCTCCCAACTGCGCGGCGGGGTTGCGCGCTTGCGCATCCGTCAGCGATATCTGCGTTGCCTCGTCGTCCACTTCCTCGACCACCGCACGCAGGCGCGAGAGTTTTATTTCGCCCGAGGACGGGTCGATATCGGCGCGGATGTCATGGTCTTGTCCGTAGCGCGAACGGGCCGCCCGCTGTATCGCTTCGGCTAATGCCTCAAAGACCTTCTCCCGTTCGATGGCTTTCTCTTGCGCGACTGCATCGGCAATCTGCAACAATTCCTGTTTATCTATGTCATCTGTTGTTGTCTCATTCATCTCTTTTCTCCTGATATTGCAGGCTCCTCCAACAAACATGCCCGCGAAATGATATTCGCGGGGATTGAAACTATCTGCGATGCCTCCACTTCAATTGACACGACTTCGTTTTCGACGCCGCTTAGACGGCCCCGCAAACGACGATGCCCGTCCACCGCTTCACTCAACTCTATGCGCGCAACGCTTCCGCGCCACTTGTCAAAATCTTCCAGCCTCGACAAAGGCCGCGACAACCCCGGCGAGGAAACTTCCAACGCATAACTGCCTTTGATGGGGTCGCTCTCGTCCAGAAACTCCGAGAGTCTGCGAGAGAGCGTGGTGCAATCCTCAAGGTTCATGGAACCATCGGCGCGCTCGGCCATCACTTGCAGGCGCCGTCCTCCCCCGCCGCCGCCCAGCGCCACGCGAATTAGCCGGAAGCCCGCCTCTTCCACGACGGGTTCAATAAGATCAGCAATAGGGCGCGCCGCGCCGTTGGCCAGCAAATGCCGGGTGCTCTCACAAAGCATCACAGTCCTCAAAAAGTCCGATACTTGGGGTTCGGCGTAACCATACGCCATTTTGAGCCCTAGGCCAAGCCCTAATCCGCGCTAATCGGCCTGCGCCTCAATGGTCTCAACCAGGATGGAATCGTTGGTAAAGACGCAAATACCCGCGGCAACCTCCATGGCCCTCTTGGCAATGGCAGGGGCGTCCATTTCGGGGGCGTGTTTGTGGAGGGCCCTCGCGGCGGCAAGGGCGAACCCCCCGCCCGATCCTATCGCCATAACGCCGTCTTCGGGCTCAAGGACATCTCCGTTGCCGGAAAGCACGAGGGTGATGCTGGCATCGGCAACAAGCATCATCGCCTCAAGGCGCCGAAGGTATCTATCGGTGCGCCAGTCCTTCGCGAGTTCCACGCACGCGCGCGAGAGCTGCGAGGGGTACTGTTCCAGTTTGGCCTCCAGGCGTTCAAAGAGAGTGATGGCATCGGCGGTTGCGCCGGCGAAACCTACAATGACATCATCGCCCAGGCGTCGGAGCTTTTTTGCATTGGACTTGATGACGGTATTGCCGAGGGAGACCTGCCCGTCTCCGGCAATGGCAACCTGCCCGTTCTTTCGAACCGCGAGAATCGTCGTTGCGTGCCAGACGTCCAAAGGGGTATCGGTGGTCATTTTCCTGCTCCTGCGAGTATCCGATTCGCTTCCAACCTAGGAAGGTTATACACTTTAATGAACGAATCATCTAATATTTCGCGCATATAAAGGGTTTTCCTCTAAATTTTTTTCAAAAAATTTCTTGGCTTCAGACCAAATAAATTGTGTATAATGGATGCACTTCCTCCCCGCCGGGCTATGGGGCTGTTCTGCAGTCTCCGGCGGGGTTATTTTTTAATGGAAAAACGCCGAAGGAATTTCCTGCTTATCCTTCGGCAACTCCGTTGCAGGAGATCTCGCCGGCACTGGAAAACATTGTCCAAAAAACAAAACAGTTAGTCGCGGGATTCGAATCCATGACCAATTTTTCTGCTTCGGCTTTCGTAGCTTTCAGGAGCCAACTCAGTTTTTATTCACCTATCGAATCATTGCCTTCGCCATGACGCAAACACGGGTGTAACTACGAGAATCCTTAATTCTACCCACTTCATCATTTTTTCGAAATTTCCAATTTCGACAGAATCAGTCTAGTTCTAACGCAATCAAAAGTCAAGAATTTTTTGACGAAAACCTATCGTATATCGTGGGGTTTTGGAGATATTTGGTTGTCTGGTTGCGAAACCCATCAAAAAAAGAATTGGCTTAATTGGACGATTCGTGTTACGGTGCTTCCGATTATTCCCCGCCGGACTTGACCATTTCATGGTCCCCGGCGGGTTCTTTTTTAAGGGAGAGAAGGTCGTGGATCAAAATCAAGATTCGCATGTGAGATGCAATCGAGAATTTCGCCATTTATCGCGGTTTTTTCTAAATTGTTGACCTTTCGCTGGATTGCATGCGTATAATGCGAGACATCTTCTCCCCGTCGGACTTGGCCGCTTGCGGTCCCCGACGGGGTTATTTTTAAGGGAGAATATAGTCATGGGACAAAATCAACCCTTTCAAGAGTCGGCGAAAAAACGCGCAGAGGGCCGCTACTACACTGTAGGCAATCCTTTTGACTGTGAAGCTTTCGAAGACTGGGCGTCAAGATCCGGAATTGCCGATAAAACCGTTCTGGAGCCATTTGCCGGATGTAATAGCCTCATCGAACGACTCAAGGAACTCGATTTATGCGCTCACTGGAACGCCTTCGACATCCTCCCAAACGCAAAAGGCGTACGCCGACGCGATACCCTCACCTCTTTTCCCAAGGGATTTGATATCTGCGTGACCAACCCCCCGTGGCTGGCAAAGAACAGCGCAACCGCTCGAGGGCTTCCGTTCCCTGAATGCCGCTATGACGACCTCTACAAATTCGCTCTCGAAAAATGCCTTGACCATTGTGCGTGGGTTGCCGCATTGGTTCCGGAGTCTTTCATTCGGGCAAATCTGTTTCACGAGCGATTGGCTAACTTCATCTCGCTGCGTTCATCAATGTTCTGCGATACCACGCACCCCGTCGGACTTGCTCTCTTCGAACCGAATACCTCAAAGGATGTCACCGTTTGGTCGGAGCGCGAATGCATCGGCACGCTCGCAGAACTCCGGGCACACCTTCCCAAAACAACAACGCGAACACAGCGGAAAATCTTACGTTCCATTCGTTTTAACGACCCGAACGGCAACCTCGGGCTTATCGCTCTTGACAATACCCGTGCGCCATCTATCCGCTTCTGCAAGCCGGAGGAGCTAGATGGTTATTCCATCACGCATTCCTCAAGGGCATTGACCAAAATATATGTACCTTTCACTCCGCGAATTCGAGACTATAATGTCTTTCTGGACGAGTTTCGTGCTCGCACCCGGGACGTTCTGCTTACCTGCTATCGAGGGCTTCGGCGTGATGGCATGTATCGACGCAGACTGGACTGGAAGCTTGCGCGTTCAATCGTCTGCCACGCTATGTAACCAGGAGACCACCGCTATGACCTCGCCTGCCCAACCTCCCCGCCGCGCGACCCATTCGCGCAAAACCAAGGAGACCGACATCTCCCTTGATCTCAACATTGACGGCACCGGCGCCTATGACATTTCCACGGGCATCGGCTTTCTCGACCACATGCTTGAACAATTGTCACGTCACTCGCTGATGGACATAAGCCTTCGTGCGAAGGGAGACCTCCACATTGACGCACACCACACGACCGAGGACACCGGCATTGCGCTGGGCAAAGCGTTCGCTGAAGCGATGGGAGATTGTCGCGGCATCACACGTTATGCAAACGCGGTCATTCCGATGGACGAAACCTGCACGCGCGTGAGCGTGGATATTTCAGGGCGCGCCTATTTGGTTTGGCGTGTAAACATGCCGCGCGCGAAACTTGGCGAAATGGACACCGAACTTTTCAAGGAATGGTTTCACGCATTTGCACAAAACGCTGCAATTACATTGCACGTTGACAATCTCTACGGCGAGAACACGCATCACATTGTTGAATCTTGTTACAAAGGACTGGCCCGCGCATTACGCTCTGCTGTTGCGCTGGACCCTCGCGCGAGTGGAGCGGTCCCCTCGACCAAAGGAACGCTAAAAGGATAAGAGCGCAACCTCCGGGGAATCGCCGAATAAACTCCCAAAAATCTATTTTGTCGGAAAAAATGATGTCGGGCTGGGCGAACCATATCGAGCCTTCGTGAGACACCCGACATCAATTGAATACCATATTTCTCTATTCACGTCGTAATTTTTTTAATGCTTAAAAAGTCAATGATTTCGCACGGTTACGCATCTACCTCCGCACATGGGATTCGAAACTCCCGTTGTGCTTGGAAGCGTCAGGGGCAGCCCGCGCGTTGAGCGCACCGCCAACCAAGCAAACGCCTCCGCTTCGATATGGTCACCGCTCCAGCCCCATTCCTCGGCGGTAATGCTTTTACCCGAAAGCCTTGACGATAACGCCGCTCGCAACACCGGATTCCTCCGCCCCCCTCCACACAACACCCAGACATTCGGGGGGGCGGGAAGGTGCGTTGTTGCGTGAGCGAGAGCCTCGGCAACAAAAGCGATTATAGTTGCTGCGCCGTCGGCAGGCGATAAGCCCGCAAGCGACTCATCGGTAAAATCCAGGCGGTCGAGAGACTTTGGCGGCGGCTTGGACAAAAACGGATGTGACAACATTGAAGCCAGCGCAGTTTCATCCGTGCGACCCTGCTGCGCGAGACGGCCATCGATATCCATTGAAGCGCCAGTGTGCCGTGCAACCCAATCATCGAGCAGCCCGTTGCACGGAGCAATATCGAAGGCTATGGGCGGCGTGTTCGGCGCAATCCAAGTGAGATTGGCAATGCCGCCGAGATTGACGACACATACGACATCGCTCTTACCTTGCGACTCCACCAATGCGGCATGGTAAAGGGGAACCAGCGGCGCGCCTTGACCACCGCCGCGCATGTCCTCGCTTCGAAAATCATAAATCACATTGATTCCGGTCTCGCGCGCCAGCAATTCCGCATCGCCCAATTGCAGAGTCTGTCCGCATTCGGGACGGTGCAGAACCGTCTGCCCGTGAAACCCCAGTAATTCAACGCTCTCGCGCTTGATATTCTCGCGTTGTAAAAACGCCTTGACCGCTTCAACATGCGCAAGAGTCAAATCACGCTCAATCGAATCCATCCCGCCGGGCAAATCGCCCGGCGTTGCTTTGACTTGGTCAAGGAACTCCCGAAGTCGGCGGCGTTGTGCGTCCGGGTAGGCAATCGTCATCGAAGCGCCCCGTTGCACTTGCGACTCGCCATCCGTTTTTAAAAAAGCGAGATCAATGCCGTCAAGGGAGGTCCCGCTCATCAGCCCGATGGTACCGATGAGCGCGTGCGCGTCTATAACAGGTCCTCCAACCACTTCACCAAACGTGCTTTCGATGAGGCTCCCACGGTGCTGTCGACAACTTCACCGTTGCGAAACAACACCAGCATCGGAATGCTGCGCACGCCGTATTGTGATGCCGCTTCGGGATTTTCATCAACGTCGAGTTTGGCAAGCGTGAGTCGCCCGTTCATTTCCGTGGTGACCTCTTCAAGCATCGGTGCGATTGCCTTGCACGGGCCGCACCACGGTGCCCAAAAATCCACCAACACGGCGCCGTTCGCCTCCAACACATCCTTTTGAAAGGATTGATCCGTTACTTTGATTGTGCTCATAACAGCCTCCCTATTTGTTAAACACGCTTTGCAGCTTCGACTCGGGAACCTCCATGTAACTCGCGGTTGCAATCCACAAGATACCACAGCGAATCTTTCGACCCGGCCACAACTCTTGGAGCAGTCTATAATAAATTCCGACCTGACCCAAATATTCGGCGCGGATGCCTTCGACTTTGCCCGGAGGACGACGGTCGCTTTTATATTCCACCGCCAAGACTTCACCCCCCTCCAAAAAGCACAAACGATCGATTCGGCCGGGGATTCGCTGCTCGTCCGCCTTGTCGGGCAAATGGATATATCCGCTCAAGGCAACCTCGTTGCGCCCGTCGGAATCGAGCACGAAGCGGCATTCTTTCGATGCCGTCACGCGTTCGAGGGTTTTGAGAATCTCGGCGCGTTGCTTCGAATCAATCCTGACCTTTAGGCGTCGTGCGACGGCATCGACAATGCCCGCGCTTGCGCCTTTTCGATCGTCCGGAGGCAAAACGCTCAAACGCCGCAAACCTTCGTGGAGAAGTTCACCACGACGTCTCGCCCATCTACGCCTGCCGTCTTCACGCCATTCGCCTCGCTTCCGTTTTGGTGCAAACGCGATTGAGGGCGCCACCGATTCGATGCTCTTCTCGGGCACGATAGGCGTGTAGTCTTTCATCCCGGAAGGAGATTCCGATTCGGCACTTGGCTTCTCCCGCTTGGACGGCGCCGATTCTTTTCCCAACCGCCAGACCGTTTCACCGTCTTCTTCAACTTCCTCCATGTGCGGCTGCAACGCCTCGCAGCAGCGTTCATACCAACTGTCTTCGGGGGGGTTGGGGCGTGCCGTATGCCCGCAGATGTAAAGACGGTCGCGCGCGCGTGTCATTGCGACATAAAGAAGCCGCCAGTTTTCTCTAATATCTTCGGCACGGAACTGCATGCGCTTCTCGCGAGAAACAGGAACATCATCGCGCTGCAAGGGTGCCCACATCAACGGCGGCGCATTATCTTCGCCTTCATCGGCAAAGAACAACGCGGGATCATGGCTCCAATGTCCGACACCTCGACAGCTGTCCGGCAAAAACAAAACTTTCGCTTCCAGCCCCTTGGCGCCATGGACGGTCATGACACGAACCTCGTTGCGGGCACTGTCATGGTCGCGTTTGATTTCAATTTCCGAGCGCTCCAACCAGCGTAAAAACCCTTGCAGCGAAGGGGCGCTCTCCCGTTCATAGGCGGACAACAACTCGAGGAACGAATCGATGGGATCGGCGGCATCCGGGCCCAGGCGCCTTAACAATTGCTCCCGGCCGCCTTCCACCAGCACGCTGTGGTAAAACTCAAACGGCGACAAGTGCAATGCCTTATCACGCCATTTCGACAAACGTTCGACTATCTTCTTATCACCTTTCTTGCACAGCGCCTGCCACAGACTCCCTCTTCGTCCGCGGGCAATTTCGAATAAATCATCATCTTCCAGGCCAAAGAAGGGGCTCTTTAAAACCTCCGCCAGCGAGAGGTCGTCCTCGCGCAACAAGCACGTGCGCGCAAGCGCGAGCAAATCCATCACCGCCATATGCTCAACGAGATGCAAGCGGTCGGCTCCGGCAACCGTGACGTCCTCTTGCTTAAGCGCACGCATTATCTCTTCGACAAACCCGTCACGACGCTGCACCAAAATCAAAATGTCGCGAGGCAAGACTGTCCCGCCATCAAGCAAGGAGCGAATCTTTTTCGCAATTCGCTTTGCCAGGCGCACGCGCGGCTCTTCAACGGCGGGATCCTCCATCACATTCACAACGCTCCAATAATCGGGCTTGGGAGATTCGCCCCCCTTGCATTCCAAGTCCCAAAGCTCAACGAGCCCGTGCTCGTTCGACCGGTTTGCCTCATGCTTAATTTTTTCACCGGACGCGCTCACGCTGTCCTTGCCGACGCCTTCGGAAAAGAGAAAATCAACGGCCTGCAACACTTCGGGCGTTGAGCGAAAAGAGGTTTGCAGCGGAACCTCGTCCCAACGTAATTGTGCGTCTTCGGCATCCTTCCTGAAGCGCCTGCGTTTTTCATCGTAAACCTGCAGGTCGGCGCCTTGAAAACGGAAAATGGATTGCTTCTCGTCTCCGACAGCGAACAAACTGCGCGGGATGGCGGTTTCCTGATATTTTTCCGAACCCTTACCGGCGAAAAATTCATCTGCGAGAGCGGAAATAACCTCCCACTGGCGCGGCGAGGTATCCTGCGCTTCGTCAATGAGAACATGCGAGAGACCTTCGTCGAGTTTGTATAAAACCCACGAGGCCTGTCTGGATTTTTGCAGCAGTTGCGCGGTTTTTTCGATGAGATCATCGAAGTCGAGTGCGCCGAGCTGATGTTTGCCGTCTTCGAAGTTGGAGATTATTTGGTGACTTAGATGCAACACGGCGCACGAGCGCTCCGCCATCCGGCATGCGACGTAACGCTTGCGCAATTCCATCAAGCGCCCTTGTTCGGCATACATGGTTTTGGCAACATCAGGGCGGCTTTTTGTCAATGCGGCGGGAATCATTCTGCTTCCTCGGGGGTCCCCGTCGGCCTTGAAAAACACGCTCATATAATCCTTCAAACCGGGTCCGATCGAATCGGAAGAGAGAAACCGTTCGAGTTTTTCTCCGTTGGCGGTTGCGGTTACGCCTTTTTCGCACTGAAACATACCGGCGGCTTCGAGCAGATTCTTGCGCATTGATGCGTCCATATCGAAGATACGCTTCTCGACGGATGCGGATGTCTCGCCGTCTTTCAAATCCAGGGCGGCAACAATCTTCCCGGCGACTTCCTTGACTCTTTTGCGCGTCGGCAGCAAATCTCGAAGCCGCCGGCGCTCTTTATCAATAGCCTCCAGCAAGCGGGTGAATTCGGATTCGGTGATGTCGGCGCAAATGGTTCGAACCGCCTGCGCCAAGCCATCCGCGCCGCCACCGCCTTCAAGGGAACGCAACAGAGTATCGCGCGCCGATAAACGCATCTCGTGGGCTTCGCGCTCATCCAAAACGCGAAACTGCGCCGGAACTTTCGCTTCAATCGGAAAACGCTGAAGCAATCTCTCGCAAAAGGCATGAATCGTTTGGATGCGCAATTCTCCGGGCGTATCCAACACACGGGCAAACAGCATGCGGGATGAACGCAGCTGTTCCGCATCCGGTGACTCGCCGAGAAGTTCCTGCAACTCTTCGGTCAGTGCGCCCTCTTCCAAAACCGCCCATTTGCCCAGGCGATCGAGCAGCCGCGCGGACATCTCGACGGCCGCCGCACGTGTGAATGTCAGGCACAATATCGATGAGGGCGCAACGCCCGCCAACAACAGCCGCAACATGCGCTGAACCAGCACATGGGTTTTTCCGCTGCCGGCGTTGGCACCAACCCATGCCGATGTCTTCGGGTTGGATGCTCTGGCTTGATACTTGGCGGGAGTGATCATCCGTCACCGTCCGGTGCCGCCGAAGACCATTCCGGCAGTCGTGCGAGATGGTCGTAGTCCCCGGCATAGCTGCGTGACTCTCCGCGAGGCTGGCACAAATACGGCTGCTCCTCATCGAGATAGGCGCCAAGCAAATGTTTCAGCCCTTGATGAGTCTCCTTCACGAACTCATCGAGAGTTCCTTCTTTCGGGACAATTTCACGAATATCAAGTTCGGCACCCAAAGTTTCCCTTATTCGCGTGGAGATATATGTCAGACCATCAAGTCGTTTTACGTCTTTTGCGATATCGCCAAAACCGCCCTTGCGCAAGATTAACGCTTCCAGCGGGAGTTGCGGCTTTTTGCCGGCAAGCACCTCGCTCGCCGTTGGCACCGCGCCGCTCTTATAGTCGCAGATGTTTGCACCGCCATCGGCAATCTCGATGCGGTCTGCCGTACAATTTAAAGCATGCTTCTTGCCGCCAGCCATAAAGGAAATCTCCCCTCTCTCTTCAATCAACAAACGCATTGAAGCGCTGCGACGTCCGCGCTCGAACACCTCGAAACGCCGCGCCAAAACTTCCAGTGACGGCGCCAACAGCGCAGCCGTCTCGGGCTTTACTTCGCGCAAACGTGCAAGATGCCTATCGGTGATGGCAAGGAGTTCGGTTCTTATGTCTGCGGGCAAAGCGTCCGACCACTTGCGGGAGAACTCTTCCAGGATTTCATGGATTAGAGTGCCTCGCAGACGCGCCTCAAAAGGAGCATCGAGAGGGTCAAGAGGCCTGAGTTTGAGAATGTCGCGCGCGTATATCGAATAAGGATCTTCGATAAGCCTCTCGATTCCGGTAACCGAAAAACTCTTCGGTCGAAGTTTTACCGGCGGGCGAGGGTCCGGCGGCGGACAGGGCTCGAAGCGCATGTCTTCGCCTTCACGGTCGAGAGACCTGAAACGCTCCAGCCATTTTTTTGAAAAATTTTCATCCTCGCCGAGATGCTCGATGCCCATGCCCTGCAGAAGCGCCTCAAGGCGAAGCAGCCAGCGCGATTTCATCGTCGGCGTGCCGTCCACCTTGACGGCGCGCGAGAGCACCACTTCCGGCTGCATCGAACCCTGAACGAAATTGTGCGCCTCTTGGCCGATGCGCCATTCCGGATCATTGAGGCCGAGTTCCCGCAGCATGGAGCGGTTGAGCCACGCGCCCACATGCGTGCGCCGAGGCCAAACACCATCGTTCAACCCGCCGAGTATCACCAGGTCCACGCGTTGCAGGCGAGCCTCAAGCAACCCCAAAATGAAAACACGCGGATGCTTTCCGGACGGGGAATTTCGCAACGGCCGCGTTTCCGCGAGATGCTTAATTAATGCGAGATAATCGACAAGGGCGAGCGGCGGCAAACCTCCCCCGTCATCCGACAGCGATGCAAAAAACTCCTTGGCCACATCGCCCGAATCCTCGGCAGCGGCAAGTGCCAATGCAGAAAGATGCGCCTCAATCCAATCATCAAGCGTGTGTTTGCCCGCGTGCACCGGCTCAAACGGGGAAAGCGAACGCTCCAACGCATCGATTAATTCGCCAATCTCGCCGGCTTGTTTTTTGTTGGGGGTATTGTAGCCGCGCTCAAGAGAACGCTTGAAAGCATCCCGCAATCCCCCGATGTCCGGAGACGGAATCAAACCACGCAACACAAAGCGCTCCAACAAGGAAACGCGCGTGCGCAACTTATCCGCGCTCATGCCAAACCGGGCCAGGGGATGCTTTAACGCCGCCAGCAAACTTGAAGGCGACAGCGCGTTTGCGACCATTTCACCAAACAGACAGGCAAAACGCATCTCTTCACTCTCGAGCAAGGTATTACCGGCCGAGTTATAAATCTCAATGCCCCAGCGACGCATCTCGCCGCAAACCCAAGTCGCCAGTTCTTTGTCCGATGTTACCAACGCTCCCCGCTTGCCGGGAGTCTCCAACAGGTCGCGCAACAGCAGCGCAATCATGCCGGCTTCCTCGCGACGGCCCGGCGCCTCCAATAGATTCAATCCGGCAAGTGACGATTTTATCTGCTTGATATCGACATCTTTGCCGAGTGCCTTTTGCCAATGATCGACCATTCCGGCGGGATAAAACGCCAAACGCAGCAATTGCTGCCGGGACGTTTGCGCGGGCGTTTCCTCCTCGGCGCCCTCTTCCCAAGTCTTCACCTGTTCGCGGGAAATCTTGAGACGATCGAGCAAACGCTTCATCGCATATTGCGGATGCTCCCAATTCAACTCCTTCCAAACCGAATCCTCCATCTCCCGGTCCAGCCCGGGAAGCACGACCATCCCGCGCGGAAGCGACATGATGCACTTCAACAATTGTGCCGTCGCCGGCATCAAACCGGTCGATCCCGCCGCAACCACCAGGGACTTTGGCGGAGTCTTTTCCCAACGCTCCACAAGCAACCGCAACCCGTCATCACGGGCGAAAACTTCAGAGACATAGTTATTATCTTCCAAAAACTTCGGCCATTCCTCGATAATGATTTTCAAAAACTCCAAAGTCTCTTGCCAATTTTCCGCATAAAACTCGGGAACCAAACGGTGCAGCCGTTTGAGATCGGCACCTTCCGTCTCGGCCGAATCCAACAGGCTTCCCAGTTCCAGCGCCAGTTTTGCGGCTTGGACCGGCGAGCCGGCAATGCGTGATTGCGACCGCTCGCTCCAATATAAAATCAAGCGGGTCAATTGAAACTGCCTCTCGGCATTCGTGAGAACATGTTGTATCGAGTTGGCCATAGGATGGAGTTCAAAATCCTCGTCCTCCTCCAACTCTCCCACGTCGCCCAGCGGAACTATCTGCGGCAACAGCAACGCCTTCCCACCGGAGTCTTCCAGCAAACGTTCTTCCAGCGCCCCCATTGATCGGCGTGTCGGCAAAAATACATACTGCGAACTTAAATCACGGGCATCGCCCCCCTCGCGAGCCTCGCGCAACAGCCGGGCCGACAGGGCGCCAAGAAAATCAACACCCGGCGCAATCGTGTATACTCCAGAATCCATCAAACACACTTGCCTTTCATGCCAAATAACATAACACAATCCTCAACAAACTTCCGAACCATATGAATGAGTGCATCCTTATTATCGGCGCCGGGCAGGCCGGCGCGCAAGCAGCCCTCACACTGCGCGAAGCCGGCTTCCCCGGACGCATTACCCTCATCGGCGAAGAGGCTTACCCTCCCTACCAGCGCCCACCGCTCTCGAAAGCGTTCCTTGCGGGAGAACTCGAGCGCGAGCGTCTATTCTTCCGTCCTTCCGAAGCCTATGCCCAGCTCAATATTTCCTTGATGCTTAATACGCGCGTTGACGCCATTGAGCGAGACAGCCAACAAGTCCTTCTGCAAAACGGCGAACGCCTCGGTTACGACCGGCTCCTCATTGCAACCGGCACGCGCGCCCGCATTGCCAGCATCCCCGGCGCCGAGAAAAGCGGCGCCCTCTACCTGCGCTCCCTGGACGACTCCATCGCCATCTCCAATGCCCTCCGGTCCGGTAAAACGCTTACCATCATCGGCGGCGGATATATCGGACTTGAAATTGCCGCCATTGCCTCAAAGAAAGGAATCCGAACAACAATCCTTGAAGCACAAGACAGAATCCTCAAGCGGGTCACTGCCGAACCCGTTGCAGAATTCCTGCACCAAGTCCACCTGCGCAACGGCGTCGACATCCAAACCAACACGCAGATTGAATCTATCACCGGAAACGAAACCGGCTGCACCGTTCAATGCAGCAGGGGACCCCGTTCGGAATCAGCATCGGATAAAACGGATTCATTTGAGACCGATTGCATCGTCATCGGCATCGGGGCCGAGCCGCGGGTTGAACTCGCCGCCGAGGCAGGACTCGAAACCGACAACGGAATTGTCGTCAATCAATACGCACAAACTTCCGACCCGAATATCTTTGCCGCCGGAGATTGCACCAATCACCCCAATGCCCTGGTTGGCGAAAACATCCGGCTTGAATCCGTACAAAACGCCATCGAGCAGGCACAAGCCGCGGCGCTTAACCTCGTCGGAGAAAACACCTCATACGCCGCGACGCCATGGTTCTGGTCAGATCAATACGACGTCAAACTCCGAATCGCGGGACTCTCGCACCACTTTGATGAAACCGTCCTTCGAGGAAACCCCGATGACAACATCTTCTCTCTGTTCTATCTGCGAAAAGGCGTCTTGGTCGCCGTTGACACCATCAATGACGCCCCGACTTTTATGGCAACAAAGCAACTCATCGCTCAACAGCGACGAATCCCCAAAGACATCCTCGCCGATACGGGGCAGAAATTGAAAAAATTAAAGGATTATCCCCCAACGTAACGCTGAAAAACTCCTTTTTGCATGGTACAGTTGGCGGCATCTTTGGTGCGAACGACATAGTTGGAGCCTGTGGAGCAACGAGATAGCAAAAAGGAGAATGGAGAAATTGTAATGAGAAAAAGGGACACGAAGAAAGGAACAGCAGGGTCTTCTTTCGAAGAATTTCTTAAAGAAGAAGGCGAATACGAAGATGCAACCGAGCATGCCGTCCGGCATGTGCTCGCATTTCAACTTGCCAAAATGATGCAGGAACAAGGCATCAGTAAAGTGAAAATGGCAAAACGCCTGGAAACCAGCCGCTCGCAACTAGACCGCCTCCTAAGCCCGGAAGGGCCGGACGCCAGCCTTGACGCCCTCGCACGCGCCGCAAAAGCTGTGGGACAAACCTTGCGCGTGGAACTGGTGTGAAGTTTCTTCTTCCTCTTTTTATCGCGGGCACCCGAATCACAAAAACCTGAACCTGCGGGCTTGACATAAAATAAAACTGTTCTAAAAAGTAATTAACCTGATGCGGGCTTCTCCGGCATAAGCGGGTTTGTCGCCGCACGGATGTATCGTTTGAGCGAGTCTTGTCCGTTGACGTCACAACGAAATCTGGGTTTAACATGCTGATATACAAATTTCTTGCGGCAGCCGTTCTGCAATTTATTTCGTCCGCCGCGCTTGCGCAAACCGCCAATGAAGAAACGGAACCCCTTTGGGAGGCCGGTGTCGGAGGCGGTGCCATTTACGAACCCGACTATCCCGGATCGGATGAGCATAAAGCGAACGGCGGGGCGGCTCCCTATATCATTTACCGGGGAGACATATTCAGACTGGGAGATGGTAGTATTGTCAAAGGAGTTGTTATGGAAACGGAACGTTTTGAATTTGATATAAGCTTTGATGCGTCTTTTGATGCCGATTCCGAGGACAATGATGCGAGGATGGGCCTGCCGGACCTCGACTTTCTTGGGGAGGTGGGTCCCCAGCTTACGATCAATCTGGGTGAATACCACAAAGGTCAATTGGAACTAGAGTTACCTGTGCGCGCCGTGTTTTCAACGGATTTCAACGACCTTGACCATCGCGGTTATGTATTCAACCCCGAGATCTCGTATGGCCGAGATGATCTCTTTGAGAACTTCAACATATTTTTGGAATTGGGAGCAAGCTTTGCAACGGAAGAATTACAAGATTATTTCTACCAGGTTGAAGAGCAACATGCGACATCTTCACGTATGGTTTATGACGCTGAAGCCGGCTATATGGGCAGTGAATTGTCTGTAGCCTTTTCTTACGGCATTACCGATCGCTTGCGACTTTTTACCGGCGTGCAGGTTTCTTATTATGGCGGCGCAGCCAATGAAGACAGTCCGCTACTTCTGGACGAGATAACGAGCACCGTTGGCGCGGGGCTTGTGTGGTCGATATACGAAAGCGATGCACAAGTTCCAATACGATAATTAATTATTAATAAACGCAACATGAGGAAATAAATGAAAACACCCCGTATCCTTATTAGCATGCTATTGCTGGCCGGTGTCACCGCATGCGGTTCCATCACCCCGGACGAGGCATACTACCGACCTTCGGTAGAAGCATTCGAATTCGACTTTAAAAGAGAAACCTCTTTCAAAAAATACATAGAGGAAAACATCGCTTATGTGAAAAAGCATCGAGTCTATCTTGATGCCGGCAACGTGGATTTGGAATTAAGTCGCATCACACCCTATGAATTACCCGTCCCTCCCGGCTGTGACGCAAAACCTTCCAGAGGCGCGCTTTTAATCCACGGCATCTCGGATACCACCTATTCGCTAAAAGACGTTGCTGAATTCCTTAACTCGGAATGCGTTCTAATAAGAGCGATGTTGCTGCCGGGGCACGGAACCCGCCCGGCTGATCTTTTGCAAATCACAAAAGAAGACTGGATTGAAGCCGTGGACTTCGGCATTCGTTCCTTGAAGAACGAGGTGGATCATGTTTATGTCGTCGGATTCTCGCTGGGCGGCCTGCTTGCAACACATGCGGCTACAAAGCATCCGGACCTCTCCGGCCTGGTGCTGCTGTCTCCCTCCCTGCATGTCGTTTACTCCCCGCTGGTATGGCAGACACGTTGGTTGCGGTATATCTGGGACTGGGTGGATATTGATCCGGAGGAAAGCCCCGTTCGATATCATTCCATGCCGACAAACGGCCTTGCCGAACTTATGGAACTTAAATCAAAAACAATTCGGACGCTGCGACGCAAAAAAGGCCTGAGGCCTCCCGTTTTTGCAATGCTTGCCGAACATGACGTTTCGGTGCACTCGGGAAAAACCTTGAAAGTGCTTCACAAGGCGTCTTCGCATGAAAAAAGCAGATTTATCTATTATGGCGACGGTGACGAAAGCGAGGATAACCGCACGGAGTATCGGAGTGCTTATCGACCGGATTTAAAAATCCTCAATTTTTCCCATGTAACATTTCCCTACTCGCCCGACAACGCCCTGTTTGGGGAGAAAGGAGAAATCAGGGAATGCGGAGACAACATCGGCGTTGTAAACGAAGAGGAGGCTGAAGCATGCCATGGGGTGGACATCCCCTGGAAAGGAGAATTCGGCAGCACGCGGGACGCAAAATACCTTCCCCTGCAAAGACTGACGTACAATCCCGACTTTGCCCGAATGACAAATGACATACTGTCGTTTATCGACATACAATAAGCCTATTCTTCTTTCCTATCTTCACGAGTATGCGGCGCTTGTTCTTCGTGCTTGCCGATCGCCATCAACATGCATGGCGCAAACATATAGACACATCAAGCATCGATTTTGGTTCCGGTCCGCGGGCGTTGATAAAGGGCGGCAAACTCCACCCGACCTACCGAATATACGTGCCCGCCGATTTCGTTAAGAGCCGAAAACTTTGACTAGCAGACCTGCAATACCAGCAACAGCAGCAACCACACCTACCGTCTGGAAAATAAGGGTCTTGGAATTCCCTTCTATGGTCGTGCGCAGCTTTTCGAAATCCGTGCGAAGTCCCCCGATGGCTTTCTCGTTACTCAATTGAAGCCTATCGATAGCGGATTCATTTTCGGCTTTCATGGTTTTCATACTTCCCTCCACTTTTTCTCTTAACATTTCGATTTGATGTTGTTGTTCGGTTAGTTTCTTTTCTATCTCAGTATCCATTGTAGCACACCCTCTGGTTACTTTACAGAATCGAATCATGCCGCCTCCTGTTGGAAAGACTAATCATCTTTCATTATCTCTAACGTCTTCGCCGTTATCCCCGACCTCGTCTGCAGTATTCGGGATAAATCCTGCCACCGGCGAATCTTCCACTTCCACCGTGCCGACATTACGCAATTTACGCTCCACCGCCCTCGTTCGAGTGCCAACCTTCTCCACAGTATTCGTAACAGTCGCTAACTGCTTTCTAAGCATCTCCCAAGTATCGCCATATTTCTTAAATTCCTCGGTAGCTTCCACAAGCACTTTCCAAACCTCGCCGGTACGTTTCTGTATGGCCAGCGTGTGAAATCCCGCCCGAAGGCTATTCAATAATGCCGATAAGGTGGTTGGACCGGCAATGGTGATATTGTGATTTCTTTGAATTTCACTGGCGACCCCGGGCATTCTAATAACTTCCGCATACAACCCCTCGGTCGGCAAAAACAGAATTGCAAAGTTGGTTGTTACGGGCGGCTGTATGTACTTGGCGGAAATTCGTTTGGCTTCTTCCCTGATGCGCCCCTCTAATGATTTTCTCGCACTTTCAACCATCTCCTTGTCGGCATTCTCTATCGCGTCCATCAATCGTTCAAAATCTTCTTGCGGAAATTTAGCGTCAATGGGCAGCAGCACTTTATCCTCGGTGTCTCGTCCCGGAAGCCTAACCGCATATTCCACAACCTCTCGACTATTCGGATTGATGTTGGCGTTTTTCAAATATTGTTCCGGGGACATTATCTCCTCCAACAATGCTCCCAATTGCACCTCTGCCCATGTCCCCCTGGTCTTTACGTTCATCAACGTCCTTTTTAAATCGCCCACGCCAACGGCAAGATTCTGCATTTCACCCAATCCTTGATGAACCTGCTCCAATCGCTCGCTAACCAATTTGAAAGATTCCCCCAGTCGTTTTTGCAGCGTCCCCTCCAACTTCTCATCAACGGTTTTCTGCATCTCCGCCAGTTTCTTGGAATTATCGTCGCGCAATTTTTCCAACTGCCCTTCAACGGTCTTTCGCAACTCTCCTTGCCGTCTTTCGTTGCTCTCGGATATTTCATTCACCCGTTTGATTGTGGTTTCGGACGTGTCTCTCAAGAGGCTTTGCAACGAGCCGCCGAACTCCTGAATTCTGTTGCTGATTTCTTCACGGAGTCTTTTAGCGCGTTCCTCAGCCTCGTTTCGCATTATAGATTCATTGGGAGAGCGTATCTGTTTTGCCACCTTCCACAATGCGATGATGCCGACTATTAAGAGCAGGATGATTATTGTTTGAGAGATGAGTATCAGGGTTGCCATTGCGAACCTCTTTGGATTTTCTTTTGCGTGGTTTACCGTTAAGTTTCCGCCTGCGGTGAGTTAACTTCCTCAACCTTTAAAGCGGGCGACAACGGGGATCGCCGTATCGTTTCAAACATGCGTTGTGCACGCAGATTTCTATCTGCGCACCGCGTGCAATCTCCCTGCTGTCAACCGTTACAGTGCGGGTATGCGGTATCGGAATCTCCTGCGTGCTCTCCTCGCAAATCTTATGAACACTCCCGTCCTCCGAGGTCTTTGTCACGCACACCGATTTGCCGGAGGGAATTTCAATATAATGATAGTCGGTGCGGACGACTTCCTCGTATCTCGGCGGCATTTTCGCAAGCCAAATCGATTCGCACGCTGACCTTTGCGCTTGATATTCCGGGGTCGTGCAACCCGCCAGCAATACCGCAATACTTAAAAACATTATTCTCATGTTACATCCTCCGAAAAAGGGCGGCGTGAACGTATCGCCGCGGAAAGTGTCCCCTCATCAAGATAGTCCAATTCTCCGCCAACAGGAACACCGTGTGCCAGACGCGAAACCGACACGCCGCAATCCTCAAGAACCTCGGTGATGTAATGCGCGGTTGCCTGTCCTTCCATTGTCGCGTTCATCGCGAGAATGACCTCCCGCACTTCGTCCACGGCGGCACGTCTGTGCAAGCGCGAAATGCCCAGCTCATCGGGGCCGACCCCGTGGAATGCCGAAAGCGTCCCTCCCAGCACATGGTAGCGTCCGGAAACCGCGCCGGCGCGCTCCAGCGCCCAAAGATCGCCGACGCTCTCGACCACGCACAAAACGGCGACATCACGCTCGCGGTTGCGGCAGATGCCGCACGGCGAGACGCTGTCAACATTGCCGCACTGGGGACACACGGAGACCTTTTCCAAAACTTCGCGCAGCGCTTCTCCCAATGGAACCAGCAGCGCATCCTTGCGGCAGACCAAATGCAACGCCGCACGACGGGCCGAACGCGGTCCCAACCCGGGAACCTTCGCCAACAATTTTATTAAATGCTCGATCTCCTCGCCCATCTGCCTGATATGCCGCGTTAACGGCCGCCTCCTTCGCCCTCGACAACGGCATCGGGGAAAACCTTCAAAGCCTCGGCGCGCAAATCTTCACCCGAAGCGGAAACCGGCGCAGGGGTCGATGTTTGCTCCGGAGCCGATGCCTGCGCCGGAGTTGATGCTTGCTCCGGTGTTGACGCTTGCGTCGGTGTTGACGTTTGCGCCGGAGGCTGTGTTGATGTCGACGGCGTTGATAGTTTTGCAAGAGCTTCGTCCAAATGCGGCATGTCGGCGGCGTGCGCCAAGCGAACCATTAGCATCTCCATCGAGGCTATCGGCTTTGATGCCATGCGCGTCTCCGACATTCCCTTCAGAAGCATTTGCCAAACGCGGTTGAGGTCGCGCAAGGAGAGCTTTTCGGCGCGGTCGCGTCCCCATGCTTCGCCCTGTGCGCCGAAGGACATGGAAGCGAGAATCTTGTCGCCCGCCTCGGGGGCCAGGCGCAGCCGCGTCAGCCAATGCGCAAGATCGGCAAGATCGGCGAGTATCGCCATCGGCTCGGCGCCGACATCATACAACTCGCGCCCGATATCGAGGGCTTTGCTTGCGTTGCCCTCCATCAGCGCATCAAACAAATCGCACACGCGCATTTGGTCGGCAAGTCCGAGCATGTCGCGCACCACGTCCTCTTCGACCTTCTCGGCGCCTTGCGCAATCGCCTGGTCCAGCAGCGAGAGAGCGTCGCGAGCGGAACCGTCGGCGGCGCGCGCGAGCATCGAGAGCGCCCCCGGTGCAAGCGTGATGTTCTCCTTGCCGGCAACGCCTTCCAATAATTTCGTCATATCCTCCACGCCCAGGCGGCGCAGATCAAAACGCTGGCAGCGTGACAATATCGTCACCGGAACCTTGCGTATCTCGGTCGTTGCAAAAATAAACTTCACATGCCCCGGCGGCTCTTCCAGCGTCTTCAACAAGCCGTTGAAAGCGGCCGTGGAAAGCATGTGAACCTCGTCAATGATGTAAACTTTGTAGCGCGCCGATGTCGGTGCATATTGCAGGCTATCGATAATCTCGCGCACATCCGCTATTCCCGTGTGCGATGCCGCATCCATCTCCATCACATCCATGTGGCGCGATTCCATGATGTCGGCGCAATGGCGGCCCTCGCCCTCCCAAACCAGCGAAGGCTTGTCGCACGAATCACTCTCGTAGTTCAATGCCCGGGCGAGCAGCCGCGCCGTCGTCGTCTTGCCGATGCCGCGCACCCCGGTCAGCATGAACGCATGGGCGATCCTTCCCATCTCAAACGCATTTGAGAGCGTGCGCACCATCGCCTCCTGGCCTATCAAGTCCTCAAAACAGGTCGGCCGGTAGCGCCGCGCCAGGACCCTGTACGCGCCTGCATCCGTATTCGTGGTTGAATCTGCCAGCATCTATAATCCTCCAAAAACCGCAGGAGACCGCCATCGACCCGTGCACATCTCACCCCGGCTGCTTTCTCTCGAACCTGACCTAGTAGGCAGGACAGCGCGTCCGGCGGCGATCTCCCGCCCCCAGTATACCACCCTCCCGCCCCTGTAGGAAATCTTGCCAAAGCCCCTCTGCCGTGCTATACGGTTTGGAGCAACCAAACACAGAAGAATCAAGAGGAATTCCCATGGCACGCGTAACCGTCGAAGACTGCATTGAAAAAGTCTCCAACCGCTTTGAACTCGTGATGCTCGCGGTACAGCGCTCGCGCGACATTTCCGCAGGCGCACGCCCGTCCCTCCCGCGCGACGGCGACAAAAACCCCGTCATCGCCTTGCGCGAAATCGCCGAAAGCTCGATTGAGAAAGAGCCCCTTTGGGATGAACTCGCCGCTTACTTCCGCATGCCCGAAGCGGTGATGTCCGCGGCGGCCGATGTCACGCCCGATGCCCTTCTCTCCGCATCCCCCGAGGGCGGGAACAAAGGCGCTTCCGATAAAGCCGGCGCGGAGGCGAGCAAGAAAGATTCCGGTTCCGCTGATTCCGACTCGTCCGAAGACGGCAAGGACGAAACCGAAGGAGAGCAGTGGAGCGAGGAAGACATGCTTCGAGCCCTTCAGGAAATGCAGGGCGAACCGTCACCCTAACCGCCCACCCACGCGCTCGAGCCCCGAGCCAACCCGTCGCGAGGACACCCACATGATCAGGCAGGGCGAACTCCTCGAACAAGTCCACGCATACAATCCCGGTGCCGACGACAAACTCCTCCAGCGCGCATATGACTACGGCGAGCGCATGCACGGAAACCAAAAACGGGTTTCCGGAGAACCCTACTTCTCCCATCCGGTTGCGGTCGCCAACATTCTCACCGGCCTGCACGGCGACCTTGCCACCATCGTCACCGCCCTCCTCCACGATACGCTCGAAGACACCGAGGCGACCTACGAGGAAATCAAGCAACTCTTCGGCGACGAAGTCGCAGACCTCGTCAACGGCGTAACCAAACTCACGCGCCTCGAGCTCTCTTCGGAGGACACCGCGCAGGCGGAAAACTTCCGCAAACTCCTCCTCGCAACCGCCAACGACGTTCGCGTGCTGCTTGTCAAACTCGCCGACAGAATGCACAACATGCGGACGCTGAACTCCCTTGAGCCCGAATCGAAGCGCCTGCGAATCGCCCAGGAAACCATGGACATCTACGCCCCGCTTGCCGGCAGAATGGGCGTGCAAGGCTTCTGCGAAGAGCTTGAAGACAGGGCCTTCCAATATCTCAACCCCGAAGCCCACGACACCTTGAAAGGCCGGCTGCAAAAAATCCGGGACGAAAGCGGCCGGACCATCCACGCCATCACCCAACAACTCCAGAATCGCTTTGCCGAGGTCGACATCAACGCGACCGTCAGTTCTCGCGAGAAAGGGCTTTACGCCATCTGGAAAAAAATGGAGCGCAAATCGATTTCGCTGGAGCAGCTTTGCGACATCACCGGCTTTCGCATTATCGTCCCGACCATTGAAGAATGCTATCGCGCGTTCGGAATCGTGCATTGCACATGGCAGAGCGTTCCCGGCCGCTTCAAAGACTACATCTCCACGCCCAAGGCCAACGGCTACCAGTCGATTCAAACAACCGTCATCGGTCCGGAAAACCAACGCATCGAACTGCAAATCCGGACGCGCGACATGCATCAAGTCGCCGAATACGGCATTGCGGCGCATTGGGCCTACAAGGAAAACGCAAGCACCGCGCTCACCAAAACGATGACGAAGCAGTTCGGCTGGCTGCGGCATCTTGTTGAAATGCTCGAGCGCGACGAAACTCCCGAGGAATTTCTCGAGCACACCAAGCTCGAGCTGTTCCAGGACCAGGTTTTTTGCTTCACGCCGAAAGGCACGTTGATTGCCCTGCCGCAGGGGGCGACGCCCCTCGACTTCGCCTATGCCGTCCACACGAACATCGGGGACACCTGCGTCGGCTGCCGAATCAACGGGCGGCACATGCCGCTGCGCCAAGCGCTTCAAAACGGCGATGAAGTCGAAATCATCCGCTCGCGCGCGCAGACGCCCATGCGCGTGTGGGAGAAACTCGTTAAAACCGGCAAAGCGCGTTCCGCCATCCGCCGCGCCCTGCGAAAACATCAATCCGAGGAGGAAGTCTACCTCGGGCGCCGTCTGCTTGAAGCCGTCTTCGAGCAAGCCTCGCAGCGCCTCTCCGACCAGCTTCTTGAGCGCGTGCTCGCAACCATGCAAAAGGACAGCACCCGGGCATTATGCGCGGCGGTCGGCCGCGGCGAAATCAACGCCCGCGAGGTGCTGGACGCCGTTTATCCGCAGACGGCGAACGGGAACGGCGCGGGCAAATCCGAGCAACAGGCGGCCATGCCCGCGATTCGCGGCGTTCGTCCGGGCATGACGACACATTTTGCCGAGGGCGTCTTTCCGGTTCCCGGAGACCGCATCGTCGGGATTTTCACGCCCGGCGAGGGCATCGTCATCTACCCGATCGATTCGCCGAAACTGCGCGCATTCGACGACCAGCCCGAACGATGGAACGACATCGAATGGGACACGCAGAACAATGCCGACACCATGTTCGTTGCGCGGATGGAAATGGTGTTGCTGGACGAGGTCGGCTCGTTGAGTTCGATAACCTCGCTGATTGCCGACTATGGTGCAAACATCGTCAATCTCCGCCTGCAAAGAAACGAAAGCAATTTCTGCGACGTGCAAGTTAACATTGAGGTCCATGAGTTGAAACACCTCAACAAGATATTTTCGGCGCTGCAGGGTCTTTCCGCACTCACGCAGCTACGCAGAATCAGCGGGTAGGCGGGCATGAATCAATCCAACGATCTCCCTCCGATGACCGACGAAGAAGTTCTCGATGAATTCCGCGCCGCGGACGCTTTGCTGGAAGGACATTTTGTTCTCTCCTCCGGACTGCATTCGAAACATTATCTCCAATGCGCGAGAATAATGATGGACCCCCGGCGCAGCGAGAAGCTGTGCAAGGCCCTGATAGCGAAGATTCATATAGAACCGGATATTCAGCTGGATAAGCTGACCCGGTTTGTTTCGCCTGCGATGGGGGGAATTTTGGTTGGTTACGAAATGGGGCGCCAAACGGGAATTTCCTCCGTGTTCCTGGAGCGCGTCGAAGGAAACCTTAAATTGCGGCGCGGGTTTGACATCCCGAAGGGAGGGAACTGCCTGATCGTCGAGGACATCATCACCACCGGCAAATCGGCAAAAGAAACCATCACCGCCGTGGAAGAGCTCGGCGGAAACGTTGTCGGGGTTGCCTGTTTGATTGACCGCTCCGGCGGAGCGGCGAAGTTCGGCGTGAAATTCGTTCCCTTGGCGGAATTCTTTGTCGAAACCCACCGTCCGGACGCTTTGCCGCCGGAACTCAAAGCCATCGAGCCCGTTCGCCCGGGAAGCCGCGGGCTGGCATGACCGGCAGGGGGCGGGCGGATTTATCCTGGGGCGAGCGTCTGCGCAGATGGCTCTGGCCCCGGGTGGGATGGAAGCGGGCCCTCCAGCACGTCTGGAACCGCACGCGCAGGCTCAAAGACACGCCCCATGCCATCGCCGCGGGATTCACCGCGGGCGTCGTCATCTCCTTTACGCCGTTGATAGGCCTCCATGTGCTGCTAGCATGTTTGCTTGCGTGGATGTTACGCGGTAATATCATCGCTGCGCTTTTGGGCACGCTGGCGGGCAACCCGGTGACCTTTCCGGCGATTTGGGCACTCATCTATCAGATTGGCGCCCGCATGTCGGGAACGCATGCCACCGCCGAGTTCGATGCGCAAACCGTCCCGACCGTCGATGTTCTCTTCGAAGAGTCAAGTTGGAATCTTGTCGATGTTGTAGCCACGATGATATTGGGTTCGGTGCCTGTGTGTTTGTCGCTTGCGATACTCATCTATCCGACGACAAGATGGTCGGTGAGAATCTACCAGCACAAGCGTCAACAACAACGTGAACGAAGACGAGCCAGGAAAAAGCCATGAATATACAAAGACCGGATTGGAGCAAAGGGCTCTTCGAGATTGTTACGACTCTGTTCTGGGCGCTGTTGATCGCGCTGGTGTTCCGCACCTTTCTGTTTCAGCCTTTCTACATCCCCTCGGGCTCGATGCTGCCGGGTTTGTGGGTGGGCGATTATGTGTTCGTGTCGAAATACTCGTACGGCTATTCGAGGTTTTCGTTTCCGTTTGCACCCGATTGGTTCGAAGGACGTCATGCGGCCTTGTCGGAGCCGCAACGCGGCGACATTGCCGTGTTCCGGCTTCCCCGCGACGAAGATGTTGACTACATCAAGCGCATCATCGGGCTTCCGGGGGACCAGATTCAGATACTTGCGGGACAGGTCTATATCAACGACCGTCCCATGCGACTCGACCGCATTGAAGATTTTGTCATCGGGGACGCGTTCGGACGCACCCGCAGCATCGCGCGTTATCGCGAGACCCTCGACAATTTGGTCGACTACAAGATCCTCAAGGAGGTTCCGCTCTCGCAAACGGACTCGCCGCGGGTATACCAGGTTCCCCCGGGGCATTACTTCGTGATGGGGGACAACCGGGACAATTCCACCGATTCGCGTTATTCGAACATCATCGGCTACATCCCCGAGGAAAATCTCGTCGGCAAGGCCGAGGTCATCTTTTTCTCGATGGACGTGGGAACATCGCTGTGGCGCTTCTGGGAGTGGGGCGACGCCATCCGCTGGAATCGCATCTGGATGAACCTTGAAAACGATTGAGTAAGATGGTGCAGGCAAACGAAGACCTCGACGCATTACAAGAGCGAATCGGCTGGCGTTTCAAGGACGTCTCGCTGCTGCGGCATGCGCTCATACACAGGAGCGCCGCGCCGAAGGTCGGACAGAACAACGAACGCATGGAATTTCTCGGCGACCGCGTCCTCGGACTCCTCACCGCCTACACGCTCTACCAGGTCACCGATGAATTCAGCGAGGGCGAACTCGCCCTCCGTCTCAACGCCTTCGTGAAGCGAAGCAGTTGCTCAAGGATCGCCGAGACATGGAATCTGTGGGATTACGTCAACCTGGGACGCTCGGAGCGGAACAGTGCGTCGGAGCGCTCGCGCGAGAACATACTCGCCGACGCTTTTGAAGCGGTTCTGGGCGCGGTGTTTATCGACGGCGGCCTGGATGCGGCGAATGCAGTTGTTGAAGAATACTACAATCGCTTTCTTGAAACATCCGATGCCAATTTGATCGACCCGAAAACGCAGTTGCAAGAGTGGCTGCACAAGCAGGGCGGATCCTCGCCGGTCTATCGCGAGTTGAAGCGGCGCGGCTCCGTTCATGCGCCGGTCTTCACCGTTGAAGTTGATGCAGGAGACGCGGGAAATGCACAGGCCGAGGGAACGAGCAAGCGCCGAGCCGAACGCCAGGCGGCGCACAATCTTCTGCTTGCGGTGGGAGCGCTCCAGGCGCAGGAATAACCCATGCAGCATTGCGCCATTGTCGGAATTCTCGGTGCGCCGAATGCAGGAAAATCCACATTGCTCAACCAGTTCGCCGGACGCAAACGCGCCATTGTCACCCACAAGGCGAACACGACCATTGAGCCCGTCCGCGCGATTGTCAACGAAGGCGACACGCAGCTGCTTCTAATTGACACGCCCGGAATCCTGTCCTCGCGCAAACACAACGAAGCGGGAGACCCGAAGAGTCTCGCCAACGCCCTCGAAGACGCCGATGTGTTTTTGCTGATGGTGGATGCGGCGCGCTCGAGCGGCGAGGTGCGCCGGGGCAGCCTTGAAACAAGCGCGTTTTTTCAACCCCTGATTAAAGAAGCCGAAGAGATTCGCCAAGGCGGCAGCGAAGGCGCAAAACTCTGCCTTGTGCTCAACAAGATTGACCTTCTTGCCAAGGAGAGCCTCCTTGAACTCACGGCGTTGTGGAACCGGCACATGAATTTCGATGAAACCTTTTTTATCTCGGCAACCCAGGGAGACGGCATCAAGGATGTATTGGGCTATCTCGCGAAGCAGGCGCCTTCGGGCCCGTGGCTCTATCCCGATGGCGTTGAGGACAGCGAACAGGAACGCCACCTGGCGACCGAGATCACCCGGGAAAAACTTTTGCTGCGGCTTCACCAGGAGATTCCCTACGAGGCGAGCGTCGCACAAGAACGCTGGGAGCGGCGGGAGAATGGCTCCTTGCATATCGAGCAGATGATTTACGTCCGGCGCGAACAGCACCGCAAGATTATTCTCGGAAAAAACGGAAGCGTGATACGGGATGTTTCAACGGCGGCGCGTTTCGAAATGGAGGAGGTGTTCGGCTGCCGGGTGCATCTGTTTTTGCGGGTCAAACTGCGCGAGCGCGGCGGCGGGACGGCTTAGACGATGGAGTGGCGGGACAGCGGGATTGTTTTATCGGTCCGCCCGCATGGCGAAAGCAGCGCGTTGCTGGAGCTGCTGACGCGCGGGCACGGGAGACACATGGGATTGGTCCGGGGAGGCCGTTCCCGGCGGTTGCGCGCAAGTTTGCAGCCGGGGAATTCGCTGGATGTTGTCTGGCGTGCGCGTCTGGAGGATCACCTGGGCGTATGGAATGTCGAATTGCGGGAGTCCCGTGCGGCGCTGCTGATGTCGCAGGAGTTGTCCTTGACGGCGATGATGTCTGCGGCGGGAGTTTGCCGCTTGTTGCCGGAGCGGGATATTTGCCGGGCGGTTTATGAAGGTTTGGGGAATTTGCTGGACGGGATTGTCGCGGAGGATTCGGATTGTTGGTCCCGTTATGTTTCCTGGGAGTTGGAGTTGCTACGGGAGCTGGGTTACGGACTGGACGGGAAGGTTGACGTGGGGGACGTCCTCGCGGGCTTGCATTTGAGCGGAGAGTGTTTGGAAAAGCACGGGGAGTCGAAGCTGCCGCGGGCGAGATTGCGGCTGGGGGAGTTGCTGCGGAGGCGGCTGGGGAATTCACCGGAGCCGGTTCCGGAGGAGATTCGTTCGCCTTAGTCTAAAAGCGCAAAGCGCGGCGTCATCCGAAAATAACCTCCGGCAGCCAGGTTGCCAAAGCCGGAAAATACGCCAGCAGCAGCAATCCCAGCAGTTGCAGCATAACAAACGGAATCACTCCCCGGTAAATCTCCATCGTCTTCACCGATGCCGGCGCGACGCCGCGCAGGTAAAACAACGCAAAACCGAACGGCGGAGTTAAAAACGAAGTCTGCAGGTTGATTGCCATCATCACCCCCAACCAGACGGGGTCGATCCCCATCGCCAGAAAAACCGGTGCGACCAGCGGAACAACCACGAAGGTGATTTCGATGAAGTCCAAAAAGAATCCCAGCACAAACATCACCGCCATCACCAGAATCAATCCGCCGATGACGCCGCCCGGCAGGTTTGAGAGAAATTCGTGGATCATGTCGTCGCCGCCGTATCCCCGAAACACCAGCGAAAACATTGATGCGCCAATCAAGATGATAAACACCATCGAGGCTATCTTGCCGGCGCTCTGGCATACGGGCACCAGCGTCCCCTTTCGATACAGGTGGAGCAATCCGACGCCCGCCCCCCAGCATATCGGAACACACAGCAGCGCCGCCAGGATGATTGCAATCCAGTCGGCGGTCGGAATGACATCGCGGGCGATTCGCATATCGAAACCCGTTGCGAGGAAGAACAGCGGCGCCAGCGCTATCAAGGCAACCGTGCAGGCGCGGCGCGCTTCCGGGAGTCGCCGGCCGGCCAGCAATATCGCGCCGAAGGCCCCTGCCGATGCGGATTCCGTCGGCGTTGCAACCCCCATGAGCACCGAGCCCAGCACGGCGACGATAAGCAGCAAGGGCGGCACGAGCGCACGGGCGACATGCATCGGGATGGATTCTTCGTTTTGATGGCGCTCTTCGAACGAGAGCGCCGGCGACGACTGCGGCCGCAAATATCCATACACCAGCTGATATGCAATGTACATTCCCACCAGCATCAATCCCGGGAACAGCGCCCCGGCGAAGAGATCGCCCACCGAAACGACATCGGGCGAGAAGATTCCCTGTTCCAGTTGCGCCTTTTGATAGGCGTTCGAGATGACATCGCCCAGCAAAATCAGCACGATGGACGGCGGAATGATTTGCCCCAGCGTTCCCGCGGCGCAAATGGAGCCCGTTGCCAGGGAGGGGCTGTATCCGCGCTTGAGCATCGCCGGCAAGGACAACAGCCCCATGGTCACAACGGTAGCGCCGACGATTCCCGTCGATGCGGCAAGCAGCGCGCCGACGAACGAGACCGCGACGCCCAATCCGCCCCGCAGGCCTCCGAAGAGCCGCTCGGCCGCCCCGAGCAATTCCTCCGCAACATTCGAGCGTTCCAGCATGCACCCCATGAACACGAACATGGGCACGGCGATGAGAACTTCGTTGGTCATAATGCCGAACATCCGCTGCGGGAACGCCAGCAAAAAAACCAGATCGAACACGCCGAACATCCATCCGATATAGGCAAACGCCAATGCGCTTCCCGCGAGCGTGAAAGCGACTGGATAGCCTGCAAGCAGCGCAACGCATGTCGCCGCGAACATGAGCAGCGCGAGTGCTTCCGGAGAGATCATTTCGTCTGCAGGCGGGAAATAACGCTCAAGAGGTTTGCAATTCCTTGCAATCCCAGCAGCAGCGCGAACAGGGGGATGAGCGTTTTCAGCAGAAACACCGCCGGAATTCCGGATCCTTCACGCGATGTCTCCAATATCGCCCAGGACTGGAGCACGTAAGGCATTGAGATCCAGAAGATGTATACGCACAAAGGCAGGAGAAAGAACACGCCCCCGATGATTTCGATGACGGCGCGGGTTCGCTCGGAGAAGCGCTCGTGAAGAACGTCCACGCGCACATGGCCTTCATGCGCGAGCGTGTATCCGGCGATGAGCAGGAACAGCACGGCGTGCATGTAAATGATGGATTCCTGGAGCCGGATGTCGCCCCATCCGAACGCGTAGCGCATCACCACGACGAAGAACTGCACGAGCACCATGAACAGGGAGAGCCAGGCAACGGCGCGCCCGATATGTTCATTCAGCGCCGCGAAAAGGCGAGCGACCCGCAACAATGCGGTGCCGTCCGCTTTCGCTTGTTCGGTTGTTTCTAAAGACACCGAACCACTCGAAGCCTACCGTCTTTGGAGATAAGCGGCGTCGGCGTATCTAAGTCCCTCCGCGGTGTAGCGTTGCGTCTCGAGGAAGCTTTCGTAGACCCGCTTGTTGAAGGGGTCCTCTTCGACGGCCTCTTCTATGGTCTCGATGGAGGCGCGGCGGAAGCCGTCGAAGACTTCATCGGGGAAGTCACGCAACACAACTCCGTGCTCGGTCGTCAACGTGTTGAGCGCGAGAGAGTTGTGGTAGAGGTACTCGGTGTAGGTGTAGTCGTTCTCCCATCCGCAGACGGCTTCAATGATGCGCTGCTGCGAGGGCGTGAGATCGTTCCATACATCCAGGTTGAACACGGTCGCCAAACCTGCGCCGGGCTCGTGGAAGCCTGGCCAGTAGTAGTATTTTGTGACCTGGTAGAACCCGAAAGCGAGGTCGTTCCACGGACCGACCCATTCGGTCGCATCGATGCGTCCGCTTTCCAGCGACGGGAAGATTTCGCCTCCCGGAAGCGTAAGAACGGTCGCGCCGAGCTTGCCGAGGGCGTCGCCTCCGAGTCCGGGCATGCGCATAGTGAGGCCTTTTAGGTCTTCGAGGCTGTTGACCTCCTTGTTGAACCATCCGCCCCACTGCGTTCCGGTGTTCGCGGACATAAACGGCTTGAGGTTGAAGCGCGCGGAGAGTTCATCCCACAGCGCCTGTCCGCCGCCGTGGTAGATCCAGGCGTTGAGTTCGTTCGCCGTCATGCCGAAGGGAACGGCGGTGAAGAAGGCAAAGGCCTTGGATTTTCCCTGCCAGTAATATTCGGCGCCGTTGTAAATGTCGGCGGTTCCGGTCGAAACGGCATCGAAGGATTCGAAGGGCGGGACGAGTTCGCCCGCGGCGTAGACTTTGATGTCGATTTCGCCGTCGGTCGCTTCGCGGATGTTCACGGCGAGGCGCTCGGGAGAAGTTCCCAGTCCGGGGAAGTTTTTCGGCCAGGTCGTGACCATTTTGAGTTGCTTCCTGCCTTGCGCCAAAGCAGGCGTCGGGAAGGCAGACGCGGCGGCAGCGGTCGCTGCGGCGGTTGCGGTTGCGGTGAGAAAATTTCTGCGTTTCATCGGGATTCCCTCCATTAAGTTGCGAAAGCGTGAATTATAAAGCAATTTTTGCTTTTGTGGAAGGGGCGAATCGGGTCACCGGAGCCGCCTTGCAAGAAGCATAAAACCGGAACCCGCGCATCGAAGCACAACGGAGCATCCGGGGGACATCCGGGGGGCATCCGGGCGGAGCGGCCCGCTGCGAATCCGGGGCATCCGTCCCGCATCCCTTCCCCTGAAACGGGAGAAAAAACAATGTTGTCCGCGCGTAAAGGCTTTAATCCCGGAAGAGACATGCAAACTCTCCGTGTTGAACACCGAAGAAGAAGCAAAAACAGACGGCATGAACCTTCTTGTATATGGCGGCAAGCGGAAAGCGGCCGAACGGAAAAAGAAAGAGTATCCCGCGAATATAAGGAGAAGGTTATACGGGTTCGGTCAAAAAGATTCTCAACCCGTTTTTACCCGCCCCGCCGTCCTTAAGAAAACGAGCCGGAAGGAGCTACGGAGAGCAGAGCAACCTTCCCGCTCGTTCATATCCCGGCATGGAAACCGGGTTATTGTTCGTTGGCGCCTGCCGCCGAAGTGGATCCTTCTTCACCGGAATCGGCAATGTCTCTTTCGTTGCCTTCCTGGTCGGGGTCGTTTAATTCGTCTATTTGACTGGTTCTTATTGGCGCACAGTATCCGGCCCAACCATTCCCCGTGGGTCTCATTTCATACCCTTCATCACACTTCGCGGTTGCCATTGCAGAGTCCGCATTAAACGCAAAAACCATCACGGCAAATGCGAAAGTCGTTATTAATGTTTTCATCGTTTTTCTCCTTTGTTGCTGTGGCTGTTATTGTTCGTCCGTACCTGCTGCGGAAGTGGAATCTTCGGTACCGGAATCGGCAATGTCCCTTCCGCTGGATCCGTCCTTGGAATCAGAATCAAGGTGTCCGTTATAAACGGCAAACTGCTGCAGAATCCAGGCGTTCCAGTCGTCTTCGTCCTGTTGCTGCTTCTGCCTTCTTGTCAGTCCGGCGAATTGCTTCATTATCCATTCAAACCCGTTGTCAGAACAAATGGCTTCACGAAGTTTTTGATTTTTGCTGCACCATGCTCCAATCTGGTAAGCAAATTCTTGTGCCTCTTCAATACCCTGCTCATTCTCGCTAAAATCGCCGGTCCTAAGTTTTTCATTACATCTAGTCAAAAATTCATCGCTAGCACCACATTCCATCCACTTTCCGAAGTGAACAATCGGGTCGCCGATGACGCTCAAATCTTTGTCCGCTTTTTTATTGGTTTCCTCATTGGCATAAGAGGGTGCTGCATTGAACGCAAAAACCATCAGGGCAATTGTGAAAGTCGTTGTCAGTGTTGTTTTCATCGTTTTACTCCCTATAGTGATTCGATCTACGGATATTTACAGGTTATCACAAATCCGTGATTGGTCAATACATCAAAAAAATACGACGAAAATAGCCATATAGAGCGAATCACCCGGAAACCCTGCGATATCCGATGGTTATCCAACTACGAAGCCCGGGAAATCAAGGTCGCTCCACGGACCGGCCCGCCCGGCGGCGGCCATGGAACCCTCCCCGGGGCATCGGGAATTTCATCGCCGGGAAGCCGGCCGACGTTCGAGGCCGATCTTTTCGACCACCAACGCGCCGAGGCCGGAGAGTCGCACGTTCAAGCCCTTGAAATCTTCGATGCTTCGAACTTCTCGATTGAACCGGCGGCCATGCACGAATGTCCGGAATTCTGCGCCAAGGCGAATGCCCGAAAGGCCGCCGAAGCCGCCGCGGTTGTCGCGGCGAGAGCGGACGCGGCGAGGAAGTTCCTGCGCTGTATCACGGGATGTCTCCGTATTTTTCGTTTAACTGGACGCGGGGACGCTCTCGCGCTAGGATACGGGACCATAGCGTTGTAAGGGACATCACCTGAAAACGAATCCAATCAAAAAGGACGGCAACGATGGCACGCAAAAAGATAGCACTGATCGGTAGCGGACAGATAGGCGGGACGCTCGCGCACCTGGCGTCGCTTAGGGAATTGGGAGACGTGGTTTTGTTCGACATCATGGACGGTGTTCCGCGAGGCAAGGCGCTCGACCTCGCCGAGGCGACGCCGATAAACCTGTCGTCTTCGAAACTGTCGGGAACAAGTTCGTATGCTCCCATCAAGGGAGCGGATGTGGTGATAGTGACGGCCGGGGTTCCGCGCAAGCCGGGAATGAGTCGCGACGACCTTATCGAGATCAATTTGAAAGTGATGGAACAAGTCGGCAAGGGAATCGCCAGATACGCTCCGAAGGCTTTCGTAATCTGCATAACGAATCCGCTTGATGCGATGGTCTGGGCGCTGCAGAAGTTTTCGGGTCTGCCGAAGGCCAAGGTCGTCGGGATGGCCGGCGTTTTGGATACGGCGCGGTTTCGGCATTTTCTTGCCGAGGAAATGGACGTCGCCGTGCGGGACGTTAGCGCCTTTGTGCTGGGCGGACACGGTGATTCGATGGTTCCGCTTCCGCGCTATACGACGGTTGCGGGCATCCCCCTGCCCGATCTGGTCGCTATGAAGTGGATAACCCAGAAACGCGTCAACGAAATCGTACAGCGCACGCGCGATGGCGGCGCGGAGATTGTCGGCCTGTTGAAAACGGGCTCGGCGTTCTACGCGCCCGCAAGCGCCGCAATAGAAATGGCGCAGGCGTATCTGGGCGACCAAAAACGGTTGCTCCCCTGCGCCGCCGCGCTCAACGGCGAATATGGTTACAAAAACATCTACCTGGGCGTTCCGGTGATCATCGGCGAGAAGGGCATCGAGCGCGTCGTGGAGATTCGCCTGACGGCTTCGGAAAAATCGCAGTTGAAGAAATCGGCAAAATCGGTCGAGGGACTCATCGCAAAGTGCCAGAAAATTATTTCTGCCGGCAAAAGCAAGCGAAAGTAGCGCGCTGAAATGAACCTTCACGAGTATCAAGCGAAAGAGTTGTTGCGCCGTTACGACGTCCCGCTGCCGCGCGGGCGCGTAGCACTTTCGCTTGAGGAAGCCGAGGAGGCATCCGTGAGCGTTCCGGGATATCCCAAGGCCGTGAAGGCCCAGATTCATGCGGGCGGACGCGGCAAGGGAGGCGGCGTGAAGATTGTGAACTCTCTCGAAGAGGCGCGCAGCGCCGTCAAGAAAATCCTCGGGATGACCCTCGTTACGCCGCAAACGGGAAAGGAGGGACGGCTCGTGCGCCGTTTGTACATCGAAGAAGGCGTCGAGATCGAACGTGAGTTTTATTTGTCGTTGTTGGTGGACAGGGCCACGGCGCGCCTGACCTTCATTGCGTCGCAGCAGGGAGGCATGAATATTGAGGAGGTCGCGGAGAAGAATCCCGAAGCGATTTTCCGTCTTGCGATTCCGCCTTCGGGGATGGAGAAATCCCACGGCATCCGAATTGGAGAGGCTTTGGGCCTGGATACGCATTCGGCCGCGGCCGGGGAGTGCACGCGCCTGGCATCGGGCCTGTATAAAGCGTTTGTGGAAAACGACATGAGCCTCCTGGAAGTGAATCCGCTCGGATTGCTCTCCAACGGACGCATGTCCTGTTTGGATGCGAAGGTCGTGCTGGATGACAATGCCTTGTTCCGCCATTCCGACTTGCTCAAACTGCGCGACCTGGACGAAGAAAACCCCACCGAGATTGAAGCCGACAGTCACGGCTTGAACTACATCCAGCTGGACGGCTCGATTGGCTGCATGGTGAACGGAGCGGGCCTGGCGATGGCTACAATGGACATCATACATCTGCACGGGCGCTCGCCGGCAAACTTCCTGGATGTCGGCGGAGGCGCATCGGGCGAGCGCGTCGCGCATGCGTTCCGGATTCTTTTATCGGACAAGCAGATTCAGGGAATCCTGGTGAATGTGTTCGGGGGAATTACGCGCTGCGACGACATCGCGCGCGGGATTACGCAAGCCGCCCTCGAAGTGAAGCCGAACGTTCCGTTGGTCGTGCGTCTGGCCGGCACCAACGCGCGCGAAGGCCTCGACATTCTCTCGCAATCGGACCTCGCCATCACGACCGCCGTTGATCTCGAGGAAGCGGCCGAAAAAATCGCCGAACTCACCGGCAAACAATCAAAACGCAAAAAGAAACGCTAGTCCCATGTCCATCCTTGTAAACAGCGAGACCAAAGTCATCTGCCAGGGTTTGACGGGCCACCAGGGAAGTTTCCACACGCAACAGGCAATCGAATACGGCACGAAGATGGTCGGAGGCGTGACTCCGAAAAAAGGCGGGACGATGCACCTGGACCTGCCGGTGTTCGACACGGTCGCCGAGGCCGTCGAGGACACCGGCGCTAACGCGACCGTGCTGTATGTGCCGCCGCCCTTCGCCGCGGCCGCCATCATTGAGGCAATTGACGCGAAAATTCCGTTGATCGTGTGCAT
This sequence comes from Hyphomicrobiales bacterium, assembly GCA_026708505.1. Lineage (GTDB taxonomy): Bacteria > Pseudomonadota > Alphaproteobacteria > JAPOUT01 > JAPOUT01 > JAPOUT01. Next base: position 17,275 of record JAPOUU010000033.1, on the reverse strand, counting down.
CACCGAGGGAATCCCCGTGCTCGACATGCTCAAGGTAAGGCACCGTCTCGAAAACGCAGACAGCCGGCTCATCGGCCCGAATTGCCCGGGCGTGATAACGCCGGGGCAGTGCAAAATCGGAATCATGCCGGGGGAGATTCACCTGCCCGGGCGAATCGGGCTGGTTTCGCGCTCGGGAACCCTCACTTACGAAGCCGTCGACCAGCTTACGCAGGCGGGGATGGGACAGAGCAGCTGCGTGGGAATCGGGGGGGACCCGCTTCCGGGGACGAATTTCATCGACTGCCTGAAACTCTTCCACGACGACGACGAGACCGACGGCATCCTTATCATCGGCGAGGTCGGGGGCTCCGCCGAGGAGGAAGCCGCCGAATACCTGCGCTCTTTGGGGGAAAAACGCAAGCCCTGCGCCGGATTCATCGCGGGGCGCACGGCGCCGCCGGGGCGCCGGATGGGCCACGCGGGCGCGATAGTTTCGGGCGGGCGGGGCGCCGCGGAGGACAAAATCAAAGCCCTTGAAGCCGCCGGGGTCGTGATGGCGCAATCGCCCGCACAACTTGCCGAGTCCATGGCGAAAGCCCTCAAATAGACATATAAATTTGCCCCGATTTGCGTTATGCTTGCCATCAAACGCGATAGTGCTAAACTGCCCGGGCAAGGATTGCAAACGTTGCTTTCTCGTAGAAAACAAACCGTCCGCATGATGCCTGTGCGGGCTAGACGGAACAGCGCGTTTTTCTCTTGGAGATGCACATGACGACACCACCGCCCTCCCCTGCAGCCGTCGGAGATTCTCTCGACTTCGAGCGCACATCCTTTCTGTACGGCACGAACGCCGCCGCGCTCGGCGAAATCTACGAACGGTTCTGCGAAGACCCCGAATCCGTTGATGAACAATGGCGGGTGTTTTTTAATTCGCTCGGCGACCTGCCCGACAAAATTCGAAAAGAGCACAACGGGCCCTCGTGGGGACGCTCGGTCGAAAGCATTGTCCGCAACGGCGACGCCGGCAGGGCTACCGCCCCTTCGGGCAACGGAGCGGCCGCCGCGGGAGCCGCGGATGTCAACGCCAACGTGCACCGCGCCATCCTCGACTCCATCCGTGCGATTATGATGATACGGGCGTATCGGATCCGCGGACATCTCGCTGCCAATCTCGATCCGCTGCAGCTGATGAAAAAAAACCACCACCCCGAGCTCGACCCGGCTTCGTACGGTTTCAGCGACGAGGACTACGACCACCCTATTTTCATTAACAATGTTTTGGGACTCGAATATGCAAACCTGCGCGAGATACTCGCGATTTTGCACCTCACTTATTGCGGCAACCTCGCAGTTGAATTCATGCACATCTCGTCTCCGGAGGAGAAAGCCTGGATACAAGAACGCATTGAGGGCAAGAACAAGGAAATTTCTTTCACGGAGAAAGGCAAGCGCGCAATTCTATCCAAGCTGATTCAAGCGGAAGGCTTCGAGAAATTTCTCAACCTCAAATACACCGGCACCAAACGCTTCGGTCTGGACGGAGGCGAGAGCGCCATTCCCGCGCTTGAGCAAATCATTAAATGCGGAGGCGGGCTGGGCGTTCGCGAGATCGTCCTGGGCATGCCGCACCGGGGGCGCCTCTCCGTTCTCGCGATTGTCATGGGCAAGCCGTATCAGGCGATCTTCAAGGAATTCCAGGGCGGCACATCGAATCCCGAAGACGTCGAGGGCTCGGGGGATGTGAAATACCACCTCGGCTCGTCGTCGGACAGGGACTTCGATGGACACAAGGTCCATTTGTCGCTCACCGCGAACCCCTCGCATCTTGAGATAGTGGACCCGGTCGTGCTTGGAAAAGCGCGCGCCAAGCAGGACCAGTGGGACGACAAGGAACGTTCCTCGGTGATACCGCTCCTGCTGCACGGCGATGCCGCCTTTGCGGGACAAGGCGTTGTCGCCGAGTGTTTCGGCCTGTCGGGCCTGCGGGGGCATCGTTCCGGCGGTTCGGTTCACTTCATCGTCAACAATCAGATCGGCTTTACGACGGTTCCGCACTTTTCGCGTTCAAGCCCTTACCCTTCCGATGTTGCGAAGATGGTTGCGGCCCCGATATTCCATGCCAACGGCGACGATCCCGAGGCCGTCGTCTATGCCGCGAGGCTTGCAACGGAGTTTCGTCAAAAGTTCGGCAAGCCGGTTGTTGTGGACATGTTTTGCTACCGCCGATTCGGTCACAACGAGAGCGACGAGCCGATGTTCACGCAGCCGTTGATGTATAAGGAAATCAAGGAACACCCCACGACCTTGCAGATTTACACGCAGAAACTCATGGACGAGGGTCTGGTCACGCAGGAAGAGGTCGACAAGGAGAAGGAAGAGTTCCGCGTCACCCTTGAAGCCGCCTTTGAGACGGCGCAGCAATACCAGCCCAACAAGGCCGATTGGCTGGACGGCAAGTGGCAGGGGCTGAAACGCGCCGAGGGCGACATCCGCCGCGGCGACACGCAGGTCGAAACGGAGCGCCTGCGCTCGGTCGGGGTGAAGATTACCGACATCCCCGAGAGTTTCGACGCGCACAGAAAGATCCGCCGCATCATGGAGCAGCGCCGCGACAACATTAAGTCCGGCGAAGGCATTGACTGGGCGACGGCCGAGTCGCTTGCGTTTGCAACCCTCCTGCAGGACGGCCACGGCGTGCGGTTGTCCGGACAGGATGTCGAGCGCGGAACTTTCTCGCAACGCCATTGCGTTCTCGTCGGACAGGAGAACGAGAACAACTACACGCCCCTTGACCACATCAGCGGCGACCAGGCCCGTTTCGAGGTTGTGAATTCAATGCTCTCGGAATCCGCCGTTCTCGGCTTCGAATACGGTTATTCGCTGACGGAGCCGAACGCGCTTGTGCTGTGGGAAGCCCAGTTCGGGGATTTTGCGAACAACGCGCAAGTCGTCATCGACCAATTCATCGCCGCGGGCGAGGCAAAGTGGCTGCGGATGAGCGGATTGGTGATGCTGCTGCCGCACGGTTACGAAGGACAGGGGCCCGAGCATTCTTCGGCGCGACTCGAGCGTTACCTGCAACTGTGCGCGGAGGACAATTTGCAGGTTGCAAATTGCTCGACGCCGGCGAACTACTTCCACATACTTCGCCGACAGATGCATCGCAATTTCCGCAAGCCGCTGATATTGATGACCCCGAAATCCCTGCTGCGGCACAAGCGTTGTGTTTCCCGTTTGGAAGAGATGGGAACGGATTCGTCCTTTCACCGCCTGTTGTGGGACGACGCCCAATCGTTGCCGGACGAAAAGATTAGCTTGCGGAGAGACAGCAAGATTCGCCGCGTGATTTTGTGCACCGGCAAGGTTTATTACGACCTCTATGAAGAGCGCGAAAAGCAGGGCATCGACGACATCTACCTTTTGCGCGTTGAGCAACTGTATCCGGTTCCCGAAAACGCGCTGCAGGAAGAGCTTGCGCGCTTTCCCAACGCCGAGATTTTCTGGTGCCAGGAAGAGCCGAAAAACATGGGGGCATGGAGTTTCATAGAGCCGCACATTGAGGAGGTTTTGCGTTCAACGGGTTCGCGGTCGCGCCGCGCACATTATGTCGGGCGCCCCGCGTCCGCGTCGACGGCCGTAGGACTGTCGAGCGAACATACGGCGCAATTGCGTGTATTGTTGAGCGAGGCGCTCGGTGGATAAGTTTCAGTGGATAAGTTAATGAAAAGGATGATGAGATGAAAACGCCAATAAAAGTTCCCACGCTGTCCGAATCAATAAGCGAGGTCACCGTAATCCAATGGTTCAAGAAGCCGGGAGATGCGGTGAAGGCGGACGACCCCGACGACCCCATCCTCGAGTTGGAGACGGACAAGGCGAACATGGAAGTGACGGCGCCGGTTTCCGGAGTGCTCTCGGAGATTGTCGCAAAGGCGGATGCGAGCGTGAACGCCGATGCGATTCTCGGTTATATCGACGAGGGCGGCACGGCGGCGGCACCGACGAAAACGGAATCCGCCAAAGAAGATGCACCGGCGGCGGCAAGCCCTCCGGCGGCATCGGCTTCCGCACCGACTCCCGCGGACGAAGGCAGGCCGCTCTCGCCTGCGGCGGAAAAGCTTGCAAGGGAACACAAGATTGATCCGGCCGGCATTACCGGAACCGGAAAAGACGGGCGGATAACAAAGAGCGACGTTCTTGCGGCGGCGGCATCGCCGCAGGCTTCCCCGACGCCCCCGGTCCCGGCCGCATCAACAACTCCCGCCCCGCGCGCATCAACCCCCCCTCCCCCTGCCCCGACGCAGCCCGCCGGCGCAAGGGAAGAGCGTGTCGCAATGACGAAATTGCGCCGTGTGATTGCACGCCGTCTCAAAGACGCGCAAAACACGGCGGCATCCCTCACCACTTTCAACGAGGCGGACATGAGCGCCGTGATTGCCTTGCGCAAGGAATACCAGGATCGCTTTCAGGAACGCTACGGCGTCCGCCTGGGCTTTATGGGATTCTTCGTGCGTGCCGCGATAGCGGCGCTGCGCGACATTCCCGCGTTGAACGCGAAAATAGACGGCGACGACATCGTCTACCGCAACTATTACAACATCTCCGTTGCGGTCGCGACCGAGGCGGGATTGGTAACGCCCGTGCTGCATGAAGCCCAGGAAATGTCGCTTGCACAGATCGAGACCTCGATAGGCGCGCTTGCAAAGCGCGCGCGGGAAGGCTCGCTGCAGCTTGCCGAATTACAGGACGGCACGTTCACGATAACGAACGGCGGTTTGTACGGCTCGATGCTGTCCACGCCGATTTTGAACATGCCGCAATCGGGCATTCTGGGCATGCACTCGATACAGCAGCGCCCGGTCGCACGAAACGGCGAAGTCGTTATTCGTCCGATGATGTATTTGGCGCTCAGTTACGACCACCGCATTGTGGACGGCCGCGAAGCGGTGACGTTCCTGGTGCGCATCAAAGAAAACATCGAAGACCCGCAGCGGCTGCTGCTGGATATCTAACCATGCTGGACCTGATTGTCATCGGCGCGGGCCCCGGAGGCTATGTTTGCGCGATACGGGCGGCGCAACTGGGAATGAAAGTTGCATGCATCGACAAGCGGGGCGTAGCCGGAGGCACCTGCCTGAATGTCGGATGCATCCCGTCGAAAGCCCTGCTGCACGCCTCCGAGCACTACGAAGGCCTGGGGCATCTCGGCGACATGGGCATCGGCGTACAATCAACGAGCCTCGACCTCGAAGCGATGATGTCGTTCAAGCAGAGCGGCATCGACGGCAATGTTAAGGGGATTTCGTTCCTCTTTAAAAAGAACAACATTGAGGAAGTTCGCGGCGAGGCCCGCATCACCGCTCCCGACAGCGTCGAAGTCTCGCTTTTGGACGGCGGCACGCGCACCCTTCAGGCGCGCAATATCGTGATAGCAACGGGCTCCGATGTTGCGCCCCTGCCCGGTGTCACCATTGACGAGAAACGCGTGGTTTCCTCAACGGGAGCGTTGGAACTGGAAGAGGTTCCGGAACATTTGCTGGTCGTGGGGGGAGGATACATCGGTTTGGAGCTGGGTTCGGTTTGGCGGCGGCTGGGATCGAAAGTCACGGTCGTTGAATTCCTTGACCGGATTACGCCGGGAATGGACGGCGAGCTATCGAAGCAGTTTCAGCGCATCCTCAAGCGCCAGGGGATTGAATTTCGCCTGGGAACGAAAGTCGAAGGCATTGAGGAACACAACGACCGCCTGGATGTAATGGTTGCGCCTGCCGCCGGCGGCGAAACGGAGACCATTGCCGCGGATGTCGCCTTGATATCGATTGGACGCGTTGCATACACGGCGGGCCTGGGGCTGGACGCCGTCGGGGTGGCGCTGGACGAGCGCGGACGTGTTCGCGTTAATGAGGGTTTTGCGACCAATGTTTCGGGGATTTATGCGATCGGCGATGTGATTGCGGGCCCGATGCTCGCCCACAAGGCCGAAGAAGAAGGTGTTGCGCTCGCGGAGATGCTGGCGGGGCAAAAACCCCACGTTAATTACGACATCATCCCGGGCGTCGTCTACACCGCTCCCGAAGCGGCTTCGGTCGGACGCAACGAAGAGCAGCTGCGCGAAGCCGGCGTGGAATATCGTGCCGGGAAGTTTCCGTTTGCAGCGAACGGGCGCGCAAAGGTCAACAACACGACCGAGGGTTTTGTGAAAGTGCTCGCGGAAGCCGAAACGGATGCGATTTTGGGCGTGCACATTCTTGGCGCGGATGCCGGCAACATGATCGGCGAAGCGGTCGTTGCGATGGAGTTTAGCGCAAGCGCGGAGGATGTCGCCCGTTCATGCCATGCGCACCCGACATTGAGCGAAGCGATCAAGGAAGCGGCGCTCGCGGTTGAAGGCCGCCCGATACACTCCTAAAAGATTCCGGCTTCAACTCCGGCGGCAACGGTCAACCCCAGTTCCCTGCATTCACCCACGAAACTTTCCTGCCACTCGCCTCTGCACACAAGGGGGTCCGCGAGCGCGCGCCAGCGCAATCCCGTGGTGATGGATGCAACGGCCCGGCAAGTTCCCGTTCCGTCATGACCGGCCCGAACATAAAGCGCGTATGGAAGTCCCTGTGTTTGCTCAAGGCAAGGATAATAAATGCGATCAAAGAAATCCTTGAGCGCTCCCGACATGTAGCCGAGATTCTCCGTTGTGCCCAGGATAAGCGCGTCCGCGCGCAGGACATCTTCGGCATTTGCCTCGAAGGGCGTGAATGTGGCAACATCGACGCCGTCGACATCATCACTGCGGGCTCCCTCAAGCACGGCATCGCGCAAACGTTGCGTATTGTTTGAGGGCACGTGCGCTATCAATAAAATCTGCTTTGCCATTCCCGTGATTAAATCATATCTTGTTGTCAAACCCAAATGTCCCGGTAGCTCAGCCGGATAGAGCGACTGCCTCCTAAGCAGTAGGTCAGAGGTTCGAATCCTCTCCGGGACGCCACTCCGGGACGCCATCGGCCCCGTGCGGATATATGCTATACTAGAGCCCATGCGTGTTTATGCTGCCTATCAAATCGATGACAACCCCGCCCGGGTGACGATCGCGCAGAGCGGATTTGCGTGGCTCGCGCTGCTGGTGCCGCTACTGTGGCTGTTTTACCGGCGCATGTGGCTGGAAGCGGGCGTTTACATCGCCCTGTCCCTGATATTTTTGTTGTGGATGGGGTTCATGGGCGTGTGCCTGCAACTGGCGCTGCATGTGTTTTTGGGATTCGAGGCCAACACGTTCTATGAAGAATCATTATCTCGCCGGGGATATCGTCTTGAGGACATCGTGCTCGCGCACGACAGACTTGAAGCCGAACGCATTGTCTTCAACGGACGGGGGCGGGTTAGTTGAGTTTTCATGGATGTCGGGATTCTTGATTGCGGTTCGGGGAATTTACGCTCGCTTGCGAAAGCCGTGGAGCGGGCCGGCGAAGAATGTGAAAATTTACACGCACACATAATCAAGGAGCCGGGCGACATCGCACGGATGGAGCGGCTCCTGCTTCCGGGCGTCGGCGCGTTCGGATACACGATGAAGGGTCTCGAAAACCTGCGCGCGGGCCTTGAGGATGCCGTTCTTGCCGGGAAAAAGCCCTTTCTCGGAATTTGCGTCGGAATGCAGATATTAATGGAATGGGGCCACGAACACGGGCAAAGCCGGGGATTGGGCTGGCTTCAAGGGGCAACCCGTCCCCTCGAGCCCCGAAAGGATTTACGCGTTCCCCACATGGGCTGGAACGAATTGCACGTCTCAACAAGCGCGCCGCATCCCGTTTTTGAGGGTCTCAACGGCAATTCGGCCCGCCATGTCTACTTTGCACATTCTTATCATGTCTGCCTGGAGGATGAGAGCAACCTTCTTGCAACAAGCGAATACGGCGAAACCCTCACCGCAGCGATCGGCCGTGACAACATTTTGGGCGTTCAGTTCCACCCGGAAAAAAGCCAGCGCGCCGGATTGTCGCTGCTTCGAAACTTTCTCAACTGGCAGCCATGATTCTGTTTCCCGCCATTGATCTTAAAGACGGACGCTGCGTTCGCCTGGAACGGGGCGTGATGGAATCCGCCACCGTCTTTAATGAAGATCCGGCCGCCCAGGCCGAAATGTTCCGGGCGCAGGGATTTAAATATCTCCACCTGGTTGATCTGGACGGCGCCTTTGCGGGCGAACCGGTTAATGCCGAAGCGGTTTTATCGATAGTTTCGGCCGGTTCCCTGCCGGTTCAACTGGGCGGGGGCATTCGCAACATGGAGCGCATCGCTTTTTGGATCGATAAGGGCGTTGAGCGGGTCATTCTCGGCACCGCCGCGATTGAAAATCCGCAACTGGTTATCGATGCATGCCGCGAGTTCCCGGGCAGGATTGTTGTCGCCCTGGACGAGCGCGATGGTCGCGTTGCCATCAAGGGCTGGAGCGAATTGCACGAGGAAACCGCGCAACAAGCGGCGAATCGCTTCCGGGACACGGGCGTTGCCGCGCTGTTGCACACCTGCGTTGAACAGGACGGCATGATGGCCGGCATGAACGTCGAGGCGTCCGTCCAATTGGCGCAAACGTCCCGCCTGCCCGTCATCGTTTCCGGCGGCTTTGGCGGCGTGCGCGACCTTGAGCGAATCGCCGAATGCCTAGACGACAACAAGGCAGACATTGGGAACGATAAGGCAGGCATTGGAGGCGGCATCGGAAGCGCTGTTGAGGGCGGCAAGGCAAGCACCGAGGGCGGCATTGGAAGCGGCATTGAGGGCGACAGGGCAAGCACCGAGGGCGGCGTTGGAAGCGGCACCGCAAGGATTGAGGGAGTCATCGCGGGACGCAGCCTGTATGAAAAACGATTCGATGTCGAAGAGGCGCTCGCCTTGTGTGAAAGGTTCGGTTGATGCTGAAGGTTCGAATAATTCCGTGTTTGGACATTGCCGACGGCCGCGTGGTCAAGGGCGTGAAATTCGTGGATCTGCGCGATGCGGGAGATCCGGTTCTCGCGGCCCGCGCGTATGACGCCGCCGGCGCGGACGAGCTCTGCTTTTTAGACATCACCGCATCGCACGAGAACCGCAACATCCTGCTGGACGTGCTGCATGGCGTCGCCGAGGCTTGTTTCATGCCTTTGACGGTCGGAGGGGGCGTTCGCTCGGTCGCGGACATGCGCGCGCTGCTACTCGCGGGCGCGGACAAGGTTTCGATCAACACGGCCGCGCTGGAGACTCCCGAGCTGATTTCGCAGGCGGCGGAAGCGTTCGGCTCGCAATGCGTTGTCGCCGCGCTGGACGCCCGCGAGGTCGCACCGGGACGCTTTGAATTATTCACGCACGGAGGCCGGCGTGCGAGCGGACGCGATGCGCTGGCGTTCGCACGCGAGGCGGTTGAGCGCGGCGCGGGCGAGATTCTCCTCACTTCAATGGACCGTGACGGCTCCCGCGACGGCTTTGACATTGCCCTCACACGCATGCTTGCGGACGCTTTGCCCGTTCCGGTGATAGCAAGCGGCGGGGTCGGAACGCTGGAACATTTGGTTGAAGGCGCCCGCGACGGCCATGCATCGGCGGTTTTAGCGGCGTCGATTTTCCATTTTGGAGAGTATAGTATTGTGGATGCAAAAGAATATATGTCGCGCTCGGGCGTACCGGTGCGGCTGGATTGAAACCAACGGAAAGGAGTTAACAAGATGGACGCAAGTGAACTGAACGAATTGAAGCGGGTGATACGCTCGCGCAAAGGCGGGAATGTTGAGCGTTCCCGGACGGCCCGGCATTTGTCCCGCGGAACGCCGAGATGCGCACGCAAAGTCGGGGAAGAGGCGGTCGAAGTTGTCGTTGCGGCGCTGGCCGAAACGCATACGGACGTGATTAACGAGTCGGCGGACATGTTGTACCACTGGCTCGTGCTGATGGAGAGCATGGAGATAGACGCAAACGAGGTCTATGCGGAACTGGCGCGCCGCCGTGTCGGGATGGAGGCGGATGGCGCCTAACGATTCGAACAGCTTTTATCGGAGTTTCACGCCGGGGGAGTGGGAGGCGCTGGGAGTCGGCGCTTCGCCGATGCTCTCGGAGAAAGAATTGTCGCGTTTGCGCGGACGCGGCGAGACGGTATCGCTGCAGGAAGTAAGCCAAGTGTATGTGCCGCTGTCCCGGTTGCTGCGCTTGTATATTGACGCAACTTCGAAGCTGCACGAAGCCAATGATTTGTTTTTGAAAGGAAAGATCCGCAAGACCCCCTATATCATAGCGATAGCAGGGAGCGTTGCGGTCGGGAAAAGCACAACGGCGCGGATATTGTGCGAACTGCTGCGGCGGCAAAAACCGGAACTGCGGGTGAAATTGGTTGCAACGGACGGCTTCCTGCTGCCGAATGCGGAATTGGACGCCCGCGGGCTGATGGAACGAAAAGGCTTCCCGCAGAGCTACGATGTTGCCGGCCTGATGGATTTTTTAATCCAAGTTAAGTCCGGACGTTCGGGCATTGAGATTCCGGTTTATTCGCACGAAGCTTATGACATTCTTCCGGACCGGGTTGAACGCGTCGGCCGGCCGGATGTTTTGATAGTTGAAGGATTGAATTTATTGCAGGCCGCGCGCGTCGGCATGCCTCCGCCGTTTATTTCGGACTTTTTTGACTTTTCAATTTTCCTGGATGCGGAAGAAGACGTTATTCGCCGCTGGTATGTCGAGAGGTTTTTGGGGTTGTGCAAGACGGCGTTTCAAAACGAGAATTCGTATTTTCATCGTTATGCCGGATTGAGCGAAGCCGAGGCGCGCAAAATTGCCGGAGGGATATGGTCCCGGATTAACAAGATAAATCTCCGGCGCAACATTCTGCCGACCCGGGAGCGGGCGCGGTTAATCCTATACAAAGGCGCGGACCACGGAATCGCGGAAATACTGCTTCGAAAATTATAATTGCGGCGAAGTGATTCGGAACCGGGCTTCACGGCACCCTCCCCCGCGAGCGTCCAAGGCATTCATCCCGCCGGTCCCGCTTCCGGAACCTCCAACGGGCCTCAATCTTCCGCGAACTCCTCTTCCGCTTCTTTCACCGCCCTCCGGTATGCCGTTTCCGAGCGATACGGGCCGTGCCGGCGAATATCCTTTTCTTTCGCCTCCACAATCCTGCCTCCGGAAGCCGGTAAAACCTTTCGCCACACTTTCCCTTTTTCCAGCAGCAAAATCGGCCTCTTCCACCTTGTAAAAACCCTTCGCATTGATGCGGACAATTCGATAAACGGCTCTTTCTCCGAATCATCCAGTTTGAACAAATACTCGTACGACTTGAATAATTCTTCGACAAATGCGGCGTCGACCTTTTCCATATAAGAAATCATCCAGCATCTGTCCTCGAAGCTCCAGTAGTAGGAAAACCCCCGCCACTCTTGCTCTTTTGTGAAGTAGGGAAAGAACGGAAATGTCCGGCAAGCAAGGGATCGATTGTCCCGCTCGCAAAATGCGGCGCCCTTGCATTCAATAGCCAAACAGGACGAAGGGAGTTCTTCCTTGATCTGCCGGGACGGAGCGTCAAACGGGCGAAAATGATGCCATAAGTCCGTCCGGGATTTCAGCAGCTGCCATTCTTCCCTGTTGACGACGGGAATTGCATGGCGCGTCGTGCAACAAACCGGCTCGCCCCCGTTCAACGGAGCGCAATGCTTTCCACAGTCATGGCGCCTCGATATGGGGCGGCCGAGCATCTTGTATAAGCGAGCATATTGTTGCGGTGTAATTGCCATCAGCGCACAATACACCCTCAATGCCAATTATGGAAGCATTATGAGCAAAGAAATCGGGAGAATCCCGTGCCGAAGCGCCCGGGGCATACGCGCGAAGCGAACCCCGGGCCGGCCAGGCTGGCATGTGCGCCCGTCTTCTTTGGACGGACCAAGGTCTGCCAAAGAAGCCGCAAGCGTGGTGCCCAGGGGCGGAATCGAACCACCGACACAAGGATTTTCAGTCCTCTGCTCTACCGACTGAGCTACCTGGGCCGCCCCTCACTTATAGAAAAAACCACGCCTCTTGTCTATCGGATAAATTGCCTAATCGCCCCGCTTTGCGTTATGCTCTCAATCGCAATGGGGCGTAGCCAAGCGGTAAGGCAACGGGTTTTGATCCCGTGATTCGCAGGTTCGAATCCTGCCGCCCCAGCCAAATATCATTTTTGGCTTTTTCCGTCTTTGCAGCGGCAAGTGCGATGTTCGTTTCGTCTAGTAAGTCAAAGGGTTTACGGAAGATTGCAACCACTTTTCCATCCTCTAATTTAGGGTTCGATAATAGGAATTTGAGCAACCGCTGTTTTTCAAATGCATTTTTCCCCTCAAACAGAGCCTTCGCGCTTAAACCTAGTTCCAATAGCCTTATGCCAGCGTTCATATAGGAGTTTTTAGCGTTCTGAACTCGTTCTATATGCCCTAAACAGTCCGCCTGCTCTTCACGAATTTCCTTCGATATTTTGTCAAAAAAGTGGGTGTCAATTCTACCATCCAACCTATCCTGATATATGGCGCCAATTCGGTCTTCAAGGCGCATGTGTTCGTTTTGGAGTTGCTCCACCACTTGCTTGGTTTCCTGTTGCTCATCCACATGACTGGATTGCAGCGCCTTGCGCATCTTCTCAAAAACCCTGCCGTCCATTTTGAGCCTGCCGAGAATTTCGGAGAATTGTTGCTCAAGAGCCTCCTCCCGCACATACTTGCGGCTGCATGTAGCAGGCTCGCCAATGCGCCTGGAAGCATGTCCGGTGCAGTGATAGTAAATCAGCCGTTCCTTCTTGATTTCTGCGGTTACCGCACATCCGCATTTGGCACAAGTCAACAATCCCGAAAACATAAAATCATGCCTCCTGTGTATGTTTGTGCCGTGTCTGCGCTCTTTCAGGATGCCTTGGACCCGGTTCCACAGTTCCGTATCTATGATTGGCTCGTGCTTCCCTTGATAAACTTTGCCATCCCAATCAAATTGGCCGATATAAATCCTGTTGTTCAGAATATAGGAAACGGTGCTGGTCGGGATTGGTGCGTTGCTTTTTCTGTAAGTAAGACCGGCTGCCCGTATATCCGAGGCAATCGTTTTGAGGGAAGCGTGCCCTTCGGCATACCATTCGAAAATCTGCTTTATCATCGGTGCCCGTTCTTCATCAAGGACAATCACCTTGCGACCTTCCGCATTCGTGATATTTTGATAACCAAGAGGTGCCTGTCCCGGATAGATGCCCTGTTCCGCTTTTTCGCGGATTCCCTTGCGGGATTCTTCGGAGAGATTTTCCGAATACTGCTTGGACATCAAAACCTTGATGCCGAACATGAATTTTGCCGATGAGCGGGAATCACGAGAAAGAACCTCTCCTTCTTTCGGGAGATGGATTTCCACATTCAAGCCGTTTACCAGTTCATCAATCGTCACCCAGTCTTTCAGGTTGCGAAGGAGGCGATCTGTCTTTTCAACCAGGATTGCGCCAATGCTTTTCCGCTTCCGAACGCAGGCAATCATCTCGTTGAAATTTTGGCGACCGGTTCTCTTTGCGGTTTCTACATCAATAAATTCTTGGGCTATTTCTAAACCCTGCCGCTCCGCATACTCCCGCAATAACTTTAGCTGGGCATCCACGCTATAACCTTCCTTCTCCTGTTCTTTTGAAGAAACCCTTGCGTAGATGACAGCCTTTTTTGGTGATTGAGTGGTTGGGTTTGTTGAGCGGCCCGTTTTCATAGCGAAATCCTCCTAATGGTTACTAAACGATGATGCCCGAGAATTATCCCGACCATCGATGCACATTCTTACCTTAATTTTCAGCATTTGTGTGGCAGAAAGACGAAAAAATTGTTGCAATCACTCAAAATCCTCAGAATCCCTCCAAAAACGAGCGTACAGCCGATCAAATCGAGTAAGTGCCATAGGGATACAAAAGGGCTTGAAACGGCTTCTCCAATCAAACGTTCAAGAATATCGGCACTTGCAAAATGCGTATCGGAATCTTGTTATACGAAAATGTCGGAGAAAGAGATGGATTTCCTAAGCGGCTTTTCTAAATTCACATTGGAAGACCTTATCAAAATCCTTTCCGTAAACACCGGACATATCCGACAAGAAAGCCCTGCGAGAATATTCCGGCGCCTTCGCAAGCGCATCCAATACCGCTTGCTCTATCTCCTCAATTTCATCTCGCTTCTCTTTGGACAGCAATTCTCTCGGTAAATTATGACAAAAATCTATCGACACAACAGCCTTCGTCCTTGCAAGTATGTCAAAAGGCTTCTTGAATTCGACCTCCAGAACAACACCCTCTTTTTCTTTTCCATCCTCTTTTATTGATATTACCTTCCACACGCATTTTGACAGCATAAGATTGAGCAATCGACGTTTTTCATGGGTATTTTGACGAGCGAATAAAGGCGGGAACTTTTCCACCAGTTCCGATATTTTCTCAAACTCTTCCGCACATGACCGCATATCTTTTTCATGCTGCTCGATATCACTTCGGCATCGTTCCTGTGCCTTACGATATTCCCCGGATCTTTTTTCGTAATAGTCGTCACTGATTTTACCGTCACACTTATCGTCATATGCTGCATCAATGCGGTTTTGAAGATGTTGGCACTCGGCTTGGAGACGACTTATTGCTGTTGAATGTTTACGCTTCTCTTCAGCAACACTCCCTCCCCAATCTCCTTTTATGCACTCCAAAAACCCGCTGTCAAAATATATCCAGCCAACTATCTCGCTGAATATTTTTTCCAGCTCTTCCTCGCGAACATGCTTGATGCCCTTCTTGCTCCTGCATTCTTCCTTGTAATTCGAGCAATGATAGTAAACCCACCTTCCCTTCTTGATTTCTCCCACGATCGAGTATCCGCATTTATCGCAAAGCATGAATCCTGCAAAAGCGTGACCGCGTTTCTTGCGTGGAGGCTTATGGAGATTTTTCCCGTCCATGCGATCTTGCACCCGTTCCCATAGTTTCACGTCTATGATTGGTTCGTGTTCTCCTTTGTAAATCTCACCCTTTCTCTCGCAAAACCCGATATAAAAAGGATTTCGAAGTACGGCATGACAGGTGCTGGTCGGAACGGGTCTATTGCTCTTTCTGTAAACCAGCCCGTCTGCCCGTATCTTTTTACCGACCTCCTTGAGATTGTATTGTCCCGTGTCGTAATATTCATAGAGTTTTTTAACAAACGGGGCCTCCTCTTCATCAATGGCAACAATCCTTTTTCCTTCCCTGTTGACGGTGTTGTAATATCCTATCGGAGCCTTGTGACACCATCCTCCTTTATTCGTCTTGGTTTGTGTACCTTTAAGGGATTCTGCTTTTAGATTATTGATGTAAAGTCTTGCGCTCGCCACACCAATGTCATTCAAGAATATCTCCATGGGACCGGATTCCTGGGAAAACACCCTGCTCTCTTTGACCAAATGAATTTCGAAGTTAAGTTCCCTTACTAGTTCCTCGATTTCGTGCCAATCTTTTTTATTGCGTGTCGATCTGTCTATTTTCTCGACAAGAAGCATTCGGACTTCATCCTGTCCCCGAAGCCATGCGATCATTTTCCCAAAGACCTTGCGCCCTGATTGCTTGGCGCTTTCGACATCAATAAATTCCTCCACAACCTCAAAACCTTTTTTTACAGCATATTCCTTTAACAATTCCAACTGCGCCTCGATGCTGTAACCCTTCGCTTGTTCTTTTGATGAGACTCTCGCATAAATCGCCACCTTGTTAGATTGTTGTACCCGGCTTGGGTCCTGTTTGATTTTCCTTCTGATGCCGAAAGGCAGTTCGTCATGCGTTAATGGTCTGCTCACAACTATTCTCCCGCTGTCTTGCCTTCCCATTCCACCAAGATGCTAAAGAACCCCGCAATGTTGTCACGACATTCTTGTAACTCAAATTCCGTAAGTTCCCGACCATAGCGGGATTCCCAGAATTTCCGAAGGTTCATGAGTTCGTCCGCACCATCGGCAATCGGCTCCTTACGAATGTGATTGGTTATGTCTTTTGGGGTCTTCTCGCTACTTGGTCTAGTTTCACGAGCATGTAAACTTTGATCTTCTATAAAATCGTTTTCTCTAAATGTATCGTCCATTCTAATCACCTGCTACATCGTTTCAACCATCTTCTGCTCCTGTTTTTTCTTCCTTTCTTTGTTGTTGCGATTCAATTCCAAAAACCGAATCGATGTGAACGTACAGCTGTTCTCCCATTCTGGCAATAGTGCGTCATTTTCCTCGCATTTTCGGCAAAAATTGTAGAACCAAGAGCATACCTAAATCATCATCCAATAATAATGCCAGCAAGGATTTTTAAAGCCGTTTGACCTGAATTATCCCAAACTGATTACCAGATATACCATTGACGAAATTGACAAATGATGTGTATGTAACGGGGAAACGTTTTTTAGTTAATCAACGTATAATAAGGAGGAAAATTACATGTTGGTTTTGTTATTACTAGCGGGAATATTTATTGTTCTGCTTCTCATCATGTTCTCGGCTTCGGATCCTAAAAAGAAACGCCAAGAAGAAGATTTATTGGACGAACTAAAATGGAAAAATGACGGTAAGACTCCTGAACAAATCGCTGAACTTCGAAGAAAAAAGGAATCTACAAGAAAATCGGAAGATGTAGGCAAGGGCATTTTTGCAATAATCTTTGTTGGAATTGTGGTATATGCCTGTTCAGGATAGAATGGTCAGAATCGGTGATGCTGGAAAAATCATCCCGTGCCCTGACCATTTTTATGTGCCGACAGAGGAAGAGGCATCCTGTAACCGCTTCCAATTGCCCGCCCGAAAGCCTTATGAATGTCTCCGGCAAGGATTCGGGAAGTTCTCCGTTTGATTGCCTCTATGACCTCCGGATACCCTTTTTCGGCTCATATCTGCCCCACGTTTGCCTATCGTCATTCAAAGAGCGAATGTGGCACTGATAACCCAAAATACGCTGTTTGATGAAGAATATGGGATTGGTCGCCTATTGTATTTCTCTGTTTGGGGTTGCTTGACCAACGAATCCTTTCTCTAACCCGCATAAGACGGATTCGAAATTTTCCCCATCTCTACAACTAATGAACTGTCGGCTCATTCATCTGCTTCAGGATTTCAATATCGGCCAAATGATGCCCTTCTTTGAGATACCGGTAAGCATCCCCTAATGAAAGAAACGGGCCTATGATGTGCTTGGAATCTATCTTGACCCCTACTTCCCCATTCCCAAGGTCGCGCTTTTGAAAACCTGAATCCTGGATGTATTTCAGGTGCTTCTCATCATCTGTTG
>JAPOUU010000031.1 GCA_026708505.1 Hyphomicrobiales bacterium | reverse complement strand
GGAACGCCGGGCGTTCGACCCATTACGTGCGCATCCATCCCAGCGACAACCGTCCCGGCACCAAGTATATCGGCTTCAATAATTCCAGGAATCGTGTGGTTGATGAGGGCAAGCCTGTGCCGCCGTTTAGTGTTGATATGATTTACGGGTCAAAAGGCTTCCCGTCCGGCATCGCCCGGTTCTCGCTTGAGTATTTGCACACCGACGGCACGGATGCTTCCGGCGAACTCGAAAACACTGACAGCAACGGCAATGTGGTGCCGCTGTACACGACAGTTCCCGATTCCGGATTCTTTAACGGATCGTTTAGTTATGGACGGCTGAGAGCTAAAGCCGATGCCGATGACGAGATGGACGAGACCATTCGCATCCGTTTGAAAGAAGATCCCAACCATCCCCTGCCGACCAACTGGAGGCTGCGCGATCGCGAGATTGCCGTTCGCCTTCTGGATCTTCGGGAGATGCGTTTCGAGTTCAATCCGGCGCTTGCAGCAGACACCATAAATCCATCACGTCCCAGGTGGGAGATTGACGAGAATGCCGGCACGGCGAGTTTCGAACTGGTCACCAATCGTCCCGCCCCGGAGGACATTATGCTGACCTTCGATGAGACCACCACCATTGAAGGTTTTGAAGTGCGAGGAACGGATGTTCCGCAGATATCAGCAAGAGCAAAGAGAGTTGTTTTCCCCAAGGGCGCAACCAGGCTGGAAGTCGTCGCGGACATCACGAACGTCTCCCCCGGCGAGTCAGGCGGTATATTGCGGCTGAACGGGTTGGGGCTGGGTGACTCGAATGCCATTGCAGGTTTCAACATCATCGATATCCTCACGGGCAATGCCGCATCTCATAATCGACAAGAAATTCTTGTTGTGGTGAAGGACAGCAACGCCGCTTCGGCAACAAAAAGAACGGTTGGTTTTGCATCGTCGGCAACGATTGAACTCACCGAAGACGGCGGCGCCGAAAACGCGACATTGCAACTACGCATGTCCAATAGTTCGCCGTTCACGGCCGCTACTCCCGCCCTGCCTCTTGCGGTGGACTTCGGCAGTAATTTTGATGACAGCAACCCGGATTTCAGCATCGACTTCGCCAACGCGGCCCACGGATCGTTCACCTCTTCACCCGACTTGCTCTCGGTCGCCATGGGGCAGACCCATTCGAACGGGGAGATTACGCTTAGCATTACTCCACGGGACGACAACATCGCCGAACCCCCGGAGGAATACACCGTCACCATATCCCGGGGTGCGGGCTTCCCGACGACCGATTGGGATATCGATAGCGGTGCAAACGAACTCACCGTTCGCATCAAAGCCAACGACAACAGCTTTACCTTTTCCGAGCTGACAACCGACGAAATCAGCGAAGGCAGCGGCAGTGTAAATCTTGCACTCAATTTTGACAACACTCTGACCGGCGAAGCGAAACTGCGTGTTGATATTACCGGAAACGGAATTGACAACAGCGACTTTGTCGTCAGCAGCGCGGACAGCGGTGCAAGTTTCACTGCCGGCACCGGCGGGGGAATCCTTACCATCGCCGCCGGCACGGCATCGCCCGTCACCTTTGAGATTGCCGCCAGGGACGACAGCACGCCCGAGGTTAACGAAATTGCGACCTTCACGCTCAACGGAGCGACGCAAAACGGGACAATTCTTCCGGAGGGATGGGAGATCGATACAACGGAAAAAATCTCCGGAGAAATCACCATCCTCGCCAACGACAACAGCTTTACCTTCTCCGCCCCTGCGGACGATGAAATCAGCGAAGGCGGCGGCACAACCCTCGCACTCAATTTTGACAACACCTTCACCGGCACGGCGGCGATGCTTCGCATTGATGTCACCGGGAGCGGGATTGCCGACAGCGACCTTACCATCGGCAGCGCGGATAGCGGCGTAAGTTTCGCAGCCGGCACCGGCGGGGGAATCCTTACCATCGCCGCCGGCACGACATCGCCCGTCACCCTTGAGATTACCGCCGCGAACGACAGCACGCCCGAGGCTAATGAAGTTGCAACCCTCACGCTCAACGGAACGCATGTCGGTACGCGTTTTCCGACCGGATGGGGGGTTGTTACAACGGAAAACGTCTCCGAAGAAATCACCATACTTGCCAACGAAAACAGCTTTACCTTCTCCGCCCCTGCGGACGACGAAATCCACGAAGGCGACAACACAACCCTCGCACTCAATTTTGACAACGCCTTCACCGGCCCTGCGGCGACGCTTCGCATTGATGTCACCGGAAGCGGAGTGGACAGCGGCGACCTCACCATCAGAGGCACGGGGGGCGCAAGTTTCAACGAGGGTCCCGACAACAACGGCGGGGGAACCCTTACCATCCCGTCCGGCACGACATCGCCCGTCACCCTTGAGATTGCCGCTGATACCGACATCCTCGCCGAGGTGGATGAAGTCATAACCTTGACGCTCAACAAAGCAAGTCTTGCGACAAGTCTTCCGGCCGGATGGGACATTGTTTCGTCGGAAAACATCTCCGCAGAAATCACCATCGAAGCCAACGGGAATACCGTCACCGTCGGCAATCCGGCGTCCGCGAGCATTGTCGAGCAGACGGGGAGCACAACCATTGCCCTGAACATCACGCAGCCGATACCCGCGGATGAAACCGCCACCATCACCGTTACGCCGACGACGAGCGCGAACCTGGTGAGGGACAGGGATTACCGGCTTGCGGTTTCGGCGGGCGGAAGCCTCAGCGGCACCGCATGGACGCTGCCGACGGGAACGTCCGCCCCGGAGCTCACCGTTACGGCTCTCACCGATATCGCGTCCGATGAAGATATTGAACTCGAGTTTGCCGCGCCAAACCTGCCGCACGGATGGGAGTTTGAATCCGATGCCGGGGTTGCAACGGCAACCCGCACCGTCACCATCACCGACGAGAATGCCGTTGTCACGCCGACCGTCATGTTCACCGACCCGAGCAGCACGATGGAAGAGGCGGACGGAACGGCCGAGGTGGGCATTACCCTCAGCGAAGCCCCGAGCGGCAGCCTTGCGGTGACCGCAACCATCAACTCCGGTTCGCAATATGTCGAACTCGCCGCCGAGACCATTACGATCACCGGCGGCACCACCGGCAATTTCACTCTTAACATTCCCTCGAGCGTTGCGAGCATTCCCTCCGGCACGACCGTCATGCTCGGGCTTACCGCGCCGAGCGGATGGGCTGTCGGAGCGCAGAACAGCACCCACACCGTCAACATTACGCCTGCGACGGCGCGCGTCACCTTCACGGACGGCACCGCGCAATACACCGTGAACGAGAACCGGCAAATTGATATCGACATTATGTCTAGCGTGGTGGCGCCAGATACTTCTTCCGCCGATATTGATGCAACCGTTCCACCCGCCGACCGGCCCTTCGTCTCCTTCGTCCTTCCAACAGAAGCCAACCCCCATAATATCTCGTCCGGAGATAGGAGCGGTGTAATCAGCTTCATCGCCGGGAGTGTCGTCGGCAACCGCACAGTTGAAATCGCGCTTGCCAAGAGAATTGGTGTCTTTCCGGACGGATGGCGTCTCGTTCCCGACCGCGTCACCCTCACCATTCGGGACACCGGCGATACGGTGCAATTCTCATCCGCCGCCTCGACCGTCCCCGAGAGCGTCGGTACGCATGAAGTTGAGGTTGCAGTCAGCAGTCCGCATCCCACCGATACCATCACGCTCAGTGTTACGGCAACCGGGAGCGCGGACAGCGGAAGCGATTATCAAGCCATTGCCTCGCAACTTGTGATAAACGCACTCGACGGCGCGGAGGATATCACCGTCACCATCGAGGACGAGGACATAGCGGGGGAGGGCGACGAAACCATCATACTCGCCATTCAGCCGGTGGGGAATCTGCCGACGGGCTGGAACCCCGGTCCGCAGAGCACGCACACCATCACCATCGAGGATAACGACGAGGGAGTCGTGGAATTCGCACAAACGGCAACCGCGACGACCGAGCCGGCGGGCGGCACGGACAGCACCCATTTCGTAAGTCTTCGCGTTGAGAAGGTGCCCGCCGCCGCCTTCCAACTCGCCATCGGGGGCAGGGGAGACGGCGGGGATGCGGTTTTCGGCTCGGCCGCGAACGCCGATGCGACCGCCCCGTTGACCGTGTCCATCAGTTCCGCCGACATCACAAACGGAATGGTCGACATCCCCGTTACCATCAAAGCCGACGACGCCCCCGAAGGGGACGAGACCATCATCCTGGAAATTACCTCCCGCAACAGCGATCTCTCCGGGATGGGTTTCAGTGTTGGCACGAACACGGAGCATAGAATCGTCCTCCAGGCGAACGACAGGCTTGTCCGCTTTTCACCCGCTTCGGCCTCGGTCGCCGAGGTTCCGGTCTCGGGGCACCATGATCTGACCTTGACGCTGAACGATGCAGCGCCCGCGGGCGGCTTGCCTTTGCTCGTCACCAAAGCGTCCGGCAGCGATCCGGACGGCGAACTTACGCTCTCGGTGCCGCCCGGTCACACCAACGCAAGCTGGGACGGCGCCGGCAACACCCTCACCATCAATGCGGGCGAGAGAGATGCGATTTTGCGCATGACTTTCAGCGAGGACAGTGATTTTAATGCGGACGTCTACACTTTGGAGTTTGCCGAGCCGTCCGGCGGCAGCTTCCCCTCGGCCGGCGGCTGGGGAATTGCCGCGGACAGCACGAGTTTTGAACTGACGGTCACCGACAATCGGCCGGCAACCATCGGTTTTGCGGCGGCGGGCAGCAATGTCTTCGACGACGAAGGAACCTTCGACATTGAGCTGGAAGTGACCGGCTACGCCGTTGCGTCCGACTTCACCGTCCCGATGGAGATTAGCGGAACGGTGACGGGCGAGTTTACCCACAACGGTTCCGCCCTCTCCGGGTATAGCAACGGCACCGACGTGATGACCGTCCGGCCCGGTGCATCCTCGCAGGACAATCCGCGCGTCACTCTCGGCATTACGGATGACAATGTTCTCGAATCCGGCGGAACCGTCACGTTCACCCTGCCGAACTCGGTCACCGTCGGCAGCACGACATTGACGGCGGACGCCTCTGCCGGGACGCGCACGACGCACACGTTGACGCTTGAGCCCAACGACGGCGAGGCCTCCTTCCCGGCCGGTGCGAACAGCGGCACCGTCTCCGAGGGGGATGTCCGCACGACGGTCGTCGTTTCGCTGGACGTTGCCGCGCCCTCGACCGGACTGCCTTTGAAACTCATGATAGACGGCAATACGCCCGGCAGCGAACTTGTCACCTTCGACGAGGACGGAGGCGCGGACAACGATCACACCTTCTCCGTTAAAGCGGGAGAGACGAGCGCGGATGTCACCGTCTACATCAAGGACAACTCCGCGAATGCCGCCAACGATCCAATCACCCTGACGCTTTCGAAGGGCGAGCATTTCCCGAACGGATGGGGAGAGGTGAGCTCGACGGCAAACACCTACACCCTCACCGTCACCGATGACGACGTCCCGTCGATCGGGTTTGCGGAGCCGGACAGCGCCTTCTTCGAGGGCGCGACAGGCGACGACAAAGACATCGATATTGAACTTGAAGTGGGCGGCATCGCCATTCCGGAATTGGGAATCGGGGTTCCGATGGGAATTACCGGGTCCGTATCGACGGTGCTCGGAGAGGTTCAATACAACGGCAACGACCTTCAGGCGGCTGTCGGCGGCAGTTTGACCGTCCTGCCCGGCACGAACCCGGGCGACAAACCGCGCTTCACCCTCCGGCTTGAGGGGGACGGAGACCTTGAGCCCGGCGGAGTCATCACTTTCACTCTTGATCCCATGGTCTCTGTCTCCGTGAACGGCGGCACGACGACATTGCCGTCCGACCCCGCCGCGAGAACGCACGAGTTGACGATCGAGCCCAGCGACGGCTCCGCCTTCTTCCTTTCTTCCGCGGACGAGGGCAGCGTTGACGAGGATGTCGCCGACGGCACTGCGACGTTCAGGGTTTCGCTTAACATTGCCGCGCCCTCGACCGGCCTGCCTTTGGAACTCGTGATAGACGGCAATACGCCCGGCAGCGAACTTGTCACCTTCGACGAGAACGGAGGCGCGGACAATGATTACGCCTTCTCCGTTGGAGCGGGAGATACGAGCGAAGATATCACCGTTTACATCATCAACAACACTAATGACGCCATCGACAACGAGCAGGAGATCGTTTTCACGCTTTCGCAGGGCGAGGAGTTCCCGGAGGGATGGGGACGGATAACCCCGGAATCGGAAACCTACACCCTCACCGTCGTTGATGACGAAGTCGAAATGATCGGCTTTAAGTCGGATGAGTCGAAAGCCATGGAGGGCCCGGGAACGGTATCCTTCCCCGTTCCCGTCACTCTTACCTCGGCGCTGGCCAGTTCCTTCGATCTCAGGATTGACGTCGTCGAAAGCGAAAACGAAAACGCCGCAAAGTCGGGCGAGATGATGGATAATGATTTTAGCGCTCCCGCAACCTTGAGCGTCCTGGACATCGGAGATACGAACTTCGTCGTTGAAATCCTCTCCGACATTGCGCCCGAATTGGACGAAACCATCGTTTTGCGGATTCCCGACGAAGCCGAGCTTCCCCCCAACTTCGTTCTCGGCCCGCATGCCGAACACACCGTTACCATTGCCGCCAACGACAACACCGTCACTTTCGCTTCGCCGGCAAACGACATGATCTCCGAAGACGGAGGCACCGCGACGATTACAGCCGGCATCAACCTGCAGATTCCCGCAGACGAGGTCGCCACCATCGAGATCACGCCGACAGGGGATGCAACATCGGGCGATTACACGTTCTCCGTGCCGGCGGGCGAGGGTAGCGTTACGGGAACAACCTGGACATTGCCGACGCAAAAATCCACGGCGAGTCTCACGATTACGGCCGTCGGCAACAGCGACGTCAACCCCGACAAGACTCTCACGCTCGGTCTTAGCCCGGTGCTGCCGGACGGATGGAGAGCCGCCTCCTCCCCGTCTTACGATATCACCCTCCTCAACGACGAGACGGGAAGCGTCGGCTTTACGTCGGATTCTTCGCCCGCGACCGAGGACGGAGCCAACGACACCAGGGTTCAAATTCCCCTCTCGGTTTCCGCGGTGCCGGCCGCCGCCTTCGACATCAACGTTGAAGCTCTCACAGGTGCAGGCAACAGCACCGCGGTCGAAGGAGACGACTTCACCGTTGCGCCGACCTTCGAAGTTACAGGCTTGAGTGACATGATCGAAGTTGTTATCAAGCACGACGATCTTCCCGAAGACAGGGAAACCGTCGTCTTGGAGATTTCCGCCCCCGGCAGCGGATTTCCCGGGGAATTCGAAATTGACGCAAGCAAGAACACGCACACCATCACCATTGCCGCGAACGACAACACGGTGGGATTCGATAGGGATGCGCCGACTTCCGTCGTCGAAGGGGAGACCGGCCAGAACATCAGAATCACGGCTTCCAATAATGCGCCCGCAGGCGGCTTGGCTCTACGGTTGGTAATCACGGGAGACGAGGCGTCCTTTGCAGACAACGGCCCGCTTTCCATGCAGACCCTCGCCATTAACGCGGGGCAAGACCACACGGCCGTTCCCATCTACTTCCCCGCGGACGGCGACGCGGATCCCGACGAGGTCACCCTCACGCTCACGGCGGATCCGGACGCCTCGTCCCCATTCCCGACAGACTGGGGAACCGCTCCCAATGTCATGCATAAAATCACGGTCAACGAGCCTACCGGCGTCGGCGGAACCATCGAATTTGCCGCGGCGGAATCTGCCGCCATGGAGCCCGGCAGCGGCGGCGGAACCAGGACCCACACGGTTAACATCAACGTGACCGGAGTCCCGCCCGCGCCGGCGGACGCGTTTGATCTGACCGTTGCCGTTGCCGGAACGGCAGTCTCCGGAAGCGGCAATGACTGGGCCAGCACGCAATTGCCCTCGGCCGCTTCTCCCGTTTCGATATCAAGCGGTAACACCAACCTTAGCGGCGGCGTGCTGTCGCTGAACTTCGACATCCGTGAAGACGGTCTCCCCGAAGCCAAGGAAACCATCCTCCTCACCCTTTCCATTGATTCCGGCGATTCCAAGACGGCGGGCTGGACGCTGGGGGCGCAAACGACGCACACCGTCAACATCGCCGCGCACGACAACGTGTTTACCTGGACGCCTTCCTCCGCATCCGTTGATGAAGGAGGCGGCGAGCAAACCTTCTCCCTTGATTTTCACAACCCCCTTGACGAACAGGCGGTGCTGCGCATTAATGCCTCCGGAACCGGAATCACCGAGGACGATTTCACCATCACCCCGAGAACGGCGAATGTAACCTTCAGCAAGGCGGCCGACAACTCCGGCGGAGGGACCCTCACCCTGGACAAAGGCACGGGACCGACGGTTTCCCTCGGCGTCGCCGCCAGGGCGGACGGCGATCCTGAATACGCCGAAACGCTGACCCTGGCCCTCGCCGATGAAACGCATTCGGACACAAGTCTCCCGGACGGATGGCGCATCGGTGCAAGCGGTGTTTCCGGCGACATCACCATCCCCGCGAACGAGAACGTCATTAAATTCGCGGATGCAACGGGGGCGAATCAAAAAACCAGCACAACCCCGGAATCCGGAACGCATCGAGTTCCCGTCTATGCCGGTCTTCCGTATACGGGCGGGGATATCGTCCTTGATGTTGCGGTGAAAGAAGGCGAAGACGGCGGCGCGGAAGGAGGAAGCGATTACACCGTGCCACCGCAAGTCACCATCCCCGCCGGCCTGAGCACGGCGGACATCTCCGTTGTGCCCACTCCCGACAACAGGCACGAGGAGGATGAAACCGTCCAACTCGTTATTTCGGCGGCGGCGGGGACATTGCCGGACGGCTGGAGCATTGATCCGGACAACAACACCCACACCGTCACCATCACCGACAACGATGCCGCCCCGCCCGGCGGAACGGTCGGTTTTGCACCGAACAGCACCGCGACCGCGGCCGAAGGCGCGACCGTCTCCCTGGGCATTGTCTCCACCGCCGCGCCCGGGACGGGCTCGACCCTTGCTTTCGGCTGGGAGGTTTCCCCCGCAGGCGAAGTGGATGTTGCCGCCGGAACGGTGAACATCTCCGGCACTTCAACGAACGGGAGCTTCTCAATTGAAATAGACAGGGACAGCACGCCCGAAGACAACGAGAACATCGTGGTCACGCTTATCGATACGAATGAAACCGATTCCTTCACGCTGAACGAACTCACCAAAACCCACACCATAACCATCCCTGCGAACGAGAACACCGTCACCTTCGCAACCGGCAATCCGAGCTCCGTTGTCGAGACCGACGGCATGACGACCCTCAATATCGCGCTTACCAACCCGGCGCCCTCCGGCGGACTCGCCCTCTCAATCGCGGCAGAGGGCGACACCTCCGCCGTCTCCTTTACAAATACCGGGCCTCGCGCCACCACTCATGATTTCACCATTCCCGCAGGCGAGGGTGCGTCGACTCCCCATCCGGTTACCGTTTACGTCAGGGACGGCACGGACGGCATGCCCGATGATGTCACATTCAGGCTAACGTCGCGCTCGGGTTTCCCGGGCGCATGGGGCGGCGTTCCCTCCGGCGCGGTCCACAACCTCCGCATTACCGAACCGGGCGCATCCGTCTTCGGAACGATTGCATTCGTCCGGCCCGACTCGACAGTCGAAGAGCCCGCGCCCGGAGCGACAAGGTCCCACGCCGTTGCAATCGATGCCGCAGGGGTGCTGCCCCCCGGCGGGTTTAATCTCACCGTCACCACCAACACGACCGCCGTCAAGGACAGCGATGCAAGCACCGCGGACAGGGACGATTATTCCGTCTCCCCGGCGCTTTCGAGCATTCCGGTCACCGAAATCGGCAGGTTCACGCTGGATTTCACCATCGAAGACGATGACATCCCCGAAGCCGAGGAGAGCATCATGCTCACGCTTTCGAGCAATGGATTGCCGAACGGATGGAATCCCGGCGTGCCGGCAGAACACATCATTATTATTCCCTCCAATGACAGTTTCGTCGGGTTCTCCGATGATCCCGTGAAATTGGCGGAGCAATCAAGAGTTGGGAGGATTCCCGTTCAACTCAACGCTCTCGGGCCGCAGTCCATAATGCTGTCTGTTGAGATCACCGGAGGGGAGGAATACGACGGCACGGCCATCCCCAACCACAACGCCGACGTCTCTCTTGTTCCCTTCATATTTTTCGATTTCAACGGAACGGACAACGACCCGGCAACGGAGGGGCATCAGGAAACCGTCAATATTTCGGTCACTGTGTTAACCGACTCCATGCCTGAAAACGAAGAGACTTTCTTCATGAGGCTGCGGACACTCTCGGGCGCAGGCGCGCCGGCCGGTTTTGCCACGAACTTTGAGCGCAGCTTCACCATTCCCGCGCACGACAACACCGTCACCTTCGAGGACGCGCCGCCCGGCAGCGTCAACGAGGGAGGCTCGGCGAAGACCGTGAACCTGAAATTCACCAACCCCGTGCCGGAAGACTACACCGTCGGCATCACGCAAACCGGCGGCGACGGCAGGGAACTCAACATCAGTCCCGCCGGCATCACCATAGCCCGGGGAGAGAACACAGCCTCCTTTACGATCACCGCCCCCGAGGACGCGGATTTGATCCCTGAAACCGTCACCCTCACGCTCAGCAGTTCCCAGACGCTTGAGGGATGGGAGGTTCCCGCAGGCACGACCCACGAGGTCAAAATCATCGATAACGACATCCCGACGGCGACCATCGGGTTTGCCGCGGCGGCCACGCCCAACGCCGCGGAGCCCGACACGGACCGGTCCGTCTACAACGTTGAACTTGCCATCACCAATGTCACGGGAACGCTCCCGTCTTCCGAGACGCTGCCTCTCACGCTGACAATCACGCCCGGCACGGACTTGAGTACAGCCTCCGGCGGAGATGTGCATCTCGAAGAGACAATACGGATTGGTTCGGCCGATCTTGTCGCCGGATCGAGTAATTATGTCGTCACCGTCTTCGCGGATGAACACCGGGAAGAAGCCGAAACCGTCACCATCACTCTTACGGCCGAAGGCGCGCCGCCGGGATGGAGCCTCGGCGCAATCAAGGAGCATGTCGTTACCATTCCGAGAAACGACCAGCCCGTTGCGCCGGCCATCGGATTCGCGGCGGGCAGGAGCGGCGCGACGGTGCGGGAGCCCGCCGGCAACGACCCCAGCGCCGTTCCCAAAACCGATCATCAAGTGCCGCTCGCCTTCACGATCGCGCCGAGCGGGCCGGTTACCGTTGCCTTCACTTTTTCCACCGTCAACGGCGCGCTCCGTCACGAGGTTACCGGCGATTACAGCGCGGCCGCAACGCATGTAATCCAGGCCGCGGACGTTACCAACCTCATGGCGTCTTATCCCGTCTCCGTTCTCGGCGACGCCGCAGCCGAACTCCTCGAGAGCTTCACCATCGGTTTTGCGGATGACCAGCCCGGCCTTCCGCCCGGATGGACGGTCGATCCCGCCAACAGCAGCTATCTCGTCGAGATTCCCGCCAACGACAACACCGTGGAATTCGCATCAACGGGCACCCGCACCATCACCGAACTCGCCGGCGCGAACCACTCGGTGGATATCGATATTAAAATCGAAAAGCCGCTGCCTTCGGGCACGAACGCAACCGTCGCGATCATGCAAACCGCAGGCACTGCGGATCAAAACGACTACACCATCACCGGAACCGGCTACTCCGGCGGCGTCCTGACGCTTCCGGAGGCGCCGCAGGACACCGCGACCATTACCGTCACCGCTGCCGGCAGGGACGGGAACGATGCCGGTGAAAGTTTCGAACTTGGACTTGCCAATTTCTCCAACGTCGACGGCTGGAGCATCGATACGGACGAAACCGTCACCATCCTGATCGAGGACGACACGCCTGCGGTCACGGGAACCGTCGGCTTTGCCCCCACAAGCGCGACCCCCGAAGTCAATCTCGCTAGCGTGGAGGAAGGCGACGATCTCACGTTCACCGTTCTCGCGTCCGCCGCGCCCGACATGGACATCCCTGTTGATTGGGAGGTCACGAGCGGCGCCGGGGACGTGGACTCCGGCACCCGTCAGGGCAGCATCACGATCAGGGCGACCGAAACCAGCGCCACCTTCGTGGTTACGGCCCTCAACGACGATGCCGCCATCGGCCCCGAAGCCGACGAGGAAATCACCGTCACCTTGTCGGGAGGCTTGATCAACGGTTTCACTTTCGGCGACAAAGAGCACGTCTTCACCATTCCCGCCAACGAACAGCACCGCATCGGCTTTGAGACGTCGGGACCGGCATCCGTAATTGAGGGTGACAGCGTTACCCTCAGGCTCCTGATCCGGGGTGCGGCCGGCGAAGGACTGGCGGCCGGGGACATCACCGGCGACATTCCCCTTACCTTCGCCTACAGGGAGGCCGACGGCCAGGGAGGCCACGGCGATGACGATCCCGACACCACAAACGACTCCCCCGTGAGTTTCACCGTCACGACATCGACCGGCGTCAGCGGCGGCGTTCTTGAGGTTAGCCCGCAAGTCACCATTGATGATGACGAAACGACCGAAGACAGGGAGACCATCTCCATCACGCTCGGCATGGGAGAGAATTTCCCCGGCGAATGGCGCATTGATGATATCAATACTTTCTGGATTGAGATTCCCGCAAACGACGCGCCCGTTGTTGAAAACAAAATCGGGTTCGCTCAAACCACGATCGACCTTTACCAGGGAGAGTCGCAAGTCGTTAAGATTCGCGAGACCGCGGATACGGCATTCCCGCAGGACATTAACCTCGTTGCAACCATCGGTAACACCGACGTCGCGCGGTTCCAGGGAGCGTCGGCCCCGTATCCGCCCTTGGACGTGAGGCTTGTCCGGAATGAAACTTTCTTCGATCTGCCGGCACTCGAATCCGTGAGACGGGACGGCTCAACCACCGTCACTTTGAGCGTCCCGGACAGCGAAACGCTGCCGTCCGGATGGGGACTCGACGAGACCAGGAGCGTTCTCACGGTGAACAATTACATTCGCACCGTCGCTTTTGCGCGAGTCTCAAGCGAAGCCTTCTTTACCGCAGACACCGTCACGGTCAGGCTGAACATAGGCGCCCCCGCGCCCCAGGGGCTCATGGTCTCCGTTTCGACAGACGACACCGGCACGATAACGCTTCCCGCGCAGCCGATGGCGGTTGCGCAGAATGCGCGCTTTCACGAGTTTGAAGTGACAATCGTCGATGCCGCGAAAACGTCCAAGGTCGATAAAACGGTGGCTTTGAGTCTCGTAAACAACATTACTGAATCCAATTCCGCCAATCAGTGGGAACTTGGCCTGGCCGGACACAATTTGAATCTACGGGTGCCGGACATGGTGCTGTTTGAATCGTTCGCTTCCGCGCAGTTTGTCGAGAATGCGGGAACCGTGCCGGTGAGGCTGCATCTGACCTCCGACGCGCCGAATGATTTCTCCGTAAATCTCGCCCTCGCGGACGCGTCGAGATACGGCGGGGACGTCTCGATCGTCGCGGACAGCTCTCCGACATTCCGCGGGGGGTCGAGAAGCGCAACCGTCCATCTCGCCATTGCCGACGACAGTGAAAAGGAATTCTTTGAGGAGGTGGACTTCACCCTCGCGAAAGGCGCGGGCTTTCCCGCCGAGGGATGGGTGCTGGACGAGACCGCCTACACGCTCTTCATCATCGACAACGACGGCGACGCCACAGGCGTGGTCTCCTTCGCTTCGACCAATCCGGGCACTCTGCCGGAAGATGCCGGATCAACCGTCCTGGGCCTGAGTCTGGGATCGGGAACCATTCCGGAGGGAGGAATGGGACTGACGCTGACCTCGAGTGATCCAAGCAGGGTGGCCGTACCGGAGCGCTGGGCGAGTTTCACGCTTCCCGCCGGAATAACAACAGGCACCGTTCTCTTCACGGTGGACGTTCTCGGAGAAGACGGAGACAGCAGTCCCAACGATGTCACCTTGACCTTGGGACGAGGCACGGACGGGAACGGCGCAGGCTTCCCGGCGGGATGGCGCATTGGAAGCGAAACGCAGTTGTTGAGAATCACCGATCTAAGGCGGGTCGTGGGCTTTGCGACGCCGGCGACGGACGGCATTTACGACAACTTCGATGAGGAAAACTTCAGGATTAACGCCGCCGAGTCCTCCGGCACGGTGCTGCTGCCGATAAGAACCAACATTAACCCGCCGACGGGAGGTCTGCCCCTCACGGTGACGATAGCTCAAAACGATGACAATGTTTTCTCGTTCACCGATGCACCGGGAACGAATACACACAGTTTTGCGATTCCCGAAGGCGAAAAAGAATACAACCTCCAAATTGGCATCAGGGAAGACGACAACGACACCGATACCGAAATCGGCCGTTTCGTGCTTTCGCTGGGCGCGAACCCTCCGGATGATTATCAGAACGAGGTGACAAGGAACGAGATAACGGTCTGGAGCATTGACGACGACGGCGAGGAAGGGTTCGTTATCTTTGAGGGGGTAACGGAGTCTCCTTTCGGCAGCCCCGTGGAATACTTTGAACCCCGCCCCGGCGATGCAGACGCGGACACCGACGACCATTTTAACGCCCTGGCGGTTACCCGGTATGTAAACCTGCTGTTCTCCGCGCTTCCGCGTCCCACGACAACCACTCCGGAGCCCGGGTTTAATCTTGAAACGACTTTTAGCTCGCCGGGAACCGCAGGCGCCGCAATCAACACGGCGCCCGGCGGGGTATCGGCGCCCGATGTCCGGCTGCCGACAACAACCTTCATTCCAATGGACGAGATTCTAATCAGGCCGAACGGCTTCCTCTACCGCCTGCCCATCACCGTGTTTTCCGACTCCGAAATTATCAACGAAGAGGAGAGGGAGGATTTCAGGCTTGAGATTGTGAAGAATCAAACATTCCCTCCGGGAATTGCCGGGCGCCGCATTCCTTATACGCATCTTGGAACAATCATCGACCGGAGCGGCGTGCAGGTCGAGTTTGGAGACAACGACCGCACCCTTAGCGGCGGCGAAATTCGCAATCCGAGCACCGTTGATGAAAGCGCAGGCACAATTAATATCCGCGTGAACGCAATCGGCGCAACATCCTCGCCAACGCCTGTGAAATGGCGGGTTGAGAGGGCGGTGGATGCGGACGGCCACGAATTGAGTAGCTCCGACTGGGAGGGTGATTTGGCTTCCGTTCGCGGCGAGTTTAGCATTCCCGGAAATGTAAACTTTGCGGATTTCACGCTATCCATTAACAATGACACCGATGTCGAGGGGGACGAGACGTATACCTTGATATTGGAGGAGGGCACCGGTTTCTCGAATGCGCGCGGCAGCCGGATCATTCCCGGGAAAAACAGATACACTTTCACCATCACCGATGACGATGCCGCCATCGACACCGTGTTCGGCTTTGCCGGCACGCGCACCGAGGTCGCCGAGGACGGCAGCGAAATCACAATCTCCTTCTCCCTTACGGAGGACGGCGTTGCGAACAACGCCCTCATCCCCGCCGGCGGCATCTGCCTGATTCTGGAAACCGGCGGCACCACGTCCAATGACGATATCTTCCACCTGGATACTTCACGCTCCGCCGCAACGGGGGACCCGGCACCGAACTGCGATCCGGCACGCGGGACAAGCGGAGCGGTGGACGCCGCCGTCGGGGCGAGCGCTATTGCGGAATATATTCCCGCGGGGCAGGCGCCCGACATGCGCTTGCGCATCAATGACGAGACCGATCCTGAAATCAAGGAAGAGATCACCTTCACCATACGTGCGATGAACAACGGCCTTCCGAGAGGATGGAAGGTCGGACAGAGCACCCACACCGTTGCCATCGCGGCCAACGACAATCTCATAAGCTTTGCGGAGAAGACTTCGCGCCTCACCGAAAGCCGCGAGGACCTGCTCGGCGAGACGGCCCGGCCCAGCCGGGAGGTGACGGTCAATATCACCCAGGCCGTGCCCGCGGAGGAGATCACGGGACCGAATAAGACGATAACTCTCCAGGTTGATATTGAGACCCTGAGCGGCACGGGCACGGATGCAGATATCACCGTCGAGGTTGCTCCGAGCGCTTCCGGTTCCAGCGTCCTTGATCCGACCAGCGGCATCCTCACCGTCAACGCGGGAATCGACCAGGTTCCGTTGATCATCACCGCCGTTGATGACGAAATCATGGCCGAGCTGGTGGAAGAGGTCACCATCACGATAAGCAAAGTCGCAGGAGTTGTCCTGCCCAGGGGCTGGGTCGTTGACATCAACGACGGCAACAACGTTCACACCGTCTCGGTTGTCGATGACGACTATATTTTCGTGGAATTCGGGGAAGAGTTCAAAGACGGCCTCACGCTTAACGAGAACGCCAACTGGATTAGGAGAACGTTTGTTACAAGGACAAACAATGCAAATGTTCCGAAGCATCCGGATATCTTCCCCGGCCAGGCCCATACCACCTTTCGAATGCGCTTGAGGGTGGACGACAGCGACCCTCAATTTGGCTACGTTGGCATTAGCACCAGACGGCCGGAGAACTCTGACTACGATAGCAATAAAACTTTTCAAGAGCAGGGCTACTCGCAGGCGATCCTCGACTTCGTTAATAACGATTTTGCTAGCGGGAACAATGGGCGGATGAGCCTCCGCACCTCCGACAATGTCCTTTCTGAAGGTCCCCAGGATGTTAACATATTCCTTGAACTTGCCCCCGGCTCCTCCCTGCCTCCGGGATGGCGCATCGGCGAGCGTGACACTCTCACCGTCACCGTCAACGACAATGAGAATTTCATCAGATGGGCTGATGGCAATTCCACCGAGTTCACCGAAGGGCAGGGAGCGATTGAGTTGAAATTGTATGCTACCGCCGGCGGTGTGACTATCGGAACCACCGACACTTCGAAGGTAATAAGAAGCCGGGCACGTTTGCTCGACAAGCACGGAAATGCCCTGCCTGTAATAAATGACAATGCCGGTCAGAGATTCAATGTAACCGAAGGGAGTTTTGGCGTCCAGTTCCCTCGGCATCGTATTACCGAATTCTATTTGAACGATGTCTATGCTAATTTTACGGAAGAAGGGGAGCAAGTCATCGGCAGCCGGTATTTTCCTGCTCCTACTCACGGATTTAATCCGCAGAACTTGAATAACGGAAAACCATACACTTTGGTCATCGGCGAGGATAACAACTTCACCGACGACGTCCTCATTTACGAAATTCATCAGGTGAGCCTGTCGGATTCTGGATGGGGGAGAGTGTCAGGTCATCCGCTGCGATGGAGGTTCACCGTCAGGGACAACGACATAGGCGGTATAATTTCCTTCGCCGAGAGCGAATCCAGTGCCGCCGAAGCCAGAAGCACTCCCGTCACCATTTCCATCGCCCAGCCCCTTCAGGTCCAATCCGGTGTTTTGCTCAATCTGAGTTCAAACACGGGAGACGCGGTATTGGGCACCGACTACACCATCACCGGAACCGGCGGAGCCGTCTACGATTCCAATACGAGCGTCCTCACGCTTCCCCCCAACATGGAGACGGTTACCTTTATCGTCCAGGCCATGCAGAACAGTGTCACAGGCGACCTCTCGGGCAACCTCGACAAGCGTTTCACCATCACGCTCTCGGAACCCGGCAGCGGATTGCCCACGGGTTGGAGCGTTTCCGGCACGGAGAACACCCACACCATGACCATCGTAAACAACGAGGTTCAATACGGCTTTGTGGAGCAGTCCACCACGGTCTTCGAGGATCCGATGGGAGACACCATCATCGACATTGAATTTCAAGTGACCGGCGACACCTTTCCGGCAGACGGCATCCGCATCCCGATGGAAATTACCGGCGAGGGCAATCCCGTCCTCAGGGGAAGCCGGACCATGGAGTTGACGCATTACGATGTGTTGAGAGAGGTTGAAAACAACAACAAGGCCCTGGACGGGATTGTTCGCGACGGCGATGAATTGTTTATCCGGGCCGGTGCAAGTTCGGGCGACAATCCGCGCCTCACCATCAAACTTCCGAATGACGGCACTACCGAACCCGGCGGAACCATCACTTTCACCCTGCCGGCATCGCTCACCTCCGTCTCCGGCGCCTCCAGGACGCACGAGTTGAAGATTGAGCCCAGCGACGGCAGGATATTCTTCACCGGAAGTCAAAACAGCAGCACGCGTCCCGAGGGGAGCGGCAAGCACACAGTCCTCGTCCAGTTCGACAGAGACTCGGGCGCGCCTTCGGGCGGCCTGCATTTCAAGCTGGAGATCACTTCCGGCAACGACGACAATCTCGTCACCTTCAACATGGACGGAACCCCGAACAACTCGAAGGACGTCACCTTTCCCGCAGGGCAGACGGAACAAGCAGTTGAACTCTACATCAACGACAACGACAGCGTTGACGCCAATCCTCCGGTTATCCTGACGATCATGAAGGGCGATAATTTCCAGGAAAAGTGGGGCATCATCCAGCCGGACGCAAAGATCCACACCCTCACCGTCGTCAACGAGGATCTGCCGACCATCGGCTTTGCAAAGGCGGGCATGCCGTTCTTCGGCAGTGAGGAATATTCTTTCGACATTGAACTTGAAGTGGAAGGCCACACCGTTGCGAACGACTTCGACGTCGATATGCAAGTGGCCGCATCCGTGCAAGGGATGCTGGCGGAGGTTCAGTATGAGAGAGACGAAATCGGGGAAAATCTTTTCATGGGTTCCGGGCCCTTTACCGTCCGGCCCGGTGCAAACACGGGCGACAATCCACGCATCACTCTCATGAGCACGAGTGGAAGCAATCTCGATCTCGGTGAAACGCTCACGTTCACCCTGCCGGACTCGGTCACCGCAGGCGGCACGACATTGATGGCGGATGCCAACGCCAAGACGCACACGTTGACGCTTGAGCGCGGCGGCGGCTTTGCCTGGTTCCCGACCGGCGCGGACACGGGCAGTGTTTCCGAGGGGGGCGGGAGCGCGAAATTCAGCCTTTCGCTGAACAATGTTCCCGCGCCCTCGACCGGACTGCCGTTGAAACTCGAAATTACTTCCGGCAATACGGTCGGCAGCGAACTTGTCACCTTCACGGGGGGGATGGTGGATAACTTGCTTGATTTCACCGTTGATCCGGGAGAGACGAGCTACGAGTTCACCGTCTACATCAACGACAACTCCAATGCCGCGACTAACGGCAATCAAGAGGTTGTGTTCACGCTTTCGAAGGGCGACGACTACCCGGACGGATGGGGAAGCGTTGCCACCTCCATAGCGGAAAACACTTACACGCTGACCGTCGTTGACGATGAATCGCCAAGCATCGGCTTCATGAGCGGGAGCTCCAGGCATTCCGAGGGCACCGTGGCCCGGATCCCCCTTGTGTTCACGCAGTACACGATTCCAAGCGAGGGCATTGCCCTCAAGTTCGATGTTACCGGCACGGTCGACAGGGGCGACACGGGCAGCGGCAACCCTGATGTGCAACACAATGGAGCAGACATAGACGATCCGTTTACCGTGAACTTGGGGGCATCGGATACCGCCATCAGCATCGAAATTCGGGCAGACGGCGGTCGCACCGAAGGAGACGAGACCCTGATTTTGACCCTGCGGCCTAGTGACGGCCTGCCTTCGGAGGTGGCACCCGGAGAGATCACCAAGCACACGATCACCATTCCCGCTAACAACAATAGCGTTTTCTTCAAGAAAGTTCCGCCGCAACACGAAGCCACGGTCACCGAAGGTCCCATGGCAGAGGAGACCATCATGGTTTCATTGTCCAGTGACGCGCCTGCGGACGGCCTGCCTTTGAAACTCACAATCACCTCCGGCAACGAGAACAATCTTGTTACCTTCGAGGAGGACCGAAGCATAGGCAATTCCGTGCACCCCTTCACCGTTGATCCGGGAGAGAGGAGCGGTGAAGTAACCGTTTACATCAGGGACAACCAAAATGATGCGGACCCCGACAACCAGGTGGTTGTGTTCACGCTTTCGGAGGGCGACAACAACTTCCCGACAGAATGGGGCAGTGTCCGCACCACCACCAATAGCAATATCTTCACGCTGACCGTTGTTGATGATGAGCCGACGTCGGGGTCAGCGCCGCCGCGTTTGCCCGATCCCGTCCGTCCGCCCAGGCAGGAAACTTCTCCGAAGTCTCCGGATGAATTCCAAAAAGAGGCAAAAGCAAACCCGTAAGGACGGAGGGAGCAATCTTCGGAGCGGCGGGCCGCAAGGTGAATTTCAAGCATGGGGATGCGATATCGCATTGATATTCGCTGCGCAGGCGTTTCGATGGCGTTTGCCGACGAGATTGCTGACGGTACCGTTGTTGTAGGAATTTTTTTGTCTTGATTTGATTGCTGTCCGAACCAATCAATCACTTTCCTGTTTAACTCCATTCCTTTACGCTCTACAAGTTGCAACAAGGGCAAAGGAAACAACTATGACAGAAATTTTGCCAACTTAAAAGTGGACTATAAATCGAGGGGAGGAGGCAACTATTTCCTTATTCTCGTGGGGTTTTGCTTCAATGACAAACTAACCGCGAGAACTAATTATGAACAAAAATTAATATAGGGGAAATCAGGGGTGGATGCGTCTTGTTTTTTTGTTGGAATAGGCTTGTATTTTCGGTTAAAAGCTGATATTATCGCCCCATAAACTAAATCAGGGGAATCATAAATCATGGCAGACTACATTGTTATCTTCGATAGGGAATCGGATAGTAATAGGCAGAGGATTGCCAAGGTTGACCCCAATGCCTACGAACATGACCCGAGGATATTTTTTGTCAGGAGCGATGAAGTTAGCCAGACCGTTGCTGTGAATTTAAAGATTAAAGGGGAAGGTAGAGATACGGCTGGTGCGGTATTTAAAATAAGTTCGGCTTATTCAGGATATACTAGTAAATCTCTTTGGGAGTGGTTGGGTGCAGATGAATAAGGCGCACCTTAAATTAGCA
Source organism: Hyphomicrobiales bacterium (assembly GCA_026708505.1). GTDB lineage: Bacteria > Pseudomonadota > Alphaproteobacteria > JAPOUT01 > JAPOUT01 > JAPOUT01. The sequence continues at coordinate 4,821 of JAPOUU010000031.1, read as the reverse complement.
GAGTCAACCGATAGGGGAGTTGATCCGGGTGGCGGTGGTCGCGGTGGCGGTCGCGATGATTTACCTGAGCGGGTTGCAGTATTGGAGGCGGAGCTAAAACATTTAGCCACAAAGGCTTGGGTATTGACCGGTGTAATACTTGGGATGATGAGTGCTGCAACTCTCGCAACTGGTATATCGTTTATTCTGATTAAATTGCTTCTTGATTAGTAAGTAATTATCTTAGCACCATGCTCGTTTTTAACAATATTTGCATGTTGCATATATTCCCGATTCGACAAGATGGAAAAGACAATGTAAATACCTTACCGGTGTGACTGTGAAGATTATACGGGCTTCGACAACGTCGCGTGACCACAGAGACTTCAGGATTTTCGCTTGAAGGTAGCAGGTGTGGTTGGTCTTGGCGTTACTGTTATGGGTTTGATATTCAACCAATAAACACCTGCAATAATTCTCACTTGCGGGTCAGGCTCTAAGCGCCGCCGACGGCTTCATCCTTCTTTTTTTGAATCTCGTCCATAATATCCCGGACTTGGGCGTCCTTCGGATTCAAAGAAAGCGCCTTGAGACAGTCCTCTTCGGCTCTTTCTTCCTCGCCCTTGAGAAGCAGGACAAATCCTCTTTTTTTCCAAAGGACAGGATTGTCTTCCTCCAAGTCAATGCCCTCGTTATAACTTTCAATCGCCTTGTCCGGATCTCCTTTTCCGACATAAGCATCGCCGCGTTTGAAATAGTTAACAACATCCAGAGGGGTTTCACTGATGGCCTTGGTGCAATCCGCAATGATTTCGTCCAATTCGCTTTCGGCCGTCCAGGGGCCGTCTCCGTCGGGAGCGGTTTGCACGTCGGCGTCCGGGCCGGCAACTTTGCGGTAGTTGGCGAGGTTTTCCATTATCTTGTCTTTTATTTCTTGAATGTCCGCCAGGACGCTCCGTGGAGGTTTGATGCTTTGAACCCAATCCCCCTCCCGGTTTAAATCGATCGCTTTCTCGCAATCTTCGCGCGCCAGGTCGTATTTTTTGATCTGAAAATATGCATGGCCGCGCCCGGCGAAAGCGTTTGGGTGCTCTTTCTGCAGGGAAATCACCTTGCTGAAATAGCCGACGGCGTTGCCCCATTTCGCCCTTGCGATCGAGACGAGGCCCAGCCCGAACCAGGCATTCGCGAATTTTTCATCTATCGAAACCGCGATGGCATAATTTCTTTCGGCTTGGACGTATTCTTTTTTTTGAAAATACAAAAACCCGAGATGAAACCGCGCCGTTGCGTCCTCCTTTACCGCGCTGGCATACGATTCGTAATTGTGGATTGCTTCATCGTAGTAGTGAAGTTTCCGCCGGATGTTGTCTTCCTTGTCCCCTTCTTTCATCCAGGCGTAGGCCAGTTGGAGGAGGGCAGGCCGATAGTCCGGTTCCCGGTAATAACAGCGGCTGTTGCTTTCCAGTATTTCAACAGCCCTGTCCGCATCGGCAATTGCCTTCCGGTATTCGTCTTTTGCGTTATATGCGGCGGCTCGATGGATTAAAATTTTCACATTCTTAAAGGTTATTTCGTAATTCATAAGATGGGTGTCTTTTCTCGTACATTCAAGCGCCCTGGTGAAATCTTCGATGGCGGGTGCGTATTTGCCCGCTTGATGAAAAGCAATGCCCCGTTTCATGCGAGCATCCGCCAATCTCGGGTCCATGCCGATTGCCCGGGTGTAATCCTCTATAGCTCCTTCAAGGTCACCGGCATTAAAACGTTTCACGCCCCTGTCGAGATATTCACGCGCCGTTTCGGGTTTTTTGGGTTTTTTTGTGTTTCTTTGGTTTGTCATGGTCTTCTCCTTGTCTCAAATCCGCACTGTGTTACAGAACGCCTCGAAAAAGGGCAATTCGCGGAATCAAAAAGCCGAGGCGGGGCGAGCAGTTCGCATGCCCGTATTATTTAGCGTGGCAAGCACCAAGTAAGCCGGCTCCTTGTTCATGCGGGGCGGATTTCCCAAAATCGCCGATGCGCTCCGTTCCGGTCGGATGCCGCTACCTTATGGGCAGGCTGCAATCGAATCGAGGAGGGGGATTTGACGAGAAGGGATAACCGATATTTCTCGTCGCGGCGACAGGGCGGTGTGAACGTTTCTGCTAACGAACGACTTCATGCGGATTTCGGGAAACTTCGCACGACCATGGAAGGAAGTTCCAGAACTTTTCTCCTTCTCAGACGATAGGTGTGGTTGTTGCCAGTGTTACAAGTCTGCTTTAGGTTCTTAACACAATCGGCAATAATTCCATATTTTCCGCGATTGTTGTGAAGGACGCTGATTGTCGATTGCTTCGGCAATCATTTTTTCTGGTTGTTGTATAAACCTGTAAGCCCTCTTTTGGTTAGCTTCCGTTTTTCCAATCATCTCCGAAAGGCAATACGGTTGCCAGGACACCGACAACATCGTCTCCAATAAATACGCCCTCAACTATAACTCTGCCTGCCTATGCAATATCGGTTATGACTGGAGTTGGGGATGGATGTAATTTTTTAACTCTTTGATTCCGCCTAATCAAACTGGGCGCTAATCTTTTATTTATTGAGAGTCTTCTCGGTCGTGTTCCCTGTTATGAGATTCTTTATATGAATCGAAACTGGTTTTAACCTCTGTAATTTTTTCCGATAAATGCCAAACACCACCAAACACAGACAATACTATGCCAAGTGCTATAAGTGAGATCCAAGTCTTTGTAGCTAAATGTTTTAGTTCTGTCTCCAATATTGCGACCCGCTCAGGCAAACTATGGCGTCCTCCGCCATCGCCACCGCCGCCACTTGGATTAGCACCCTGATTATCTGATGGTACTATTAGGGGGTCTGGCTTATCCATCTACATCCAGCCATTCCCAAAGAGACTTGCTGGTATACCCCGAATAAGCCGAACTTATTCTAAACACCGCGCCAGCTATATCTCTACCGTCCCCTTTAATTCTCAACTTCGAAGCAATAACCTCGCTAACTTCATTGCTCCTAACAAAAAATATTTTTGGATGATGTTCGTAGGCATCAGGGTAAGGCCGGGTAACCTTTCCCTATTCTCATCCGATTCTTTATCGAAGATAACAATATAGTTTGTCATGATTCATAACTTCCCTGATTTCAGTCCTGATTTCAATTGCGCGGGTGGTAATATCAGTTTTTAGCCAAAAATACAAGCCTGTTACAGTAAAAAGCAAGATGCGTCCTTTCTTCTGATTCTTGGGTTGTGTCCGTTTTAGGAGGGCTTCAACGGCTTTATGTAGGTGGGTTTTTGGCAATTCTCCATTGGATTTGCTGAATTTGGAGATATTGGGTTGCGGGAAGGGCTCTGTGTCGCTCGGCCCGTATCGTTTATCCAATCTCTGACCATTTAACCCTTGCTGGTATTTTTGTAAAGTCCTCGACCAATCAACATGTTTGATTGGCTGTTTCGGGATGGGCGGTTTCATACGGATGGCCGATATTTGCCGTTGATGCGGCCGACATTGCGCCGTTGATAAAATTCCCGGTTGCTGCCCGAAACCGTCTAAATAATTACTACCCGATGGCTAGACGCCGGCTTTCGGGGGGCTGTTCAGGCTCTTTCCTTTTCCGGTGTTTCGTCGCTTTTGAAACTTGTTTGCAATTCAATGGAGGAATTTAAAACCATGGACAGACAATTCGTTAATTCTTCGGACATAACCTCGATAGGCTATGACAAGCCTTCCAAAATCCTGGAGGTGGAATTTCACGGCAGCAGAATTTATCAATACGAGAATGTTCCCGAAGGCATGTATAAAGATTTGATGTGGGTGTATGACACGGACGGTTTCTTTAACAAAGAGATCAAGGGTGTTTACGGATATAAACGCAAAAAGTAGCAGGAATTTCCCGACACCCGTAAATGCCGGCTAAAGCCGTTCCCGCAAGCCGCTTTGGAATCCGGTCTCGCGAGGGCGGGGCAGACCGCTTTGGAATTCGGCATTGCGGGGGCGGCAATCTGCTTGAGGGGTTGCTGCAAAGAAGTTAAGGCTGTCGAGACCGCCGCAAGAAGTCGAGGCTGCCGACTCCACGAGAGGAGATGTGGAGCGGCAGCCCCTTAACCCGTATGCTCCGAGGCCGAGTCCTCCGGCGGACCGGCCGTACGGAGTGAATCGGTTCGCACAAACAATATTAGAACCGGTATTTAAAGCCGAGGCTTCCTTTGTAATCTTCCACTTCGCTCCCCTGGCGCGAGGAGACGTCCGCCGAGATCGTGTAGGTGTGGTCTTCCCGCTCCCACGTGTAGAACACGCCCACGCCCGTATCCAGAACAAGGTCTTCCAGTTCGGAGGGCTGCTCCACGCCGTCCACTTGCGTGACAACCTTTCCGTCCAGCGGAACGATGACATCCGCGTTCGTCTGCAAACGCACCGAAGCGGGCGCAAGGAAGTCGTGGAACACGACCCTCTCCCACAGCGCCTCCACCACGGTCCCCAAACGACCGTTGGCAACGCTGCCGTCGTCCAGCGAGATGCTCCTGCCGTCGGAGGCGATGAAGTCCGAGAAGCCGACCTGGCTCCACGAAACCTGCGCCGAGGGCGTGATGAGAATGTTCGACAGCACCCCGCGGTCCAGCCACTTGCCCAGCCGCAGGTCTCCCGCCTCAAAGACAAGGCCGACCTCAAGGCCCGCCGAGAAGGAATCGGCGGTCGGGGAGGCAAGCTTCGTGCCGTCCGCGGCGTCCAGATTGTTGTCGAATCGGGCGTATTGGAACTGTCCGTCCACATAGAGTTCATCGCGTTCCCAGGTTGCGGCAAATCCCGCGATGAGCGCGTTGGTCTCAATCTCCTGCGT
>JAPOUU010000087.1 GCA_026708505.1 Hyphomicrobiales bacterium | reverse complement strand
TGGCGAAAGTCACCTGGCCGACTCGCAACGAGACGCTGGTCACCACCATCATGGTTTTCATCATGGTGTTTCTAGCGGCGGTGTTTTTTCTGGTGGCGGACTCAATCATGAGCTCGGGGATCTCCTTCGTGCTCGGACTTCGTTGGTGAGGCGAGAAAGATGGCAAAGCGCTGGTACGTTGTTCATACCTACTCCAACTTCGAGAAGAAGGTCGCGACCACTCTGCGCGAGCGCGCAGTCACTTCCGGGCTTGCCGGACAAGTCATCGAAGTGCGCGTGCCGGTCGAAGAGGTCGTCGAAGTGCGCCAGGGCAAGAAGATCAACTCCGAGCGCAAATTCTTTCCCGGCTACGTTCTCCTGCAGGTCGAAACCGGAGACAATTCCGAAGGCATCTCCGACGAGCTCTACCACATGGTCAAATCAATTCCGCGGGTCACGGGTTTTCTCGGCGTCGAGAACAAGCCGACGCCCCTGTCGCAATCCGAAGTCGACCGCATCGACAAGCAGGTCCAGGAGGGCATCGATCGTCCCAAGCCCGCCATCATCTTCGAAGTCGGCGAGCAGGTGCGCGTATCCGAGGGGCCGTTCGCATCGTTTACGGGCGTGGTCGAAGACGTCGACATCGAACGTGCGCGGCTCAAGGTTGCCGTGCGGGTGCTCGGACGACTCACGCCGGTCAATGTGGAATACAGCCAAGTTGAAAAGAAACTCTAAGGAAAAGGTTGCATAGGTTATGGCTAAGAAGAACGCGAAAGAAGTTGTCGGGCAGATCAAACTGCAGGTTCCCGCAGGCAGCGCCAATCCCGCGCCGCCCATCGGGCCCGCGCTCGGACAGCGGGGCATCAACATCATGGAATTCTGCAAGGCCTTCAATGCCGAGACCGAGAGCCTCGAGAAGGGCATGCCGATTCCCACCCTCATCAACGTCTACGCCGACAAGAGTTTTGACTTCACCACCAAGACGCCGCCCGCTTCCTACCTGATCAAGAAGGCGGCGAAGCTGCAGAAGGGAAGTTCAACGCCGGGACGCGAGTCCGCCGGCTCCATCACGCTCAAGCAGGCGCAGGAGATCGCCGAGATGAAAAAGAAGGATCTCAACGCCAGGGACGTTGATGCCGCCGCGCGAATCATCAAGGGAACCGCGCGCGCCATCGGCATCGAGGTTAAGGAGTAAAACGACAATGGCAACGGCAAGCGAAAACGTTACCAAAAACAAAAACCCCGTGCGCGGATCCAGGCGTTACCTTTCCGCCAGGGAAGGTCTGCGCGCGGGCGAAACCTACCCCCTCGCCGAGGCGGTCGAATTCGTGCGCACGCGGGCGAGCGCCAAGTTCGAGGAAAGCGTCGACATCGCCGTCAACCTCGGAGTCGACCCGCGCCATGCCGACCAGATGGTTCGCGGCGTTTGCAACCTTCCCCACGGAACCGGACGCAACCTTCGCGTCGCTGTTTTTGCCAAGGGGGAAAAAGCCGAAGCCGCAAAAGCCGCCGGTGCGGACATCGTCGGCGCGGAAGATTTGTTCGAGCAGGTCCAAAAGGGTCAAATCGATTTCGATCGCTGCATCGCGTCGCCCGACATGATGGCTTTGGTCGGACGGCTCGGAAAAGTGCTCGGCCCGCGCGGATTGATGCCGAACCCCAAAACCGGAACCGTGAGCCCCGATGTCGCGGGCGCGGTCAAATCCGCCAAGAGCGGCGCGGTGGAATTCCGCGTCGAGCGTGCCGGAATCCTGCACGCGGGCGTGGGCAAGGCGAAGTTCTCGCAGCAGCAGTTGACGGAAAACATTCTCGCCCTTCTCGAAGACGTTCGCCGCGCCAAACCCGCCGGCGCGAAGGGAAGTTTCATCCAGCGCATTTCTTTGTCCTCGACCATGGGCCCGAGCGTGCGCATTGATCCCAAAAGCATTGAGTCGTCGCCCGGGGCGGGCGCGCAAGGAGCCGCAGCATGAACCGCGAGCAAAAAGCCGAATTCGTGGACTCCCTCTCCGGCATGATCGGGGAGGCGGGTGTTGTCGTGGTGGCGCGTTACATCGGACTCAACGCCTCGCAGATGGCCGACCTGCGCGACCGGATGCACGCCGAAGGCGCGAGCTTCAAGGTTGTCAAAAACCGGCTCGCCTGGCGCGCCCTTGATTCGCTCGACCGGGCGGACAACGACAACAAAGCCATGTTCTCGGGCCCCACCGCGATTGCCTGTTCGAGCGATCCGGTCGTTGCGCCGCGCGTGGCGATGAAATTCGCCGAAGACCACGAAGCCCTCGAAGTCATCGGCGGCTTGATGCAGGAACGCCTGCTGGACGCCAATGAAATCAAACGCCTTGCCAAACTCCCCTCCCTCGACGAATTGCGCGCCAAAATCGTCGGGCAGTTGAACGCTCCGGCATCGCGCATCGCAACCGTTCTCGCACAGCCGGGAACACAAATCGCCCGCATCTTTTCCATGCGGGCCCAACAAGAATCTTAAACCCAAACCTTAACGGAAGGAAGCAACCATGACCGACTTACAAAAAATCGTTGACGACCTCTCGGGTCTTACCGTCCTCGAGGCATCCGAACTTTCCAAACTCCTGGAGGAGAAGTGGGGCGTCTCCGCCGCCGCAGCTCCCGTTGCAATGGCAGCCGGAGCCGCAGCTCCCGCGGCCGATGCCGCAGCCGAACAAGACGCCTTCACCGTTACGCTTACGGGTTTCGGCGACAACAAAATCGGCGTCATCAAGGCCGTTCGCGCGCTCAAGAATCTCGGGCTGAAAGAAGCCAAGGAGTTCGTCGAAGGCGCACCCAAGGAGCTCGGCAACGACTTCTCCAAGGAGGATGCCGAAGCGGCCGTAGCACAACTCAAGGAAGCCGGCGCAACCGCGGAAATCAAATAACGCCCCGGCAACACTGTAACGCAATGCCACCGCATCCGGTCTTGCGCGACGCTTTCGTGTGCGTTCGAAACGCCTGCGACCGTACGGTCGTAGTGTTTCGGGTGCGTAGAATCTTTTCATAACCTACGGAACTTTCAGACCATGCCCTCGAACCCATCTTCTTCACCGGTTTTGCCCTCGCATCTGAAGGCGCGCGAGTCCCTGCGCAAATCCTTCGGACGCATCCCCCAAGTCGCCGACATTCCCGATCTCATCGAGATGCAAAAATCCTCCTACGAAAGCTTTCTCTCCATCACGCTCGGAGAAGGCGAGCAGCGCAGGGGCGAAAGACTCGAAAAAGTTTTCCGCTCCGTCTTTCCCGTCGAGGACATGTCCGGAAGCGCGCGGCTGGAATTTGTCGACTACCAGATCGAAACGCCCAAATACGACGTCGAGGAATGCCGCCACCGCGACATGACCTACACCGCCCCGCTCAAGG
>JAPOUU010000084.1 GCA_026708505.1 Hyphomicrobiales bacterium | reverse complement strand
GCGAGCCGAACGCCCAGCCGTCCGGCAGGTCGCCCGAAAGCGTCAACTCTATGGTCTTGCTTCCCTCGCCCACATCGTTGTTGATGCCCTCCAGCGTCAGCGACGCACTCGAAGCGTTCGCCGGGACCGTCAGGCTTCTAGTGGAAATCGTGTAATCTCTGTCCGCACCCTCCGTTGCCGTTCCGCCCGTTTCGACGTTCAGCGTAATCGGCGTAGGCGAAGGCAGGTCAATGTCGACGGAGACTGCCACCGTACCCTCCGGCGTGTTGGGGTTCTCGTTAAGCGTTGACTCAGCCGAAGCAAACTGGACCGTGTTGCCTTTCGCCTGAATTGTCACCGTCGTTTCCCCGCCTTGAATCATACCCTGATGCTCTTCGGGAACGTTGACCTGCAAGACAACCTCCTCGGGGATTTCCTTTGGGGCGTTGTCCGTAAGAATTTCAATTTCAATATCGAACCTGGTCACTCCGGCGGGAATCATCATTTCGCACGTTGTTTCAGGACAATCGGTCACAGTGCCCGGCGGACTCTGTTGTCCCGTTGCCTCATTCAGCACATAAACCTCGTGCCCGTAGCTGAAGTCAGTCCCCAAATCCGCCGAAGAGGCATCTTCGTTAACAACAATTTCGAGTGTCGTCGGCACCAACAGCGCTTCCAATTCCCCGACAATCGTCACCGTGTCACCTTCTGCGAGGAACGACTGTGGCGACAACTCCATGCCGTTCTCGTCCACAGGTCTCAGCCGAACGGGCGGAGCCGCTTCACGTTCCTCGTAAAGAATTCTCTTCTCCCGATCGACAATTTTATACAAGTTCGTCGACATCTCTCCGTTTCCGTAACTCGCTCCCTCAAAGTCGGGCAGGGAGAAGCGAAACGCGAATCCCACATTCCAGCGTTCCTCAAACGACACCTCCTCATCATGGCGTTCCCAGCCGCCTTCGAGAAAAATGCCCGGAAGAATTCGAAGTCCCAAATCGGCGCCGAAGGAAGGATTCCAAACATCCTCAACGGTATCGTTTCCCTGAAATTTCCAATAGCCGACGTTCCCGCCGATGCGCGCCATTTCACTCTCGAGGGAAAACCGGACATCCGCGCCTTGCAGGGCGTCTTCGACATATCCTTCCCTTCCGTTTTCCGTATCGCTGAGCGGATGGTAATAATTCAAAGATGTTCGAAACCATCCGCTCTGAAAATCCATCCCTCCGCTAAGGCGGGAATGTCCGGCTTGAAGATTATGGTCGTAAAAAACCGAAAAACCGGTAACGACATCTCCGCCGAAGGTTGCGGCGCGATAAACCAATCCAATGTTTCCGTCGGTGCGCTCCTCGTCTTCCAGTCCGGTCCAAAAAACGACACCGGGCTGCAAGAAAACAACCTGTTTGGTTCCTCCAAGTAACGGGATTACAAGATCCGCCTCTCCCGTAATGTTGTTTTCCCCTCCCCCGAATACATAATTCAACGATGAATCAAGATGAAATCCTTCTCCAAGAAGCGCAACGCCGCCCTGCCGCAAAGCATCTTCAATCGTTTTCATGACGATTTGCGACCCTGTTTCCCGCAGACTCAGCGCAGGGTCTTCGGTTACCGAGAACTGGGGATGGGAATAATCCGTGGTTGCCGTCGCCGAAGACACGAGCGGAGCCATTAGGGCCATGCATATTGCAACGATTGTAAAGCGGGATAGGTCCATCGTGGCTCTCCTTTAGAATTTACTTGTGGGTATTATACCAAGCCTTCCTTGCTTGTCATTAGTGAATTCAAAGATGCCTCCCTATGGTGTCAGTGCCGGTCTTGGTTGCCAATGAGGCAAGAACGTCCTCGGCGGGGCAAGCCCGGCAACGGCGCAAAGTGGGGAAATCCAGGATTACCGCGCAAGCCCGTCGACTCGATTCGTCTCCTAAATCCGCCGTTTTTCTATGACTTTTGGCGAACCATTTGCCCCGGCAACGGAAATATGATACGAATCATAGTAAATAATACTCATTTTGAGTATAATATAAGTGAGGCATTCAACAACACATACTGTTCCCATGACTTCGGCTCTCGAATACACACCTGAACTCGCCAAGGAAATGTCGCCGCTTTACGAGCGGCTGCAGGCCGTCATCCCTTCGGTGGAGTGGCCTTTCCACGCGCCCCTCATCCACGCCATCAACACCCTTAAGCGCGAGCGGGGCGCGGTCATTCTCGCCCACAATTACCAGACCCCCGAAATCTTCCACGGCGTCGCGGACATCACGGGCGATTCCCTTAAACTCGCACGGGAGGCTCAAAACGCGGATGCCGATGTCATCGTGCAGTGCGGCGTGCATTTTATGGCGGAGACGTCCAAACTCCTCAATCCCGACAAGACCGTCCTGCTTCCCGACTCCCGTGCCGGATGCTCCCTTGCCGCATCTATTACCGGCGAGGACGTGCGCATGCTCCGGCAAGCTTATCCCGACACTCCTGTCGTCACCTATGTCAACACGAGCGCCGAGGTCAAAGCCGAGTCCGATATCTGCTGCACGTCCTCGAATGTGCTTGCCGTGATCGAGTCCCTCAATGCGCCGCGCGTGCTATGCATTCCGGATGAATATCTTGCACGCAACGTTGCCCGGCAAACCGATGTCGAAATCATCGCATGGAAAGGGCGTTGCGAGGTTCACGAGCGATTCTCCGCGCAAGACCTGCGCGCCTATCGGGAAAGCGACCCCGACATTGCCATTATCGCGCATCCCGAATGTCCTCCCGATGTCATCCATGAGGCCGATTTCTCCGGTTCGACTTCCGGCATGGCAAAATGGATCGGCTCGAACCAGCCCGGGCGCGTCATCATGGTCACCGAATGCTCCATGAGCGACAACCTCGCCGTCGAGCATCCGCAGGTCGAGTTCGTGCGTCCGTGCAATCTCTGCCCCCACATGAAGCGCATCACCCTTCAAAACATCCTCGACAGCCTTATTGAAATGCGCGAAGAAATCAAAATACCCGCAGACATTGCCGCGCGCGCCCGCAAACCCATTGAGCGGATGCTCCGGCTCAGCTCCTGATCGAAATGAAAACAGATACTTTGGTTGTCGGCGCCGGACTGGCGGGCGTGTGTGTTGCGTTGCAAGCGCGCGGCTCCGTCCTTCTGCTTTCGCCGAACCGTCTGGGAGAGGATTGCGCCAGCGACTGGGCGCAGGGAGGCATCGCGGCGGCCTTTGATGCCGGCGACCATCCGCAAGCGCACGCACGCGACACCGTCAAGGCCGGCGGCGGTATCGTTGACGCTGCAAGCGCGCGGCTGCTCAGCGAGAACATCGCCGATGCCGTGCGCGATCTCGCCGAGATAGGCGTTCCCTTTGACCGTACGGACGGCAACGGCGGCGGCTTCACGCTCGGGCGGGAAGCCGCGCACAGCCACGCACGTATCGTTCGCGTCGGCGGTGACGGTGCGGGACACGCCATCATGAAAACACTCGTTCAAGCGCTCCGCCGTCGCAAGCATGTGCGCGTGCTGGAGGGGGTGCATGCGGGCGATCTTCTTCTTGCGCAGGGGCGCGTTGTCGGGGTTCTCGCAAAAGACGGCAACGGCAAATCTGTTCATATACATGCGCGGCGCACCGTGCTCGCCTGCGGGGGCATCGGGCAACTCTACCGCTTCACCACAAACCCGGAGGCGTCGCGCGGCGAGGGCGTTGCAATGGCGGCGCGTGCCGGAGCCGCACTGGCCGATATGGAATTTGTGCAGTTTCATCCGACCGCCATCAACACCGGCGGCGACCCGCTTCCGCTCGCAACCGAAGCCTTGCGCGGGGAGGGCGCCGTTTTGCTCGATAGACACGGCACGCGCTTTTTGCGCCGCGTTCATCCTTCGGGCGAACTTGCGCCGCGCGATGTCGTTGCGCGCGCCATTTATCGCGAACGCAAACTCGGTCCCGTCTTCCTTGACGTGCGCGGCGTGGAAAACCTGTCTGAACGTTTTACGGCTCTTTTGCAAGCCTGCCGCAATGCCGGAATTGACCCGTGCAGTGAAGCCGTTTCCGTGCTGCCGGCGGCGCACTACCATATGGGCGGCATCGCCATTGATGCAAACGGGCGGACGTCCCTGCCCGGACTGTGGGCATGCGGCGAAGTTGCATCAAGCGGATGCCACGGTGCCAATCGCCTGGCGGGAAACTCCCTGGGCGAGGCGATCGTCTTCGCCAAACGCATCGCACAGGATTGCAAGGACGAGGGTGCGGATTTCGTCCGTTATGACCCGCCGCGCGTCCGTGACATTCCCGAAAACAATCCCGCCGAGGACCAAGACATCGAGCGGCTGCGCGACCTCATGAGCCGGTATGTCGGCATTGAGCGCGACGAGTCCGGTTTGCACTTTGCTTGCAGGAAGCTTTTGCAATGGAAGCGGGAATCCCGTCCCGGCGGACGGCTCTCGAATATGTCGACCACCGCCTTGTTGATTGCCGTTTCCGCTTTGCAACGGCGGGAGAGCAGGGGGTGCCACTTCCGTCTGGATGCCGCCACCGCGTCACTGCCCCCGCGGCGCTCGGTCGTCACTCTTGCACAGGCGGAGGACATCGCCGGGCAAATAGCTTCCGTTCCGGAAGAACAGCCGCTTTCCTTATGAGCGGAGGCGCGATTCCGAGATTGCCGCGCTTGCTGCTCGAGCCCGTCGTGCGCAGCGCCCTTAGGGAAGATTTCGGCAGACTCGGCGACATTACCACCGATGCGCTGGTTTCTCCCGATACGACCGCGCGGGCGCGCCTGGTTGCGCGCGAAAGCGGCGTTATCGCCGGCATGGACGCCGCTATGCTTGCGTTTCAACTGCTTGATCCGGATATGTCCATTGAGGCCGTTTGCGCCGAGGGCGGCGCCATTGATGCCGGCGGGCTTGTTTTGCGCATAGAGGGAAAGGCGCGTGCCATGCTTGCGGCCGAGCGAACCGCCCTTGATTTTCTCTCACGCCTGAGCGGCATCGCAACAGCAACCGCACGTGCCGTGGAATCCGTCCGGGGAACCAATGCGCGCATCTCGTGCACCCGCAAAACCACCCCCGGATTGCGCGTGCTGGAAAAATACGCCGTGCGTGTCGGCGGGGGAGTCAACCATCGCTTCGGACTTGATGATGCAATCCTCATCAAAGACAATCATCTCGCATTGCGAAGCGGAGGCAAAAGCGGCGCGATCGCTTCCGCCATTCGGGACGCGCAAGCCGCCGCCGGTCACATGGTTGCCATCGAAGTCGAGGTCGACAGCCTTGAACAACTCGAAGAGGCCCTGCAAGCGGGCGCGGCAAAAATCCTGCTCGATAACATGGACGTCGCGGAGATGAAGCGCGCCGTGGAGATCGCCCGCGGCCGGGCGACATTGGAAGCATCGGGAGGCATCGATTTGGAACGGGCGGGGGAGGTGGCGCGCACCGGCGTCGATCTCATTTCCATCGGCGCGTTGACGCATTCGTCCTCCGCGCTGGATGTATCCCTCGAGGTGGAACCTCAGCGATAGAGGGTTTTGCCCAAACTCTCCATTCCGGTGTACAGATGCGCGACTTGCTCCTCGTAACCGTTGAATAATTTCGTCGGGAAGCGTTCGCGCGTGCCGATGTCGCGCTCGGTCGCCTGCGACCAGCGACGGTGAGGAACTTTGGGGTTCACGTTCGCCCAGAAGCCGTACTCGCGCGGAGCGACCTCGTGCCAGAAGGTCTCGGGTTCGGAGGAATCAAACCGAAAGCGCACAATCGATTTTATGGACTTGAAGCCGTATTTCCAGGGCAGCGCCAGACGCAACGGCGCTCCGTATTGCTTCAGCATCGGCTTGTTGTAGACGCCCGTGACCAAAAAGGCGAGTTCGTTGGTTGCCTCTTCGATGGTGATGGCTTCGCGATAGGGCCATGGATAGGATTTGGTCTTTTGTCCCGGGGCGACCTCCGGGTTGAGGAAAGTCTCCATATACACAAACTTCGCCGAAGACAAAGGATTTGCCAGCTTCACCAGTTCGCTCATCTGAAAGCCCGCCCACGGAACCACCATTGACCACGCCTCGACGCACCTGTGTCGATAAATGCGCTCCTCCAGCGAGACCTTGCTCAGCAATTCGTCAATGCCGATGGTGAAGGATTTTTCGACTTCGCCGTCAATGCGAATCTCCCACGGACGTATCGGCAACGCCTGGGCTTCATCCGCAATATTTTTGGAGAAGCTGAAGTCGTAGGGCGAGTTGAACTCGTAGAAATTGTTGTAGTAGGAAGTGATGCTCTCGGGAGCGATGGCACGATCCGCGGTGTAGGCGGGATTGTTCGGCACCGGATAGAGGCCGGCGCTCGGATCCACTTCCGCCACCGCCGTTGGCGCGCCCGCGCCGATCAGGCCGATGCCCGCCGTTGCCATTGATCCGGTGAGAAATTTGCGCCGGTTGAAAAACACGGCCTCGTCCGTCACCATAGATTCGGGAAGTTCCCAAGAGCGTTTTGAGCGTATCAACATGGCTGCCTCCTTGTAATTGCTGTGCCTTCGTTGTTTTTCCAATTATACGCCATCCCAACACCGTGCGAAACCCGCCCGGTCACTTTTTTGTGTGAAATTCGGTTATTCCAGCAAACTACGCAGCATCCAGGCGGTTTTTTCGCTGCTTTCCATGCGCTGGGTGAGAAGATCAACGCTAACGTCATCCCCGGCTTTTTCCGCTACAGGCATGATCTTGCGAGCCGTTCGAACCAGCGTTTCATGCCCGGAGACCAATGCCGATATCATTGCGGTCGCATCGGGAGAATCACCATCGTCCTTGACGGCGCTCAAACGCGTAAACGCCTGATACCCGCTCGGGGCTTTGACGCCCAGCGCCCGGATACGCTCGGCTATCTGGTCGGTGGCCAGCCAGAGCTCGTTGTACTGCTCCTCAAACATCTGATGGAGAGTCGTGAACATCGGGCCGGTTACGTTCCAGTGGTAACCGTGGGTTTTCAGATAAAGCGTGTAAGTGTCCGCCAAAACATTCGAGAGTCCCTTGGCGACTTTCACGCGGTCCTTTTCCGGAATTCCGATATTGATTTTCATTTCGAGTTTTCCTTTATTAACGGGTATCCCCTCAAGACAAGCCTGCGCAAAAACGTTGAATTCGAAGACAAGCCTCTTTCAACGCTTCCGTGGAGGTTGCATACGACACGCGGAAAAAGGGCGAAGCGCCGAACGCCGTGCCGTGAACCACCGCAACTTTTTCTTCTTCCAGGAGGGCGGTGGCAAAGTCGGCATCGGTCGAAAGCTTCGCGCCGCCCGCGCTTGTGCGTCCCAACGCATCCGCGCAGGAAGGATAGGCGTAGAAGGCACCCTCGGGCGTCGGGCAGGCGATGCCCTCGGCGTCATTAAGCATGCCGACGACCAAATCGCGACGCTCTTTGAAACGCAAGGCGCGCTCGGCGATGAAGTCCTGCGTTCCGGAGAGCGCCTCCACCGCCGCCCACTGGCTTATCGAGCACGGATTCGAAGTCGATTGGGACTGAATCTTCCGCATCCCCGCAATCAATTCCTCGGGTCCGCCGCAGTAACCGATGCGCCAGCCGGTCATGGCATACGCCTTCGAAACCCCGTTCATCGTCAGCACGCGGTCTTTCAGGTTGGGAGCCACTTGTGCAGGGGTGGTGAAGACGAAATTATCGTAGACGAGATGTTCATACATGTCATCGGTCAGGATCCAGACATTCGGATGCCGTTCGATAACATCGCAAAGCGCCTTAATCTCGGCGCTCGTATATCCGGCGCCGCTGGGATTGTTCGGGCTGTTGAGAATGAGCCATTTCGTGCGCGGCGTTATCGAGCGCTCCAAGGTTTCGGGGCGCAGCTTGAAACCGTCTTTCATGTCCGTCTCCATTATCACGGCGGTGCCGCCGCACAGCGTGACGATATCGGGATAGGAAACCCAGAAAGGCGCGGGTATCAAAACCTCGTCGCCCGGATCCAGCGTTGCCATCATTGCGTTGTAGATAACCGGTTTGCCGCCGGGCGCGACCAGGGTTTCTTTGGTTTCGTAGGAAAGGTCGTTTTCGCGCTTGAACTTTGCGCAGACGGCTTCTTTTAATTCGGTGATGCCGTCAACGGTCGTGTATTTCGTTTCGCCGCGCCGGATTGCGTCCATCGCCGCCTGTTTGATATTGTCGGGAGTGTCGAAGTCGGGCTCCCCGGCGCCCAGTCCGATGACATCCTCGCCCCGTGCCCGTAATTCCCGGGCCTTTTGTGTCACCACCAAAGTTTGCGACGGCTTCACGCGCGACATTTTCTCTGCAAGCAGGCTCATGGTTGTTTCCTTCTCGTTGGGTAAAACGGGAAACCCTACATCCATCCCCCTTATTGATTTCTATTCGATTCTGTTGATGAATTCAAGTGCTTGCAACGATTCGGGCAATTGAAGGGCCTGAATGTCGTTATTGAGGGAATTTGAAAACGGCTTGGGGCAGGAATTGTTGGAGAAGGTAGAGGCGGGGGAAGGAATTCGAATTTGAGAATGTTAAGGCGAATCCAATCCCCTGCCGCCGTTCATAGATAGCCGAAGCTAGTCATTGTCGTTAACCATAATCGTCCAGGTGGCAGGAGCGTTTGCCGATCCGAGAATCCAACCCGCCGCTCTGCCCAATGTTGGGACCCATGAGCACATAACCGCTCGGGTTCGGAACACCGTTGACATCGATACCAACATTAATCTCCGCTGCCTGCGGTAAACCGTTGGCGATTTCGAATATAAGACTTGCAAAGTTGCCCTCGTCTACGTTGGCATCACTGGAGCTGACATTAATGCCGATGGTTTTTTCGGGAACATCGTTATCAAAGATGGTGTAATAAGTAGACTTGGTATTCTTGAGGTTTACGCCTTGCGGAAATTGATTTGCCCCCGAAAGTTCGTAAATCTCAAAGACGACGGTTTCTGCGGGTTCGTCATCGTCATCAATGATACTAAAGTTTATAAAGGTGTTGTCGTTCGCGGGAATGGTGACGGCGTGCGTGAAGGGACCTGCCGATTGCCCCCTTGCATCGAGTCATCCCCCCTCCCTCGTCAATGTGCCAACCCTCCCGGCCCGCATCAGGCCCCCCGAAATCCCCGCCATTTCCGGCAAAAATTCCGATCGATTCGAAGTTTTTCCCCGTATTCCGGCGTTTTTTTGATCTCCGAAAACTGCCCATTTTCCGATGACAATTGCGTAAATGCCCGGATTTACCGGAAAAACAGCTTGATTACCGTTTCAATCCGGCGTCTGGTGCACCGGTCGTCGGCAGACCGACCTCGAATTTGTGTAAACCAACCCAAAGGGAGCCCCGGCATTACCCCAAAAAGTTCTGCCGGGGCTTTTTTCAGCGGTTGCGGCGCTAAAACGGCAAACGATTGAAAATCCGCTGTTAAATGGTGTGAAATAGCCGTTTTCGACCCTTTCATTTTCATTCTGTTGATGGATTCAAGCGCTCGTTTCCCCTGAATTTCAGCGGGCGAATTTCAAATGTTGAGGTTTCACCTCATCGAATTCCTTGCTAATTCCGGCGACATGTGTAGAATAACGCCAAATGGTTCGTTGGGTTTGGAACTCGCCGGACGTCTTGCTAATTTTGGTTGAGTTGTATAGGATAGCGCCAAACGGTTCGTTGAGTTCAAATTCGTGGAGGTTCGCTTGTTTTCCGGTAAGTTTTCATTTTCGCTTGTAGCATTCCTGCTGCTTGCGGTTTCGGATTTGTCCTCGTCTTCGTCTTCAAGGGCGGAAGACGGTTTTTGGTTCGCGCACTCGCAGTCAGGTCTTGAGCAGTTGTGGAGCGGCGTGATGGGTTGCGCCAACGTTGCATCCCCCCCCCCCCCCCCCATCAATATATTCGTGACCGCCTAGACGACGACAGCGGAAGTTCCGTTCCGACGGGAACCTCAAGCGATTATTCGCAATGCGGCAAGCTTGCCCTTCGCAACACGGGCTCGCGCATGCTGGTCGATACGATTGAAGATGCATTGTGGCAGGGGGGTCTTGCATTCAACGACAACTTCCGCTTGGACTCAAGTCTCGGTTGGGTTTGGGGCAAGGATGTTCAGGGCGAGGTGGACGCCGTCATTCCGGTTCCGCTCTCGCTTCTCGACTCGTTGCCGGGCTTGGAGCGTGCGAAGGAATTGCTGCCGGAACTGGGGCGCGTGCTGGATCGTGTGAGGGAATTCGATCACGCGCTGTTCTTTCAGCCCGGCATGGTCTTCTGGCCCGGGCTTGCCAGGCAAAAACGCATTGACGGCAATTTCGGACTTGTGTACCGCCACCGGATCGCTCAAGACGTGATTGCGGGAGGCTCGCTGTTTTACGATTACGACTTCAAGTACGATCAACAGCGCCTCGGCCTCGGCGTTGACGTGCAGAGCGATGTTTTGCAGGCCGGAGTGAATTACTATCATCCCCTAAACGACTGGGTCGAAGGGCGCACCGACTATGAAGAACGGGCCCTGCAGGGCGTGGATTTGCGCCTCGGAGGCGCGTGGTCGCGCGTATGGCTGGACGCAAGCGTGGGGGTCTGGCGTTTCGAAGGCGAGGAAGAGGAGAAGGAGAAATGGCGTCCGTCCTTCGGCTTGGACGGGGCGGTCCGCCTCCTTCCGGGCGTGTTCCTTGAAGCTGGATACGAGCGGCACGATGAGGATATCTCGCTCGGTTCGAGATGGAACACGGGGCTTGCGTTCCGGTTCAATCTGCCCGACTTGGACGGCGCGATTTCCTTTTTTGATCCTGCGCCCGCTCCGAACCTCTTTGAGCCGGTCGAGCGGGAGAAGCGCATCCTCTACGAAGAGCGGTTGAGTCTTCCCCGGATCTCTCTCACCGTAACGAACGCGAACGTCGGCGAACCGGTGACGGCGAACGAGACCGAGACGGCTGTGATTGAGGCGGAACTGGGCGAGCCCCTGAACGAGGACATCACGTTGCACATCATAATTGCGGAGACGTCAACGGCGGATATCGGCCGGGACGGAGACTTCATCTACGGACACAGGGTCTATGATCTGGACGAATCCACGGGCGCGCAGTCTGCTCCCGAGGGAAATGCGACATCCTGCCCGGATGTTCAATCGGAAGTGTGCGAAGTGCGGATTCCCGCGGGCGTGACGCGCTTTGACATCGAGGCGGAGATTCTCATGACCGTCGAGCGGGAGATCGCCGAGTTCATCGACTTCCAGGTTGGAGTCCCCGAAGAGTATGCGCACCTGCTGCGAGGCAGCGGCGTGGCGCGGGTCACCATCAACGGACACGGCAACACGATTGCGTTTGCCCCGGACGCGCCGACAATGCTTGCGGAACTTGCGGAAGGCAGCCCGACGGAAATCCAGGTGCCTGTCCGCATCGACAGACCCTCGCCCATGCCGTTCACGCTGAACATCGCTACAAGCGGAACGGCAACGGCGGGAGCGGATTACATTATTTCGGGTGCAAACCTGGCGGTACCGGCGAACGCTTCGAGTGCATCCCTGACGCTGCGGAGCATTGACAACAATGTGGGCGAGGGGAACAAGACCATCGTCCTGACGCTCTCGGGCAACCTGCCGGTAGGCTGGGAGGTTAGCGGCGGAGAGCACACGGTGATTCTCGAGGACGACGAAGATATCATCGGCTTTGGCGCTACCGGAACCATGGTCAATCCAACGCATGTTTTCGAGGATGCAGGCGCCGTGCCCATTACGATTGCCACAAGCCGTCCGGTTCCCGCGGGAGGAATCAATCTCGGATGGTCGGTGTCTCCCGCGAATTCTCTCGACGGAACAAGCAGCGGAACCCTTAATTTCGGCCATGGCGATGAGGAACAAACTTTCATGGTCTCCATCAATGACGACAGCGACACAGAGGAAGCCGAACGGGTTACCGTCAGGCTGACCGCTTCAACGTTGCCGACGGACTGGTTTCTTGTCGGCGAGGAATACATTCTCACCATCGAGCCCAGCGACGGCGCCCTGCAGTTTGCATCCTCCTTTACCGACTCTACCGTCAACGAGGGCGAGACTGTCACCGTGAGCCTGTCGGGCGACATCGATACGCCGAGCGGGGGACTCCCCGTTGCCGTCTCGGTCTCGCCGCAGGGAGAACACGCAACCGCCGCGGACGTCAGTTTCACCGAAAGCCAGATGATTACCGGCGGCCGGAAGACTTATGATTTTGACATAGAAATCGTCAGGGACGGAGCCGGCGAACGAGAGGAAATGTTCGAAGTCAGCGTCGCCGCGGGAACAAACTACCCCTCCGCATGGGGAACGGTGTCGGCGGACACGCGAACCATGACCGTGCCCGCGCACGAAACCAACTTCGTCGGATTCGAACAGGCGGAACTCACCCTCAATGAAAGCGGCACGGGACACAATCTGAATCTCCGCCTCAAAAACCCGGCGGGAGCGCCCGTCACATCCCTTGATGCGGACCTTTCCTTCAATATCGCTCTCGCCTCCGGAAGCGCCGACGACATCACTTTTACCCCGTCCCATACCGTGAGCGCCGGTGCGACTGTCAGCAATGACGGCATCGTTGCAATCACAACCGTTACCATCAATGACGACATCATAGACGAAGGTGAAGAGGTTTTGTCGCTGAGGCTCGAAAGAAACGCGGGCTTTCCGGCCAATTGGGAAATCGAAGAAGACAGCAGCCTTCTGCGCATCACCGTTCCCCGGAACGTAGCCCAAAGAAGCGTCAGCTTCTCGGATACGAGCAGTTCAACGGTGGAAACCAGGGGTAATGTGACAACGCAACTCCAAATTGATCCGCCGCTCCAGAAGGACGTCACAATCCCGCTTACGATAGCCGGCAACGTGCGCGCCGACCAGATAAGTGCAATCGCCCCGCCCGGCGCGAGCGTCACCGTTAGCGGCTCGACCGCGATGGTCAGTTTTTCCCACAGCGAAGACGCCGACTCTGTGACTCTTCAGATCGAACCGAAAAACGATGCGGATGAGGATGACCAAAACTTTACGCTCACTATTGATCAAAATCCGGAATTGCCTGAACGTGTTCAACGCGGCAGCGCCCACGTGTGGACCGTCAAGGTCACCGATGACGACAAGCAGTTCGTCCATTTTAGTCGTGCTGCGGATACCGTGTCAGAAGCGGCCGTAGATGATAATGCCGCGAATCGTGGAAGAAGCAAAAACGTGTTTCTCCGATTCACGAAGTCCATCGCATCGACGCCCGGACAAGTCCCCATTCCGCTCAACGTAACCGGCGATCCGGATGCTTTCTCGCTGGTGAGGCTCGCCCCGACCGGGAACGCCCCCATAGGCGCGGGCGTCCAACGATTTGCCGGCGGCGGAAGGTATATCATACACTTTGGACAAGGCAACAACTCTGTTACATTACAATTCAAAGGACACCAGGATATCGACTTCGACGATGATGAAATCCGGTTTGAAATTGACGAGTCCGCTTTGCCGTCCGGCTTTTTCATCGGGGAACATCTGATATCCACTTACACTTTCACGGTGACGGATGACAGACAACCGTATGTTGCCTTTCACATTGTGGGCGATACGCCAAGTTCACATAGCAACGAATTCGGCGAAATAGGACTCTTCCTGAACCATGGAGATCGCGTCAATGTGGAAGTTCGGATTTCGCCCCCCTATCACTTGCGCACTCGTGGGCATAATCCGAATCGAAATAATTATTTTGGGGTTCACAACGTTATTGAAGGCGAAGATCCCGTAGTGGTTGCCATTGGTGATCATCCGGAGGGAGGCGGAGGGTTAGTGACGGTGAGGCAATCTAGTTTCGGAAGCGGGGAAGGGGTAAGGGGTGTTGTCACCTTTCAGGTGGAAGTGACAGAGAGTAGTAGACAGACTTACTTTATGACTCTCAATCATGTAGAGGCACACAGTAGCAATACGGATAAAGCTGAGGATGCCAGAGGTATTCGATTTGTACTTAACTGACGTACCTGTTGTCAAAATAGCCGGTTCACCTGCTGTATAAGACCTTGAATTTATAGACGGTATGAGTTAGTCAGAAAGGCTGCTGGTATTGCGAAGACATTAGGGATTCAAGATATTCTGCAATCCGGCTTGGTGAAAGAGATGATTATCGCCGAGATTCTTGGCCATTGGATTATTTCTTCAAAACGGTTTGAACCGTATCCGCACGACCGAACGGGCCAAAGCTCGTATCTATCTTAAAACGGGTTGTAGCCGGGGAGGGATGTGGAGATTGCAGTTTGTTTTTCCGCAATATCTTATTGCTGATGATTGGAGAATTTTGATATTTGTTGCTCCATTCGATCGAGGTACTTGTGCAAATCATTAATCCCGACGAGCACACTGCCAACCAAAGCAAGGAAGAACCAATGCCATAAAGGAGCGTTAAAAATCCACGAGACGATATAACACAAGGAGCCGGCGAGAATCGCAAAAACGAACAGCTCCCGGGCGGACGCTTCTCGGCCCGGGTATCGGAGGAAGAAAATCCGATATTACCCGATAACCATAAGAACCAACCACTCAACCGCTTTGCAAACGAGTATCGTGCCACACGTTATGACGGCAAATGGTATTGCATTGTAGTGCTTCTCATCCATTTTGTTTGTCCCTCTTGTTTGTCGAGCCTTTCCCCCGTATTTCATACCGTATGCCGATTCGTGTCAAAGGCTATCTGCAACGCTTTTTTCACAGCCGGTTCGGGCGGTATTTGCTCGAACGGACGGGCGCTAAATCGCCCGTATTCGTATTTCACACGGGCCGTGGCGCAGGGGGTATGGCAAACGTGCCGCGTGGAATTCTCTACAGGCGTTATCGATCATCGTCGTGAACGAAAAACTCGGTGGTTGGAATTCTTCCGACGGCAAACCCGTCCGGCAGCGAGCCGCTGTCAATGGTGAGAGTAACCGTCTCCGACCATGGGTCGCTGTCTTGTGTCGGTTCGTAATACACGCGCATGGTGGAATTGGTGTTGGATCCCCTGAGCCATCCGCGCTTAACGCCGTCTCCAGTGTTCACCTCGTCCAGCCTGATATTACGCTTCACGGAACAATCCAAAAACCATTCATCGCAAACGAACCGGTGCCAGTCTCTCAGCAGGTTCCAAGTGCCCGAAATATGCCACGAGAACCCCAGCCCCTCGTTCGGAGGCAGGGGCGGATGGACCGTAAGCACCATGACGTTGGTCTGCCCCGTCTGCGATTCGTAACCGACCGCCCGGTCGACATCCCAGCTGACCTTGCGCAACTGGTCGTCGGGAATCTCGATTCTCCAGGAAGGCTTATGTCCGATTACAAAGCTCCGTGCCAATTCCTCCCTGTCGATTTCGATATTGATGAGGTCGAAAACAAGGTCGTCGTCGTTGTAGGCCGGCAGGAGGGTCAGGGTGACCGAGTCGGGACCCGAGGATCGAGTCGGCGCGTAATAAATCACCGGCGTTGAGCCTTCAAGGGAAAAGGACTCCCCTCCGTTGCTCGCCGCCCCGGTCATCACGTAGGCATCCGTGCTCCCCGTGACTTTCAGGGGAATTGTCGCAAACTCTCCCGCATTAAGCGGCGGCGTGATTCGCAAGTCTATCGTCACCGCCTGTCCGCTGTTCTCCTCCGTTCTGCCGTCTTCGCCGATGAAAGTGACGGTCCTCTTGTCGTCGTCGATGGCGGTGAAGGTTGCAACGGACGGCTCGCCGGGCGCGTAACCCTCCGGCAGATTGTCTTCGTCAATCATGAATGTAACGGAGTCGTCAAAACGGTCGGAGTCTTCAAGGGCTTCGATGTTGATCCGGATGGAGTCGGCGTTTGTGCCGCGGTTCGAGGTCAGGGTCGCCGTGGCGTTGCGCTCTTCGCCCTGCGCCGTCGACCTTGAAAAGCTTGATGCATTCGACAGGCTGTAGGCGTCCGCATCGCCGACCAGCAGGAACGGAACCGAGACGTCCGCCGATACCAGCGGCGGCCGGATAAGCAGTTCCACGACGGCACTCTCGCCTTCCCCGGTCGTCCCCTCCGAGCGCGCAAAACGCAAGGTGCGTTCATCGTCTTCAACCGTAACCGTGTGCACGCCTTCGCTCACGCTCCAGCCCGCGGGCAGCGCACCCGCGCCGGCAAGTTCTGCCACCTTCAACGCGGCAAAGGCGTGTCCGGTGATATCGCCGGGGGAGACGATAGTCAGCGTGACTTCGCCCGCGCCGGCATTGATGGTGAGCGTTTGCGCGGCCGCGTCATAGGCGCCGTTGGCGACCTCGGCAACCACGACCGTGTCGGGGACGTCCATGCCGACCGTGGCGGAACTCGCCAGCGGGTCGTCAATGAGAAGTTTGACCTTAATGCCGTCGCCCGCATCCGTGTTGTCTTCGTCGAGGATGGAGGCTTGCGTCTCCCACGCGATGGTGTGGTTGTCGGTGTCGTTTGCGTTCACGGGAACCGTCAGGCGGTAGGGCGCGCCTTCGCGCACCGTCCAGTAGTACGGAACCCTGTCACCCGGCAAAACGTCTATCTCAATCTCTTCCTCCTCCTCGACAATGCCGTCGTTCACGACATGGATGTTGAAAAGTGCGGCGAGGTTGTCCGCGAAATTAACCTTCCCGCTCTTGACGTTGAAGAGATACTCGCCCGGCAACGCCCCCGGAGTCAGCGAGGAGCGAACCGACTCCGCGTTCGTGAGGAAGACATCCTCTTCGTGGCCCGGCTCGACCTTGAGGATGAGATTCAATCCGTCGGGCTCGGGCGCCGGCCTGTCCAGCACGACCGCGCCCTGCGTAACGTTTCCTTCCGCCGTCGTCGAGGATGTCCGCGCAAACACGCCGCGGTATTCGCCCTCCGGCGGCCATTCCGACAATTGCGCAATTCCGGAAGCCGGCGGGGCGGTGCCGTCGTTGGCGGCAATGGTGAAGGTGTATCTGTCCCCTGCGGGGTTAATCCGCCGGCCGTGGTAGTCCTGCCAGCCGGAACCTTGCTCGAGTATCAGCGTGTAGGTCTCGTCCCCCTCGGGGATGTCGTCGTCCCGGATGATAATCTCCATGTCCACCCACACCTTGTACCTCTCTACCGTGACGCTGCGGGGCGCCCCGATGAAATCGGGATGGAGCGCCCCGGAGTACCCCTCAATTCTCACGCTCAGGGGCGTATCGATATTCTCCACATGGTTCGCGAGGATTCGCACCTTCGCCCTTTCTCCCTCGTTGAGGACGGAGGGGTTGAACGTCTCGACGCCGTTGTCCGCATCATTGGGCGCAAACAACAACTGTCCGCCGGTGCTGTCCAAAAAGCCGACCCGCGCGTCCCACCGGCCGAGCCGCCATCCCTCCGGCAGGGTGTGCGGGCGCAACTCCAGGCCCCAATACTCCGTTTCCTCCAACTGGTTGTCCCGGGCCGTTGCGATCGGAACGCGAATCCGGCCGTCGCGGGCGTCTTCCGGCGTGATGCGGACGCGCGTCGGATACCCCCACTCGTGATTGTAAAAACCCCGTCCCGGAAGCGCGTTGCCCTTGGTCTCGCTGTACTTTTCAATTAGCAAGTCAAACGGCTCCTCCGGTATGCCGGTAACCTCCAATTCAAAATAATGCACCATGCAGTTGCGCTGGTTCCAGCTCGCGCAGCCGTCGTCGAGAACGTCGCGGATTTCCTGCGGCACACCCGTCTCTTCGCCCGGATACGGCTCGCGGAAGCGCATGTCCGTCTCGGCAAACTGAATGAAGCCCGTCCTCGGCTGCCCGTTGGCGGCAATCGTCAACGTGAAAGTATCGGCGGCGGAGTCAATCACGTAGTTGTCCGGGAAGTTTCCGTCCTCCATTAACGTGAAGGTGACCGTCTCGGCCCCCTCCAGTTCGCTGTCCAAGATTGCAAAAACGGGCCTGGGAATCTCAAAGACGCCGTCCGTGAGCGTGCTCGAGGGTGTCAGCAATGTGGATCTTCCTGCAAAGTGCGCATCATGGTCTTCGCCGTCGTCCATGACGATGGAAAGCGGAAGGTTGCGATCAAGCGAGGGAATCGCCGCGCCGGCGGGATCCTCAAGCCGGACACGCAGGTTCACCTCTCCTCCTTCCGCCACGCTCGCCGAGGCCGTATCGAAGCCGACGGTGTTGTGGTCGTTGTCCTCGATAATCAACGTGTGCCGCGTGCGCTCCAGCGTATAACCCGTCGGCACCTCGCCGCTGAGCTCAAGGACGATGGTTTCGTCACCCTCAAATTCCGTGTCGTCCGTGATGGCAACCGGGAAGTTCACCGCCGGTGCGTTGGCGGGAATAGTGAGGGTGTTTGAGGCGAGGGAGTAATCACCGCTGCCGGCGGTGTCGGGGCCGACCGTTCCGGCATGGGCGATGGTGAATGTCAAACTGCTGCTTGCAGGCGGGCGCACGCTCACCTCGACATTGTGCATGCCGCTTCCGACGTTCTCGAGGACGGTGGACTGCACGCTCGTGAAGCGGACGTTGGACTTCTCGGCGGGTATCGTCAAACGGTAAACGGCGTCCTCGCGCACCGCCCATCCGTCCGGGAAGTTTTCTCCCGCCGAGAGCGTAATGTCGACAATCTCTTCGTCCTCGCGCTGAACGTCTTCGAGCACATGTATGTTAAAGAGCGCCGCAAGGTTCGGCGTGCCCGTCCCGACGCCGAGATTGCCGCCGGTCATATGGAAATGATACACCCCCGCCGTCGTTTCGCTCGCCCGCAGCATCGAGCGGCTGTCGCCATAATCCGCAAGGGCAACGTCAAGGGCGTGTTCCGCCTCGACCGTAAGAAGGAAATTCAGGCCTTCGGGAACGGGGCCCGCCTGCGTGAGATAGACCGCGCCGACCGCCGTGCCGCCTTCCTCCGTCGTTGAGGCAATCTGCGCAAATCTGCCGACGCCTCTTCCCTCGCGAAGCCATTGTGAGAGGGTCGCGCTTGCTTGTTGTTGCGCGCCGTCGTCATCGTTGATGGTCACGGAGAAAGACGAGTGGGCGCTGTCAATCTCCCAGCCCGACGGCAGTCTTGCGCTCCCGCCTTCCGAAAGTTTAAAGACGACGACTTCCGAATCGTCGTCCGCGGTGTCGTCGCGGGCGGCGACTTCCAACTCGAAGCTGTCCGTTCCCGGGGGAATGGTAATGATGTTGGTGGCGGCGTCATGCATCGCCGGGGACCGGACGGAGAAAGTGTAGTCGTCGTCGCCCGCCGCCGCGCCGCTCGCAGGACTTTCGGCCGTAAGCAGGAACTGCATCCGTGCGTTGTCGGGATGGTCGATGCGGACGCGGGTCGAGACTTTCTGCAGGCCGTTCTCGTCAATGCTGGCGGCGGCGCTCTCGAAGAAGACGAGGTTGCCGCCTCTGCGAGTCACATCATCGTCGCGAATGGTCATCGTGTGGGTCGGGCGCGCAAGCGTCCATCCCTCCGGCAGGCTGTCCGCGCTCAGCGTGAAGGTGACCACGGGATCGACAAGCCCGACGACCAAATTGTCGGTGGCATCAAAGGAAAATTCGGTGCGGCGGTAACCCTTGTAAACGGTGAGCGGAGCGGGCGTTTCGGAAATCACGTCCCCGATCGCAGGCGGCGTGCCGCTCGGCGGGATGGTTGCGACCGTCGCTACCCAATTGAGGGTGACATCAATCGGAACGGGCGCGGACGCTTCCACGACACGCACCACGCCGCTTTGCCCCTCCACAACCGTGGACGCGCTCTCGGCAAAGCCGATCGTGCCGCCCGCATCGGCCGTGTCGCGCGGAATGGTGAGACGGTAGGAGACGTCCTCGCGCAGGGTCCAGTCGGACGGGAAATTCGCGCCCCTGGAAACGGAGATGTCGACAACCTCGATCGGTTCGTTCTCGTCATCGTCCACAACATCAACATTAAAGACGGCGGCGAGGTTCCCCGCAACGCCCGTCATGTGGAAAAGATATTCCCCCCGGACGCGTGTCGGAACGAGAGTCGAGCGTCCGTCCCCGAAGTCCGTGAGTATGACATCGTTTTCGTATCCTTCCTCGACCTTCAGCACGAAGTTCAACCCGTCGGGAGCGGGGCTGGTTTCGGTGAGCACTATCGCGGCCGGCGCCGTGCCGCCCTCCGCCGTCGTCGAGGACAATTGCGCATACCGGCCCTTGCCCGGACCGGTGCGAAGCCATTCCGAAAGGGTCGCCGTGGGGCGTGGAGCGGATCCGTCCTCGTCCAGGATGGTCACGGTGAAGGTGGAGCGCTCCCCGATGCGCCAGCCTTCCGGCAGTTGCGCGCCGGTGTTCATGTCCGCGCTCTCTTTCAGGGTGAGTGCAACGGCTTCGAAATCATCATCGTCCGAATCCGCAACCGCGGTAACTTCCACTTCAAACTCGCTCGTTTCCGCGGGGAGGGTGAGGATGCCGGTGCCGGCGTCGTAATTCGCGGGCGAGCGGACGGTGAAGGTGTAGTCGCCGCTCTGCGCCGCGGAACCGCTCGCGGGCGCCTCCGCCGTGAGCAGCAGCTTCATCTCCGCCCTGTGGGGACGGTCGATAAGGACTTTCGTCGCCGTGCTCTGCGCGTCCTGCTCGTTGACGTTGGCGGCGGCGTGCGCGAACTCGATGGTGTTGCCGCCGATGGTGCGCGGAAGGTCGTCGTCCGTGATGGTCGCGCTATGGGCGTCGATCAATGCGCTCCACCCGCCCGGCAGATTGTCGCCCGTTAGCGAGAAGAAGACGTCAAAACTGTCCGAAGTGGCAGTCTGGTTGTCGGCAATATCGAAGGAGAACGCGGCGCGGCGGCGCCCTTCGGAGATGGTAACGGTGCCGGAGGTCGGCGAGATTACGCTGCTTGCGTCCGCGCCGGCCGCAAGTTCCGCGCTCCACTCCACCGTGAGTCCGCCTCTGGGCGCGGGAACGGACGCTTCAAGGACGCGTTCGACGCGCTGGCCTTCTATCAGGACCCCGCGGTTGACGGACGGACTCTCCGCGGCGAAACCGACCTCGCCGCCGCTTTCGCTTGCGTCAAGCGGAACGGTGAGGCGGTAGACGACGTCGTCGCGCAGCGTCCAGCCGTCGGGAAAGTTTTCGCCCTTGGAAACGGAGATGTCGATAACCTCGACGGGCTCGTTCATGTTGTCATCCACGACATTGATGTTGAAGAGCGCCGCACGGTTCGGTCCGGTGTAGAGCACGCCGCCCCTCATAAAGAAATTATACGTCCCTGTTTTCGCGCCCGGGGACACGGCGGAGCGACTGTCGCCGTAATCCGTGATGGTGACATCGTCCTCGTGTCCCGCCTCAACGGTGAGAACGAGGGGGATTCCGCCGGGCGTGGGACCGGTCTGGGTCAGGTAAACGGCGCCGACCGCCGTGCCGCCTTCTTCGGTCGTCGAGGACAGTTCCGCAAACCGGCCTTCGTCCTTGCCGTCGCGCGTCCATTTCGAAAGGGTCACCGCGGGACGGGCCACGCTGTCGAAGATGGTCACGGTGAAGCTGTTCTTTTCCCCGATGCGCCAGCCGTCGGGAAGCATGGCGTCGCTGTTCTCCGAAAGCGTGACAACGACCATCTCGAAATCATCATCCTCCGCATCCGACTTGGCCGCGATGGAGACGTCAAACCCGGTCGCTCCCGCCGGAAGGGTGACGATGCCGGTCGCCGCGTCATAGGCGGCGGGGGAAGCGACCGTCAGTCCGTAATCCGCGTCAGACGCCGCGGCGCCTTCGATCGGGGGACCCGCGGTGAGCAGGAACTTCATCTGGGCCTTGTTGGGACGGTCGATGGCGACCCGCGTCGCGGCTGTTTGCCGGTTGACCTCGTTGATGTTTCCGGCAGTGGCGGTGAACTCGATGGTGTTGCCGCCCTCGCGCGGAATGTCGTCGTCCGAAACCGTGAGTGTGAGGGTCTTGTTGTCATCATCCACTTCCCAGCCCGAAGGGAGGGTTCCCGCGATGGTGAAAGTGTGGACCTGCGTGCCTTCTTCGAAAATGTCGTCCGTGATGTCGAAGCGGACGCCGACGAGCCCGTCTTCGTAACTTCTGCCCGCCGCGAGCGCAACCGCGCCGGTGCCGGCCGTCCAGGAACCTGCATCGGCGATATCGATCGTAAAGTCGGCGGCACTTGATGCGCCGGCCGTGAAGTTGAACGCCGGAATCGCGGACGTGAAGGGAGCATTGATCGCTCCGTCCGTTAGTTTCAGGTGGATGGTGACGCTCCCGTCGTTCTCCTGCACCGTGACGTCCGTCTCCTCCCAGCCGATTGTGCGGGCGAGGGGGGACGTGTCTGTGAAGGTGGCCGTGTGCGTGTCCTTGCTCGCATTAATCACCCACCTTTCCGGAAAACTCGCCCCCTCCCCGAGCGTAAAGACGTATCTGTTGTTGAGGCGGTCGTTATCGGCCGTCTGTGAACCGGAGAAGGCGACGGACGTTTCCCCTCCATTAATAGTGAGGGCGCCGCTGCTTTGCGTGTAGCTTCCCTTCGATGCATCGGCCGTGACAATGTCGTAAACCGGCGAGCTTGTCGTGTTGTCGAGCGCAAGATTCAAATTAAGTCCGCCTGCGGGAGCGGGAGTGGAGAGCTCTATCTCGAACATCGAGGAGTCGCTTGTCGATTCCATGCCGGTGCCTGCCGTCTCTTTGAAGCCGACGGTCGCGATGTCGTCGTCCGTGACCGTGATCGTAAAGGCCGGATTGACAAGCGTATGGCTGCTCGGCGGGCTCGAGGCGGTCAGCGTATAGACTTCCGTGTTTTCGGGAACGCCGTCGTCCGCTAGATGGATATAAATGGTTTTTTCGGTCGAGCCGGAACTGCCGTCGGAGTTGGCGTAAACCAAATCAACGGTGTGCGCGGGGACGTTGTCGTCGTCGGAGGTGATGAAGATGTCGCCGGTGTCGGCCGCGCTGCCGTCGCTCGCCGTGAGAGCGAGCGTTCCTTTGACATTGCTGTCACTGATGCCCGGATTGATTTGGTAGACGACCGCGATGCAATTTTTTGGCCCGGTTGTGAGGGAAGCGCATGAATCGTTGGCAACGGTCTCTTCGGTGATGATGCTGTTGGTTGCAAAGCCCATGGTGTTGGCGGCGGGGCTGTCGTCGTCGGTAATCGTGAGCGTGTGGATGTGGGCGTTGCCGGCGGTGTTAATCGCCCAGCCCTCCGGCAGGTTGCCCTCCGGATCGCCCAGGGTGAAGACAATGTCTTCGTCGGCAAAGTCGTCGGCGTTATTGATTGCGGTTACGGTCAGATCGATATTTTCTTCGTTTGCGGGAAGCGTGAGCGTGCCGTTGGCGTAAGCCGCCGTCGCCGGGGAGCGGACCGCAAGGGTGTAGTCCGTGCCCAAACCCGCCGTTCCGGAAAGGGCGAGAGAGATGTTGGTTGCGCTTTGGAGAGGCTCCTTAACGCGCACGCGCACGTCTCTGGTGACGTTCGCGCCCGTTTCCCCCAGGTTTCCCGTCTGTCCCGCAATCTCCGCGAAGCCCACAAGATTGTCATTGGCGGGAACGGTGAATCTGTGCGTGCTCCCGCCGGAACGAACATCATAGTCGTCGGTGGTGTTGCCGTCGCTCAGTGTGACGGTAATTTCTTTATCAAGCTCCGGGTCGTCGTCCGACCGGACGCTGACCGGCAGGATGGCGGAATCGCCGCCGGCCTTGACGGTGACCGTTCCGCTTGATGCGTCCACCTCTCCCGCGGGCGCGGCCGTCCAATTGAAGGTGAGGTCCGCGGCGGTGTTCTTGCTGAGTTGCACCGGTATGTTCAACGTGTCGCCTTCGTTCGCGGTGTCCTGGCCTTCGGCGGGCGCAAGGGCGGCGTTGTTCGGCGGGTCGGTGTCGTCAATCGTTACGCGCCAGCTCCGGTTCTCGCCGTGGAAGTAGTTCAGGTCCAGGCTGCCTCCGATGGTCACGGTGACAAGTTCGTCGTCGGCGTCTTCATCGTTCCTCGGGATGACGGTGAAGATGGCCGTGCCTTCGTTGGAGGGGAAGGTCACCGTGTCGTTGGCATAACGCACACCTCTCGACGGGCTGCTGACGGCAAGAGAGTAGGCGTTCTCGTCGCCCGTAACGAGGATGGGGACGTTGGTTTCCGCATCCGGCACGGGCGTGATGGTGAGTTGGACGGTTGCGGACTCCCTGCCGTCTTCGCTCAAGGTCGCCCTCGTCTCGGAGAAGGCGACGATGTGCGAGGTCGGAATTCCGCCGAATTGGACGGAACTTGTGGTCGGAAGGTCGTTGGCGGGAATGGTGACGGTGTAGGTCGTCAGGCCGGTGGCATCCACCGACCAGCCCGTTCCCGCAAGGCCGGGCTGGTTGCTCGGAAGCGTAAGGACAATTAGCTCGTCCCCTTCTTCGATGCTGTCGTCCGTGACGGAGAAGTCGAGCGACAACACGCCGCCGACAACCGTCGTGCTATCGACCGTAATGTTCGAAAGCGTCTGCACGACGGAATAGTCGTTTGCCGACGCCGTCGTGTTCGTCCTGTCCACGGCGACAACGAGGCTGAGGGCGTTGCTCGGCAGGCGTCCGACGGCGTTAATCTCGACCGTAAAGTCGGTCGGCGGGTCGAAGTCCTCCGGCTCCGGCACGATGGGACCCGCGCCCGCAAACGAAAATGCGCCGCTTGGTGTCTCGTCGTCCACGATGGTGACGGTGTGGGTCGCCGTGCCGGGCGACCATCCCGCCGGCAGGCTTGCGCCAGATGCCGGCGACAACGTCAATTCGATGGTCTCGTTGGGGTCGCCGACAGAGTCGTTGGTGATGGTGACGGGAATGTTCACACTTTCCATGCCGGCGTTGACGGTAACCGTTTTAGCCGACAGGGAATAGTCCGTTCCTTCGTTTGCCGTCCCGTTTGTTTCAATGTTGAACGTGACGGGTTGCGCCGATGTCGGCAGGGGCAGAACCGCATCCACTGCAATGTTATGCACGCCGCCGCTGACGTCCTCAATGACGCGGCTGGCGGGCAGCGCAAAACCTATCGTGTTGTCGTTAGCGGGAATGGTGAAAGTGGCGGAATCGTCGGCTACGCTTCCCCAGACGGACGGGAAATTAGCGCCTTCGTTGACGGTGATCACGAAACTTTCGGCAAGTTCCCCCGCGGCGTCGTTCACGACATCAATGTTGAAGGCGACGCTTGTTTGTCCGGCGGGAATTACCTGCTCTTCGGTGAAGGAAACATCCTCGCCCTCTTCGGGGCTTTGCCGGTCGCTTTCGCAAGACTGCGACATAACGCCTTCTCCCGGACAATGATCCTCCTGCAGCGTGACCGTCACTCTAACCGGCAGTCCGCCGTCCGGCGCCGGATGGGAGCTGTTGTCGGAAGATGTCCTCAAATTTAAACTCAAGGACTCGCCCTCCTCGAACGAATTGCCCGTGAGCGTTCCCATCCGGACGATGTTGTCGTTGGCGGGAATGGTCAGCGTGAAGGATCCGGATTCTTCTCCGATGGAAAAGTCGTTTCCGCCCGTTGTTCTGTAAGAAGCATGTTCATTAATCAGGAACTCGACAACCTCGTCCGCTTCCCCGGACGCGTCGTCATGGACGGTGAAGGTGATGTCCTGCGAGAGTTCCGTTGTGCCCGCCTCGAAGGTCAGTTCGGTCGGCGTGTAGCTGACATCCGCGGGAACAAAGCCCTTCGAATCTTCTGCAACCGTGACGGGGACGGTGACATCTTCTTCGGGAGACACCGTCAGCTCCACCGCGACGGTGAACGTCTTCGTGCCCGAAGCGGGCTCCGCCTCCTCGAGTTCGGTGGCGGCAAACCCGATGGCGAGGTCGTCGTCCATGATGGTCACCCTGTGGGTCACCGATTCCTGCAGCACCCAGCCCTCGGGCAACGCCCTCGCCGCCGTAAGCCCCAGAAGAATCGTCTCGTCGCCTTCTCCGACTTCGTCATCGGCGCTCTCCAGCATGAACATGCCCCTCGATTGTCCCGTCGGTATCGTCACGCTTGAGGGAAGGATGTAGTCTTCCTCCGTCGCCGTTCCGCCCACCGCTTCGATGTTCAGCACCACCGGCGTCGGCGAGGGCAGATTGACGTCAATGACCACTTCCGCCGTGCCGTCTCTCTCCTCTATCACCGTCGGCGTGTTCGCGGCGAACGCAATCGTGTTGTCGTGCGCGCCGATTGTCACTCGAAGCACGCCGCTCGGACGCAACTCTTTCGCATGCGCATCGGGAACGTCCACATGCAGATAGACATATTCGTCCGCCTCGTTGGTTTCGTCGGCCAGCGCATCAAGCGCAACTTCAAACATCGTCGCGCCCGCCGGCAATAACACGATGCACGGCGAAGCGGGACAATCCGCCGCCCCGGTTGTCGCTTCTCCCGTTGCAGGCGTCTCCCCTTCGAAAACCCTGTGGCCCAGGGTGAAGTCCCCGTTCGGGCCGTGCGTCGCCGTGCTGTTCGAATGCACCGTCAGATGAACTTCGGCGTCTTGTGCAAGCGTCTTGCCGATGAGTCCCCTGATCACCGCCGTTTCGCCCTCGGCGATGCGCTCGCTCTCCGTCGACAGCACTACCTGCGGAATCGCCTTGCGCTCCTCGTAGAGGATGCGCTTCTCCCGCTTGACCGGCTCGAAGAGATTGGGAG